>NZ_JBGQOR010000004.1:0-288680 GCF_052119725.1 Flavobacterium sp. W20_MBD1_R3
AAAAGTTAATCCCTGGCTTTTATGAACGGTGATTGCCCAAGCTAATTTGATGGGATAATGCACAAAAGTTCCCAAAAATTCCTCTTCAATTTCTTTAGTGGCTTGATCTATTTTGTAGCGAATGTTTTGCCACTCGTATTTTTCTACTTCAATGGTTTTGTTTTCTTCCGGAAAATGAACTAAGATTTCCTTGCTCGAAAGCGATTTGATAACGCCCATTTTTCCGTTGAAATAATGTTTATCAAAGGATAAATCATTTTTTACAAACATAATTTGCGCACCAACTTTTAACTGCAGTTGATGTTCCACGGGAAATATCTTCTCCGGAAAATCACCAGTAATCTCGGGTTTATATATCCCCAACTTTCCCTCTAAATCTTCCAAAGCCTGCGCATTCATCGTGTCGGCTTTGTTGTTGTGTGTAGTTAATGTAATGTATCCTTTATTAGCTTTTAAATCAAAATCTGGCTTTACATATTGGTTTAAGGTTTGAATGTCTTGCTGCGAAATCTCATTATTACGCAAATTGTTCAAAACTGAAATAAACGTATCATCAGTCTGCCGAAAAATCTTAGACAATTCAATGTACAAAGGCGGATTTTGTTGTACCACATGCGAGTGGAAAAAGAATTTTCCTTTATAATAGGTTTTAAGGGTTCTCCATTCTTCATCACGAATCACTGGAGGCAACTGCAGCAAATCCCCAATATATAAGACCTGAACGCCCCCAAACGGAATACTTTTTTTGCGTACGGATTGCATCATATAATCCATCGCGTCCAGTAAATCAGCCCGAAGCATACTCACTTCATCAATTATCAACAATTCCATATTGCGAATCACTGATTTTTTCAAACCACTCATTTTAAAATGCCTACGCAAGGTAGCTTTAGTCTCAAATTTAGTACTTTCGGAAAATTGTGGCGATGAATTATCCGGAATAAATCCTCCAAAGGGCAACTGAAACATGGAATGAATGGTAACACCGCCAGCGTTTAAAGCGGCAATTCCAGTTGGTGCCACTACAACAGTGTTCTTGTGTGTAGTTTGAATAATTTCCCGTAAAAGGGTAGTTTTACCTGTTCCTGCTTTCCCAGTTAAGAAAACGGATCGTTGGGTTTGGTTGATAAATCGTAAAGTGTAGGCAGCTGCTTCTGAGATGGTTTGCATTTGGCGTGTATATATAGCTAAAGTATTGAAAATTAGTAATATTATTGAAATAAATGGAAAACATTTACCATTATAATTCGACTGTATTTTTAGCCCTGCTAGCAACGGAAATCCTCGAAATATAGAAAGTGATTTTTTCTAGCTGGAAAAGAGCGACCAACGGAAGCTCCTTTTCTAGGTAAGAAAAAACACTTGCTAAACGAGAGGTTGAAGCGGATAGCGGGAAATAGCTTCAAAAAAAATGCCTTCAATCTAAATGTAGACGAAGGCAATTTTTTGAATTAATAGTAAAAAATTATTTTTTAGCTTCTGCCTTTTCTTCCGTTTTTGCAGGTGCTTTGTATTTGTCGTTTAAGGCTTTGATAATTTCTTTTGTGATATCAAATTTATCTTCAGCATATAAAATTGAAGCGGCATCGCCTGTCCCGTAGATGTATGCATATCCTTTTTCTTTACCGTACGCTTTGATGAATTTTTTAACACCGCTCACTAAAGAATCCATTTCTTTTCCGCTTTCTTGTTGCAGTTCTTGAGATAATGCTTGTTGCGCATAACTCAATTGTTGTTCTTTCTTTTGCAATTCAGCGCCTTTTTCTTGCGCCCATGCTTGACCATTTGCTTGTGCCTTAGCTTGAAAACCTGCAGCTTCTTGCTTGAAACGATTTATTTCGGCTTCTAATTGTCTCCCTTTTTCCTCGGCTTTTGTTTTGTATTTTGCTTCAAGATCTTTGGCCTCTGTATATTCTTTCATTAATTCAGAAGTGTCTACGTAAGCTGTTTTTATTTCTTTAGCTGCCTCTGCTGGTTTATTGCAAGCAACAAGTGAAATTGAAAGTGCGATAATTACTAATGCTTTTTTAATCATATTTTTAATATTTCTTTTTTGGTGTACGTTGATCTTTGATTTCATTTTGATTCATTTCTAGTTTTGAATATTGCTGACAAAAATATAAAAAAATAAACAGCATTACCAGAAAGTTTGAAAAATGCTACTTATTAATTACTATCAGATTTAATTATTATAAATTAAAATTACATCGTATATTACTATTAAAAACGAATCGTATATCTGTTAAATAAACGACTTACTTGAAAAATTCAACATCATTCCTCAATTACATTAAAATTAGAGTTTAAATGCTTTTAAAATGATTTCTAGTTGTTTTTAAGAATATAAATGTGCGAAGAATATTCAAAAGTCTTCTTAGCTTCCCAATTTGATTGTAATCCAACTGAAATAGCTTTTAAATAATTCATTTTACCGGTTTTGTATTTTTCCGAAAGTAGGCTCACATAAAAAGAGTCAAATTCCATAGGAAGTACTTTTACCAATTTCATTTCTTCTTTTTCGAAAAGCAATTTTATAGCCATCTTCGAAAAATGCCAAAAATGAATCGGCACATCATAAGCCGCCCAAAACTTTCCGTAATGTTTTGCATCGAAAGATTTAAAATTGGGAACTGCAATTATCAAAGTTCCTTTTGGTTTTAATAATCGTTTCAATTCTTTGATTTGGTTATCCAAATTAGGAACGTGTTCCAGAACGTGCCACATCGAAATCACATCAAAAGAGTGATCCTCTAATTCGCCGGTTTCCCCAACAAATGAAACACCCTTCTTTTTTGCAATTGCTTTTGCTTTGTCACTTGGCTCTACTCCTATCGTATGCCAACCATTCTCTTTGGCCACGGATAAAAAGTCTCCTGTTCCGGCACCAATGTCTAAAAGGCTTCCTTTATTAGAATGCAATGAATTGATTAAATTTAATTTATTTTTCAGCGCTATATTTTTAACAAAATGATATGCTTTTTCAAACAAGGATCGTTTACTGTCAGTATGAGAAATATAGTCAACGCTTTCGTAATATTTTCCTAAATTTTCTAAACTAGGCTGTGGAGTCGTAACCAACATGTCGAATTTGGCATCATGATACAAGTCAAAAACTTCCTGAGAAACGGAATAATCTTTAACGGTTAAAAAAGGCTCTTGGTTTGAAATATCCATATTGTTAGTTTTCAGTTTCCAGTCGCAGTTTGCAGCTGAATCCCTTTAAATATAATGCAAATTTGATTTTGTTTCACGTGGAACGTCTTGTAAAGTATCTATCTTTATACTGAACACTGCGCCTGAATACCGATCACTAAACTAGCGCCCCATATAAATAAGCAACACCGAAACATCACTCGGCGAAACACCGCTGATTCGTGAAGCTTGAGAAATAGTTACCGGTCGAATCTTGCTTAATTTCTGTTTAGCTTCAATTGACATCGATTTAATTTTATCATAATCAAAGTTATCAGGAATTTTTACATCTTCCAGTCGAAGCAGTTTATCAGCGTTGTTTCTTTCTTTTTCGATATAACCAGAATACTTCACTTGAATTTCGGCCTGTTCCAATATTTCCTGATCCACATCATTAGCTGCAACATAAGAAGCAACCTTTTCAAATTTCATCATATCATCTAAATCAATTTGTGGACGCGAAAACACTTTAAACATTTTATCCCCTTGAGTTATCAGTGCAGTGTCCTTAGATTCTAAAACCGGATTTGCCTCTGCTACAGAAACGCTAGTTTCTTTGAAAAAAGCAACCATTTTTTCTGATTCATTTAATTTATGTTCCATTCTTCGCAAACGCGTTTCTGAAGCCAAACCTATTTCATGCGACATAGGAGTCAATCTGAAATCGGCATTATCCTGACGTAGCAGCGTTCTGTATTCCGCACGAGACGTAAACATTCGATATGGCTCTTCTGTTCCTTTAGTAATTAAGTCATCAATCAAAACTCCTATATACGCTTCGTCCCTTTTTAAAATTAACGGCACTTTTTCATGCACTTTTAAATGTGCATTTATCCCTGCCATCAATCCTTGAGATGCCGCTTCTTCATATCCTGTAGTTCCATTTATTTGTCCAGCAAAATACAATCCTTCAACTAATTTTGTTTCCAAAGTATGTTTCAATTGTGTCGGAGGGAAATAATCATATTCAATTGCGTAACCTGGACGAAAGAATTTAACTTTTTCGAAACCTGCAACAGAACTTAATGCTTTAAATTGAATATCTTCAGGAAGCGATGTAGAAAAACCATTGACATATACTTCACAAGTATTCCATCCTTCTGGTTCCACAAACAATTGGTGTCTGTCTTTATCCGCAAAACGATTAATTTTATCCTCAATAGACGGGCAATATCTAGGTCCCATGCTTTTAATTCTACCATTAAACATAGGCGAACGATCAAAACCTTCTCTCAAAATATCATGAACGTCTAGCGAAGTATACGTCATGTGACAAGATTTTTGATGAATTAACGGAGAGGTCACATCCGAATATGAAAATTTATCCGGTTTAGCATCTCCTTTTTCTTCGTTCATTTTCGAATAATCCAAAGAACGTCCATCTACTCTTGGAGGTGTTCCTGTTTTCATTCGTCCCGCTTCAAAACCTGCCGCAACTAGATCTTCTGTAATTCCGTGCGCAGCACTTTCACCTGCTCTTCCTCCTCCAAATTGTTTTTCGCCAATATGAATCAAACCATTCAGGAAAGTTCCATTAGTCAGTACAACCGATTTAGATCGAATCTCCACTCCTAGCGAAGTTCGGATTCCTTTTATTTTACCATTTTCAATAATCAACCCTTTAACCATTTCTTGATAAAAATCAAGATTTGGAGTTCCTTCCAGCATCATTCTCCATTCCTCGGCAAAACGCATACGGTCACTTTGAACACGCGGCGACCACATTGCAGGCCCTTTGGATTTGTTCAACATCTTAAACTGGATTGCAGTCCTATCTGAAACAATTCCCGAGTATCCTCCAAGCGCATCAATCTCCCGAACAATTTGTCCTTTAGCAATACCGCCCATCGCTGGGTTGCATGACATCTGGGCAATATTCTGTAAACTCATTGTCACCAATAAGGTTTTCGAACCCAAATTTGCGGCAGCAGCAGCAGCCTCAGAACCAGCATGCCCTGCACCAACAACTATCACATCATATTCATTTTGAAACATCTTCTTTTATAATTTAATCCTTATTCAGGATTGTAATTTTGAAATCTATATTTTGTTCCACGTGAAACATTGCAAACTTATTTTTGAAACCAATAGTTAATGTTCCACGTGAAACACTTCGAATTAAAATTTAAAAAACGCTACTGTTCCACGTGAAACATTGCGATTTTCTGATCTTCTTTAGAGCGCATTATTGGTTCATCAACTTCACCCTTGTCCTTGTAGCCACAGTAATGCAAAATTCCATGAACCAAAACTCGCCTTAGTTCTTCCTCAAAGGATACATTAAAATCGGCAGCATTGTCTTTCACTCTTTCAACGGAAACAAAAATATCACCATGCAATTCATTACCCATAGAATAATCAAAGCTGATGATGTCCGTTAGTGTATCGTGATCCAGATACTCGACATTAATTTTATGGAGATATTCGTCGTCACAAAAGATATAATTTATTTCCCCTTCTTTCTTATTTTCCGATGTAATAACATTTCCCAACCATGAAGCAATAGCTTCTTCGTTGTCAAGATTAAAGTCGGTTTCGTAATTAAAATTGATCATTTTTTATTAAAATATTCTTGAACCTTTTGATTAAAATTCGAACGCAAAGGTAACGATTGTCTATTTAATATTTCAATGCTATTCAAATAATCTAATAAGGGAGCCGGCAAGGCATTAGATCGATTGTTAAACTCATTTATATTACTGTCCGATTGGCGTTTATTTTCCTCTCCTTGTTGTTGTATGGCGGAATTCAATTTCAATAATTCCTGCTTTACATTCAATATCTTTTGAAGCGTTTCATTCTTAAAACCTTTATTCAACAATTGCTTTTCAATTTGCTTCATTTGTTCCAAAGCGCTTTGTCCATTTCCACCCAATCCTTGTTTGTTCAATTCGTTTTGCAATGCTTCACGTAATTGCTTTTGTTCTTTGTAAATTTCCATTATAGCCTGAGCGTTACCTTCACCGCCCACACCATCTTCACCAAGCTTCCCTTGTTTGCCATTTTGTCCTTTTGCGCCGGCACCCGGCTGCTCTCCTTTTTTGATTCCGTCTTTCATTTTCTCTCCAAGACCTTGTTGTTTTTTAATAATATCCGGCAATTGCATTCCTTGTCCTTGACCCGGTTTCGGTTTACCAGAACCCATTCCTGACATTTGCATTTGCATATTATTAAGCATATCACTTAGGAAATCTGCTAATTTGTTAGCCGCAGAAATGGTATATTGTTGATGCGACAAACCTTTTGGAACTTGAGCATCTGTTAAACTGGACAAAGACTTATCTACGTTGTAAACTACATTGCCAATTTCTTTAGTAATATCCTCCGCAATTTTAGGATTGCGCAACGACATCGCAAATAAACTGTCGTCAACATGCTTGAACTGCTGTTTTAAATCCTGTTGAACTTTGATATTTTTATTGAACGCCGGAGATCCTAGTTTATGCTTTTTAAATTGGTTCATCAAGTCTTCTTGGGACAAAGAAAATGCTAATAGGTTGTCCAAGATTTGTCGCAACATTACCACATCTTCCTGCAACTGTTCCATCTCACCTTGCTCCAAAGTTTGTGCCATTTTTTGCGCCATCTCTTTCATCTTTTTAGATGCGCTTTTTTGATTTGGCTTAGCTTCATCTTTTTTGTCTTTCTTCAATTCCTCAGAGGCTTTCTTTAAATCTTCATCAATACTTTTCTCTTTAGCATCGTCTTTAGGTAAATCCAAGGGTGATTTTAATTCCTTGTTTTCTTTATCCAAATCATTTAAATCCTCTCTGATTATATCAAACTCAGCATTGATAACTTCTTGCTTGTCTAGTTTGTTTTCCTTTTCATCATTAGATAACTTATCTTGCTTCTCAGACAGCTTGTCCAATTTGTCTCCTAATTGTTCTGCTTTCTTTTCTACATAAAACCTCTTTGTCAACTCTACTAATTGCTCTAAATTCTTAGTTTGGTTTTTGCTGTTTTGTTTAAATTTATCTAACTTAGTCAACAACTCTTCATTCTGAATTTTATCGTTCAGTTCTTTCAATTCATCTAAAAGCTTCTGATTTTTTTCCAATTCCTTTTCGGCTTTGTCCATTCGTTTTTGAAGCTCTTCTTTAAATTCATCCTTTTTATCCGTTTTGAATTGCTCCAAATTATCATTCATTTTTTTTGTAAATTCTTTCATCATCTCGTCTTGTTTCATTTGACGCTTGATGAAATCATTTACTTTTTGCTGATCTTTGAAATCCAGATTTTCTTTTTCTTTTCCGGTTTTTTGCAACTCCTCCATTTCAGAAATTTGCTTATCCTGGTTTTTTAAAGACTTCTCTAAACCGTTGATGTTGTCATTTTGCTGCTGCAAAATTTGATCTTCCTTTTCTTCATCTGTGGAAACACGATTAGAAAAAACAGAAGACTTGGTACTTTTGAAATTATGGATTGCATCGTTATCAAAAACTTCAAAATAATAATCATATAACACGCCTTGCTCTACCGGAAGGTTACTAGGAAACGAAAACACGAATTGATCAAAAGCACTTTTCTTAATAGCAATTGTTCCACGTTTATAAGTTTGTGGTTTCTCTCTTTCATAATAAACAATCTGAAGTCTAGTCAAACCATAATCATCGGAGATTTGACCTAAAACATAATTCTTGGCAACCTTCAAACTGTCCGGTGCGTTGTTCACATTGATCGTTGGGAACTGATCTTTAACAATTGTCAGCTGATAATTGAGTTTTTCATAGTTTTTTACCTTATCATTTGAAGTAAGAATTTGATAATCTGTGTTTTGAACTATATTTTTTGATAAAACAAAGGTGTTTTCTGTTTTTGAAAAAGTAGCTTTCGAGATTCCTTCCATCCACACTACATTTTGTGTGGCTTGTGTGTTCATTTTCCAAGTCACACGTGTTCCTTCCGGAATAACAGCATTTCCTGTTCCTTTGATAGTTTCTGGCTTTTTATTTAAATACGAAGGAAAGTTCAACTGCATTTCAAAATTAGCAATCGATGGAACAGTTATAACTTTCAATTCATAATCCGGAGAAGAAATAGCATTTCCCTCCACGTGGAACAAAATATTTTCTGAAGGCTTTGCCATCTTAAATTGAAACTCTCCCGCTTTAGTCGATTCCATAAAATAACTTTCATCATCAATAAAAATCATAGCGTTCTCAGGAACTATTTTTCCTTCTGTTTTCATGCGAAGGATAAAATCACTTCCTTGTTCGGTTTGTAAATTTGAATTAAGAACTATAAATTTAAAAGGAGCCGGTGGCAAAAAAGTAGCATTAAAATGCACTACCCTATTCAAACTTTGAGATATCATAGTACTATTTCCGGAAAAGTACAAGGACGCAAATAACAGCATTGGAATTAAAGCCAAAGGAAAATATTTCCTGTTAACATTATAGTTTATAGCGTTACCAAAAGGAATTGGTTGCAACGCATTGGCTTTTTGTTCAATCGATGCAGCTAATAATTCCGATTTTATTTGATGCTCGTTCGGATTTGATAATTGTAAAAAGTTAGTGAGCTTATCACTTACTTCCGTAAAATGATTTCCAATAATTGTCGAAGCCTGATTGTAATCGATTCCTCTTTGAAGTTTGAATAATTTAAAAATTGGAAACAAAATAAAACGAAACAACAAATACACTTCTACTCCAACGAAAGTCCAAAATAAAACGGTTCTTCCCATTGGCTTGAGCCAAAGAAAATATTCGACAAAAAGCGTAACAAGGAAATACAACAATCCGAATCCGATAAAGAAAATACTTCCTCGCATCAATTCGTTGGTGTAAAACTTTCTAATGAAAGCTTCTAGTTTTTGATAAATAAACAGCTGATTTTCCAAAATGTGTGCATTGTTTTTTGTAACCAATAAAAGTAACAATTTATACGCTGGAAATTATCTAAATTCCAAAATATCTAAATCAGTGATAGAAGACACTTGACAAACAGAATAATGGTCTTTACAGCCAATTCGCTAATTTTTATAAAAAATTTATAAGAAATAAACCACTTACTGTCAAATTGCACTGATTAATATCCTAAAATACAAAATTTAGTTTTTTTCAAAATAAATTTGCGAATTTGCGGTTGTTTAGAAAACGGCTGTTTTTGCCTAATTGAAATCGTATCTTTACCAAAAAAATTACAGCAATGTCTAAACAAGTTCGGGTGCGTTTTGCACCAAGTCCAACTGGACCTTTACATATTGGCGGAGTTCGTACCGCATTATTCAATTATTTATTTGCCAAAAAAAACAATGGTGTTTTCTTCTTAAGAATTGAAGATACAGACCAAAATCGCTTTGTTCCCGGTGCCGAAGAATATATCATCGAAGCACTGGAATGGTTAGGAATTGCGCCAGATGAAACGATTGGTAAGAACGAGAAATTTGGTCCCTACCGTCAAAGCGAAAGAAAAGATTTGTACCATCAATATGCTGCTGAATTAATCAATTCTGGTAATGCGTATTATGCTTTTGATACAGCAGAAGCTTTAGATACAGCACGAAAATTAGAAGAAGAACAAGGAAAAACTTTCATATACAATCATACTAATAGAGAAAAACTGGACACTTCATTAGTGATTTCTACAGATGAAACTGCAAAAAGAATTGCTGCTGGAGAACATTATGTCATCCGTTTTAAAACTCCGGTAAACGAAACGTTGCATCTTCATGACATTATTCGTGGTGATGTAAAATTTGAAACGAATCTTTTAGACGATAAAGTATTATTTAAAAGTGACGGAATGCCAACCTATCATCTGGCTAATATAGTGGATGATCATTTAATGGAAACCTCTCACGTAATTCGTGGTGAGGAATGGTTGCCTTCTATGCCTTTGCACGTATTGTTGTACCGAGCATTTAGTTGGGAAGCTCCTGTATTTGCACATTTACCATTAATTATGAAACCCGTTGGTAATGGAAAATTATCCAAACGGGACGGCGATAAAATGGGCTTTCCTGTATTCCCGTTAGATTGGAAAACCGCAGAAGGCGTTTCATCAGGTTACAGAGAAAAAGGATTTTTTCCCGAAGCCGTAATCAACTTTTTAGCATTATTAGGTTGGAATGACGGAACCGATAAAGAACTATTCTCGCTGGAAGAGTTAGTTGAAGCATTTGACTTAGACCGAGTTCATAAAGCCGGAGCTAAATTTGATCCTGAAAAAAACAAATGGTTTAACCACCAATATCTAATCAAACAAGAAGACACGACTTTGGCGAAAGCCTATGCGCCAATTTTGGCAGAAAAAGGATTTTCTATTGATGAAAGTCTATTAACAAAAGTGGTTTCTTTAATCAAAGAACGTGCAGATTTCGTATCTGAATTTTGGGAAATGAGTGATTTCTTTTTTGTGGCTCCAACAGCCTTTGATGAAAAAGCAAGAAAAAATTGGAAAGTAGAAACACCAGCGTTGATGCAAGAATTAATTTCTGTTATAAAGGAAATTACTGATTTTACTTCGATGAATATAGAAACGATTGTCAAAGACTGGATGACGAAAAATGAAATTGGAATGGGAAAAGTAATGCAACCGTTTCGTTTGAGTTTAGTTGGTGCACTGAAAGGGCCTCACCTATTTGATATCGTTGAAGTAATTGGAAAAGACGAAACGATAAATAGAATTCAAAAAGCTATTGCCACTCTTTAAAAACAGCATAGCTTCCAGGCTTTAATGGCTTGGAAGCTATTTATAATAAACTCTAAGTAATCTAAAAAGGGTTTCCAATAAACACATGAATTTTAAACTGTGAAACTTTCACTGCATGCTGCTCAGCGTGAAATAAATAATTAGTTGTTACAACAAAATCGCTTATAAAAAATAAAGCTCATTTAGTTGCAATCTTTCTATTTTAAAGTTAAAACACTGCCGTGCAAATGATACAACGTAAAGTAAGTGTTATTTTTCTCATATAATTTAGATTTACAAAGAAAAACCTAAAGATTTTTTGTAAATTGTCAGATAATTATTTAACTAAAAAAAAACAATATGAACATTCCATTAATAGTACTATTAGTATTAGGATTCTTTATTTTACTGTCCTCTTTTTTTACAGTCAAACAACAAACAGCAGCTGTTGTAGAGCGTTTTGGGAGATTTTTAAGTATTAGACAATCCGGTTTACAATTAAAAATTCCTTTAATAGACAGAATTGCGGGTCGCGTAAATTTAAAAATCCAGCAATTAGATGTTATCATTGAAACAAAAACTAAAGACAACGTTTTTGTGAAACTAAAAGTTTCAGTTCAATTTATGGTCATCAAAGAAACGGTTTACGACGCTTTTTATAAACTAGAGTATCCGCACGATCAAATTACTTCTTATGTTTTTGATGTGGTTCGTGCCGAAGTTCCAAAACTTAAACTAGATGATGTTTTTGAAAGAAAAGATGATATTGCCATTGCTGTAAAAAGAGAATTGAATGAAGCCATGACTACTTACGGATATACCATCATCAATACATTAGTAACAGATATTGATCCGGATATTCAAGTAAAAAATGCAATGAACAGAATAAACGCTGCTGACAGAGAAAAAACAGTAGCAGAATTTGAAGCAGAAGCATCCAGAATTAGAATTGTGGCTAAAGCGGAAGCGGAAGCTGAAAGTAAAAGATTACAAGGTCAAGGTATTGCAAACCAAAGAAGAGAAATTGCTAAAGGTTTAGTAGAGAGTGTAGATGTCTTGAACAGAGTTGGAATCAACTCTCAGGAAGCTTCAGCACTGATTGTGGTAACACAACACTATGATACGCTTCAAGCTATTGGTGCTGATGCCAATTCCAATCTGATTTTATTACCTAATTCTCCACAAGCCGGAAGTGACATGCTTAATAACATGATTGCCTCGTTTAGTGCTTCTAATCAAGTAGGCGAAATGATGAAAAAAAGAAATGGAAAAGGAGTTTCTAGAAAAGAAAGTAATGAAGAATTACCTGAAAAACAAGAAGATATAGAAGAAGATCCAGAAACAGAAGAATAGTTTACTAAATTATTTTATAAAAAAAAGAGGCTTAATGGCCTCTTTTTATTCTTTTTATCCACTTGATCACAAATGGTAACGCAAAAGTTAATAGTGAACCATAAGAACCTGAAAATGCATTTAAAGAAGATCCAACAACTCCACCAACGATGTTCATTGGAGTCATGCTTTCTTTTGTTTTTTTTAAACCATAAATCAATTTTTGATAACTGATTTCTTTCTCCATCTTTAAAATTTCCAGTTCTCTTTCAATTTGTGCATAGGATGAATATTTTTTAGTTTCCATATAAGTTAGTCGTTAAAAAAGATTTCTGAGAATTTCTCTAAAATAGGTCCTTCAATAATTCTGTCTTTTATGGTAAATAAAATCATTGTTACTACAAGATAAATTCCACCAACTATCAAAAAACCGTATGGGTAACTATTTAAAGCCATTCCAATAGCAAAAGCTGCTGCAATAGAACAAAATAATAAAACCATACCAAAACAAACTAAAATCAATGACATTTTAATGATCATTGTTGTTGATTTCATCGCAAGCTTAAAACTCCTTAATTTGTAATAAGCAGCGGTAGCCTCAATATATTCCTTAGCCTGATCTTGAATATTTTCTGTATTTTCTTTTAGTTCTTCAAAAGCCATGTATTTATTTTTAGTATTTATTAAACTGGCGTATCACTGTTTTTTTGAAGCTTAGCGTTTTGCTTTTTTAATTCCACCAATTTCTCTTCTAAAAAGGAAATGACATCATCTGTTTTGTGACTCATATTAGCTACTAACTCTTCATAAGTTCCTTCTAAATCATATTTAGCAACCGAAAACTTATCTTTCAATTCTAAAGATGCACTATCAAATCTATTTTTTAATTCACTTTTAGCGTCATCAAAACCATCTTGTAATTTCTCTCTAGTTTTAGAACCTTTGTCTGGCGCAAATAAAATTCCTACTCCCGCACCGATTGCAACTCCTGTTAAAAGAGCTAATAATGTATTTCCTGTATTATTTGACATAATTCTAAGTTTTAAATATTTGAAATATAAATCTACAAAATTATAAACAACAACCCGTTAATAAGTCGTTAAAGTGTAATTATATAAGACAAAAAGCAAATAAAAGCGAGCTGTTATCTTATTTTTTAAATTCAACATAGCGAGTCATTTGTTTAAAATAACTCCTTTAAAACAGCGCTACTGCATTCATTTTTGATAGAAAAAAGTTATTGAAATGTTAATTCCTAACGGTAAAAAAAGCTTTCCTTCAAGAAAGCTTTTTTAATATCGGTATAAAAATTTTTATTTAAAATATGAGATTATTTAATGCATAAGACACTTTTTCATTTTTTTCATTATTTTTCATTTCTGAAAGTTGTGTTTCAAAAAGTTTTAAATGATCCAAATCATTTTGTATATTTTCGATTGCCAAAATTCGAACAGCAGGCATTTGGCTTTTTAAAGACATTGCATATAATTTTGTCAAAGATTCATTTTCCATATCTTTTACTTGTACTTTATTAGAGTGATGCAAAATCAAATTAGAAAACAACAACGAGTTATTATCATTCTTGATATTTTTGACAATAGTCTGAATAATTAAACTATAATTATCAATACTTTTTATATTTTCAACAATGCTATTTAAAATCAAATTAGCATTGTTTTCGTCTTTTTCCTTTACATATTTATTGATTTCCTTTTGAGTGTTCATCAACAAATTCTCTTCTTTCTTACCTTTTTCTTCCCAAGCATCTTTTAAACCAACCGTTTTATTAAAAACAATTTTACCTTGCGTTGAATCTTTATCCACATTAAAATACCCCAATCGCTGAAACTGGAATTTATCTCCAGATTGAACTGTTTCTAGACTTGGTTCTACAAATCCTTTGACAATTTGTAACGAACTAGGATTCATAAATTCTAAGAAATTTTTCTCTTTATGACTATCCGGTGCTTCATCTATAAACAAACGATCATACAAACGGACTTCAACTTCTAACGCATGTTGTATAGAAACCCAATGCAAGGTTCCAGCAACTTTTCGTTGACTGGCTTCACTCCCACTTCCGCTTCTACTATCTTCATCATAGGTTACATGAATCTCCGTAATGTTGCCTGTTGCATCTTTTAGTACATGTTCACCTTTGATAATATATCCGTTTTTAAGACGAACCTCTCTGCCCAAACTTAATCGGAAAAACTTAGCAGGCGCATCTTCAAGGAAATCTTCTCTTTCGATGTATAACTCTTTAGAAAAAGGTACTTTTCTAAATCCTGCACTGTCGTCTTCTTGATTGTTTTCAGCTTCCAACCATTCTTCTTGATCAGCGGGGTAGTTTGTAATTACTAATTTTACCGGATCTAAAACCGCCATCACTCTTGGTGCTTTCTTATTTAAATCTTCGCGTAAGCAAAATTCCAATAGTGAAAAATCAATTATATTTTCTCGTTTAGCAACACCAATACTATCACAAAACTTACGAATAGATGCTGCAGTGTATCCTCTTCTTCTTAATCCCGAGATGGTAGGCATTCTAGGATCATCCCAACCATTTACTATTTTTTCCTGTACCAATTGCAACAGTTTTCGCTTACTCATTACGGTGTAATTCAAGTTTAAACGAGCAAACTCATATTGATGTGGTCTCACTTTGGAATCATCATAAATTTGGTCCAAAAACCAATTGTATAATTCCCGGTGCATTACGAATTCTAATGTGCAAATAGAATGAGAAATTTGCTCAATATAATCGCTTTCGCCATGTGCATAATCATACATTGGATATATATTCCAATCGTTTCCAGTTCTATGATGATGACGATGCAAAATACGGTACATCAATGGATCACGCATCAACATATTAGTTGAGCTCATATCAATCTTGGCACGTAAAACATGACTACCTTCTGGAAAATCTCCATTTTTCATTCCTTCAAACAAGGTAAGGTTTTCTTCAACAGAACGGTTTCGGTAAGGACCATCAACTCCAGGCTGTGTTGGCGTACCTTTTTGCACTGCCATATCTTCAGAAGATTGACTGTCAATATATGCTTTTCCGTTTTTGATCATCACAATTGCCCAATCATATAATTGCTGAAAATAATCAGAAGAATATAATTCCTCCGTCCAGTTAAAACCCAACCATTTCAGATCTTCCTTAATTGCATCTACATATTCCTGTTCTTCTTTGGCAGGATTGGTATCATCAAAACGCAAGTTAACGGGTGCATTGTACTTTAATCCTAAACCAAAATTTAAGCAAATTGATTTAGCATGACCAATATGCAAATAACCATTTGGTTCCGGCGGGAAACGAAAACGTAATTTATTTTTTGGAAAACCGTTTGATAAACTGTCTTCGATGATTTGTTCTATAAAATGGAGTGATTTTTCTTCAGTTGACATTTTTTTGTTTTATTTTAGCAAAGATAAAAAAGTTTAAGGTTTACCGTTTACAGTTTCAGCAGAAACCTATGAAAATTATTAACCGCTACTTAAACTTCACATTTAAATTAAAAAAATAGAAAATGGGAATTATAAAACTTAAAGATATCCGCACCTACTCCTACCACGGTTGCTTGATCGAGGAAGGAAAAATAGGTTCAGATTATACAGTAAATTTAGAAGTAAAGACTGATTTAAGAAAATCCAGTATAACCGATGATTTAAAAGATACAGTAGATTATGTGCTCTTAAATCGCATTGTTGTCGAGGAGATGGCGATTCGTTCAGACTTATTAGAACATGTTGCACATCGAATATTAACAAGGATATTTGAAGAAATTCCTGAAATATCAAGAATTATTGTTGCCGTTTCAAAAGTAAATCCTCCTATTGGCGGTGATGTTGAAGCAGTTACTATTGAACTAGAAGAATATAGAAGTTAAGTCAATTACGAATTATGAATTACCGCCAAACAATTTTTAAAACTTTGTTGTTATTGGCTTTCCTTTTTTAACTTTTTTAGTATCTTTGCAAACCAATAAATAATTGGCGTCGTGGCCGAGTGGCTAGGCTGGGCTCTGCAAAAGCTCCTACTCCGGTTCGAATCCGGACGATGCCTCTAAAACCTTCAAAGAAATTTGGAGGTTTTTTTTATGTTTAATTTTTGGAAAAAATTATATAAAGTAAGGTTCAAATCCGGTTTAAAAATCTAAAACCTTCAAAGAAATTTGAAAGTTTTTCTTATATAATTTTTGGGGAAAATTATATAAAGTAAAGTTCAAATCCGGTCTAAAATCTAAAACCTTCAAAGAAATTTGAAGGTTTTTCTTATGTCTAATTTTTGGAAAATTATATTATTTTAATCATCAATTTTTTCGAAAACTTTTTTTACCATTTCCTTTTCTTGAGGAAACCACCCTTGTGTGATTAAAACTAATCCAAAAACCATCATTACAATACTGATTCCTTTTTTGATTTTAAGAATATTTACAGGAGTAAGCTTTGTTTTTAGTTGCTTTGCCAATAGAATTTTAATACAATCAATGAACAAATAAGTACCAATTACAGCAACAAAAAAAGTGACCATTCTTGATGTTTGCATATCTAGTTTTGGTCCAACAGAAATAATTATGGCCAACCAAAAACCAAGAACACCTATATTAATGACATTCAACAAAAAACCTTTTATAAAAAGACTTACATAGTTTTTCCTAACGATTTCCTTATCAATAATGTCGGTATTGATTTTCAATTCTTTTTTTAACTGTATGAAGGAAATTATACCATAAGCCAACATCAACACACCTCCAAATATGAAAAGAGCAGGTTGATCTTTTAAACTTTGAATCAACCTATAACTTCCTAAATAAGCAATGCCAATAAAGACAATATCTCCTAAAATTACGCCTAAATCAAATACTAAAGCAGCTCTAAATCCCTTTATAATACTTGTTTCGAGTAAAATAAAAAAAACAGGACCAATCATAAAACTTAAGAAAATTCCCCATGGAATACCAGCTACAATATCGTTTACCATTAAAAATTAAAATTTATTACCGCCAAAATCTAAACAATAATACTAATTTTTTTCTATTATCGTTCCGCCAATGAAAACTTCTTTGTTTATCTGTTGTGGTTTGCCGTAGATAAATATAGAACCTCCAGCTCTCACTTTTGCATCGACTAAGGTAGTTGCATGAATCTCTGATTGTCCACCCGCAGACACAGTTATTGACGTTTGTGCAGTTTCTAAATCCTTAGCATTAAGAATTCCGCCAGATGTAATAGCAACATTTTGATTAGTTGCTTTGCCAGTTAGAGAAATAATTCCTCCAGCATTTGCTTTCACATCTACCTTATCAACATCTATTTCTAATTTTATTTCCCCTCCAGATTTTGCGTTTAAATCTAAACTTGTTTGTTTTAAATCCTCTTCACTAGAAACATAACTCCCTTCGCTAACAGCAATGCTTTGGATCTTTTTAAAATATAATTTCACAATAATATCATCACCAGATAACAATTGTGGAAAAGGCATTCTAATTTTTAATTCTCCATTTCTATTTACCATTTCTACTTCATCAGCACGGGTTCCTGTGATAACAACTTTATTTTCTGAAGCTGCAATTAGCTTTACACTGATTTTATCAAAGACTTTGACTTCATCAAAATCTCCTAAGTTTCTGCTTATTTGAGCATTTGTGAGCTGACTTAAGAATACTAAAGCAATAATTACTAATCTATTACTCATATTTCTTTTTTGGAATTCGTGAATCTTTGATTTCATTTGTTTTATTTTAACGGTTCTTCAATTCTTCTTAAAAAATTAAAATCCAGTTGTTTTTTAACTAAATCGGCATTTTTTACTTTAACGTAAATTTCATCACCTAATTGTAATAATTTACCTGAAGTTGCGCCGGTTAATGCATATTGCTTTTCGTCAAAGGTGTAGTAATCATCTTTTATGTCACGTATTCTACACATTCCTTCACATTTATTTTCAATAATTTCAACATAAATTCCCCATTCTGTTACACCGGAAATCACACCTAAAAACTCCTCATCTTTATGGTCTTGCATGTATTTTACTTGCATATATTTAATGGAATCACGCTCAGCATTAGTTGCTAATCCTTCCATTGTAGAAGAATGTAAACATTTAGCTTCATACGTTTCTTCATCTGCAGATTTTCCTCCGTCCAGATAATGTTGCAACAATCGATGTACCATTACATCCGGATAACGACGAATTGGCGAAGTAAAATGTGAATAATAATCAAAAGCTAAACCGTAATGTCCTATATTATCTGTAGAATATTTGGCTTTGCTCATACTTCTAATGGCAAGTGTATCAATAAGATTTTGCTCTTTTTTACCATTTACGTCTTCCATCAACTTATTCAAAGCTTGTGAAATAGAGCCTTGTTTAAAATCAATTTTATGTCCAAACTTAGCAATAACAGCTTGCATTGCAAAAAGTTTGTCCTCGTTGGGTTCATCGTGAATTCTGTAAATGAAAGTTTTCTTCTGTTTTCCAATATATTCCGCTACTTTTCTATTTGCCAAAAGCATGAATTCTTCAATCAGATGATTCGCATCTTTAGAAACTTTAAAATAAACACCTTGAGGTTCTCCCGCTTCATCTAAATTGAACTTCACCTCTACTTTATCAAAAGAAATTGCTCCTTCGGCCATTCTTCTTTTTCTAAGAATTTTGGCTAATTCGTCCATTTTTAGCGTCGCTGCGACAATTTCTTGAGAAACTTGATATGAAGTTCCTGTAATCGAAATTTCTTCTGGGATTACATCGTCTTTGGTTTCTATGATATACTGCGCTTCTTCATAAGCAAAACGCTGATCGGAATAAATTACCGTTCTTCCGAACCATTGATTTACCACTTGTGATGTTTCGTTAATTTCAAATATGGCTGAAAACGTATATTTTTCTTCATTTGGTCGCAAGGAACACGCAAAATTGGATAATACTTCTGGTAACATAGGCACCACTCGATCCACTAAATAAACAGATGTTGCTCTTTGATACGCTTCATCATCCAAGATTGTTCCTTCTTGCAAATAATGCGAAACGTCGGCAATGTGAATACCAATCTCGTAATTACCATTTTCTAATTTTTTGAATGAAAGTGCATCATCAAAATCCTTCGCATCTTTTGGATCAATCGTAAAAGTCAATGTATCTCGCATATCACGACGTTTGGCAATTTCATCTTCTTCTATCGAAGTATCAATCTTTTGTGCAAACGTTTCTACTTCAATAGGAAACTCTGACGGCAAACCATATTCAGCAAGAATAGCGTGAATTTCTGTGTCATGTTCCCCTGGCTTTCCTAAAACTTTTATAACAGAACCAAAAGGACTATCCGCTCTGGCTGGCCAATCTTCAACGTGAACTAAAACAACATCTCCTTGCTCCGCCTCCCCTATTTTATCTTTTGGAATAAAAATATCAGTATACATTTTTGGATTTGCAGTAGAAACAAAAGCAAAATTCGCTTGAATATCAATAACCCCAACAAAATCGGTTTTATGCCTTTCAAGGACTTCAATTACTTCACCTTCAGGTCTTTTTCCTTTTCTGCGATTGTAAACATAGACTTTGACAATGTCTTTGTCTAATGCATGGTTCAAGTTATTGGTAGGAATAAAAACATCTTCTTCCATTTCAGGGCAAACAAAATAAGCTGTTTTACGTCCTGTCATGTCAATTTTACCTTCGTAATACTCTTTACTTTCTGCTTTTACCAAATATTTACCGGGTTCTGACTCAATAATTTTATTTTGCGATGCCAGAATCTTCAAATCTTTAATAATTTGATTTCTGCTTTCCGTATCATCAACTTCCAGCTTTGCTCCTATTTGTTTATAATTGAATGCTTTATTAGCACTTTGCGACAATATTTTTATAATTTTATCAGAGAAATCTTTCTCTTTTTTTATCGGCTTTCTTAATCTTTTACTCATAAATTCGTTCTTAAAAGTTTAAAATTACAAAGAAGATATCAATTTAAGAATTTTACGGATTATATTTATTAAAAATATAACTTTAGTATCTTTATAAAAATTAGAAAAATGCAAGATTTTAAAATAATTAGAACCTTTAATTATTCACATGAAATTGTGGTACTAAAGCATTTGTTAGAACAAGAAAAAATTAATTATTTTTTTGAAAATGAAACGTTGGTTTCCATTGATCCTTTTAGCAGTTTTGCTTACGGTGGAATCAAACTCAAAGTTCACATTAATGATTTTGAAAAAGTTCAAGAATTATTAGATGATCTGAATACGAAACTGACGATTGTTTAAATCTGAAATCAAACTGAAATGAATTTTTTAAGTGTAATTTTTTTGAAAGTTGTCAACATCTATTAATATAAACAAAAAGAAAAATTAAATTTAAATTATTTTTTGGTTGTTATTATAGCTTGTTAATAGTGGCAATAAATTTATTTTAAAAGTGGTTATATTCAAGTTTAAAGATGTTATTGCGACTTATCAACATAGTTATATTAGCATAAAAGCTTAGTTTTAAAGTATTTTTAGATTTTAATTAACAATGGTTGATAACATAAAAACTATTGGTTTTGTAAATAACTCACACTACTGTTTTTTGTTAATAACCTACCTTTTAATAATGATAACTATTCTAAAAATTCATCTAACTAAATTAGGATTTAAAAACTCGCTTTTGGATTACATTTATTTTAAGCAAAACCCAAAAATAGTTCTAAGATTCTATATCAAGTTATGAACATTATATGTTAATTTAAAGTTAACTGAATATCAAGCAATTGCGTTTCGCTATTAACAATGTAAACTTTTAACATTTTAAATAAATAAATTTCATTGATTTACAGCTATTTATACATTAAATAAAATTGTTGATAACTATTAATTATTTAGTAATCTGATAGTTACAGCGGTTTATGTTAATTTTACTTTTGAAAGTATATTGTAATCAAAAAAATCTAATAAAGAAGCGTTATTTAAATTCATCTTAATAGATTACTTTATTTAAATTTGCTGTATACAACTAACATATTTATCATGAAAATCTCTATAGGAAATGATCACGCCGGTCCGGATTATAAAAAAGCAATCGTTGAAATGCTTCAATCAAAAGGATATCAAGTAACAAATTACGGAACAGATTCAACGGCAAGCGTGGATTATCCTGATTTTGGTCATCCTGTTGCAATGGATGTTTCTGAGGGAAAAGCTGATTTTGGAATTGTTATTTGCGGAAGCGGAAACGGAATTTCAATGACAGTCAACAAACAAACTAAAGTTCGTGCGGCTCTTTGCTGGATGAAAGAAATTGCAGTTTTAGCACGTCAGCATAATGATGCAAATATTATTAGTATTCCGGCTCGCTTTACTTCGATTCCGCAAGCAGTAGAAATGGTTGAAGCTTTCTTAAACACAGAATTTGAAGGTGGAAGACACCAAAATAGAGTAGATAAAATATCTTGTTAGAATTTTTTATTGACTAAATTTACATTAATTCAGTCAACGTACTGACTGAATTTACATTAATTCAGTCAGTACGTTGACTGAATTACTATTTTTTGATTATATTTGGTTTAGATTTCTAAATCAAATAGCATGGAAAATTATTTAAAAAGAGCATTGTTTCAAGATTTTGGTAAAAAAGTACTTCCTAACAAAGTATTGATTTTACTTGGTGCTCGTCGTGTTGGAAAAACCGAATTACTAAAAAATTATCTTCATACTATTCCTGATGGAAGTTATTTGCAACTAAACGGAGAAGATATTAATGATGCAAATTTACTCAAAGAACGTTCCGTTGCGAATTACAAGCGATTATTAAATAATATTGACGTTTTGGTTATAGACGAAGCCCAAACGATTCCAGAAATTGGACTTATTCTCAAATTAATTGTAGATTCTATTGAAGGAATAAAAATCATTGCTACAGGTTCCTCTATATTTGATTTAAACAACAATCTTGGCGAACCATTGGTAGGTCGAAAAAACACTTTGTACCTTTTTCCAATAGCACAAATGGAATATTCGCAATACGAAAATTACAAGCAAACTACAGAAAAATTAGAGGAGCGATTACTCTTTGGAAGTTATCCGGAGCTGCTTCAATATCCTGATTGGGAGGAAAAAAAAGAGTATTTGTATGAAATTATCAACTCGTATTTACTAAAAGATATTTTAGTTTTTGAAGGCATAAAACATGCTGATAAAATATACGATTTACTACGTTTGATAGCGCATCAGTTAGGAAAAGAAGTTTCGTTGCAGGAATTAGCAAATCAATTGCAAATGTCTAAAAATACAGTGGCAAATTATTTAGATTTACTTTCTAAAGTGTTTATTATTTTCAAAGTTGAAGGATTTAGTCGCAATCTTCGAAAAGAAATTGTTAAATCCAGTCGTTGGTATTTTTATGATAATGGCATCAGAAACGGCATCATTAATAATTTTAATCGATTGGATTCCAGAACAGATGTGGGTGATTTATGGGAAAATTACTTGGCAGTTGAACGTGTTAAAAAACAAAATTACCTTAAAACAAAAACCAATAATTATTTCTGGCGCACTTATGATCAGCAAGAATTGGACTGGCTTGAAGAAAAGGGCGACGCACTTGCGGGATTTGAGTTTAAGTGGAATGAAACTAAAAAGGTGAAAGTTCCTGCTGCTTTCGCAAAAGCGTATCCCGAAGCTACCTTTGAAGTAATTAGTAAGAGTAATTATTTAGATTTTATAACATAGAAATATACTACAAAAACCTGTAAAAACACAATTAAAAAAAACTTCCATAAAAAAGACATTTTTGAAGTTTTATGTCTAAAAAAAAGCATCGCCAGCCCAGAACCAATTGTTCCACCAATAACGCTTGCCAGCAATAAGAGACGTTCTGAAATTCGCCATTTTTGCTCAACAGCAAACTTCTTATCTACTCCTATTATAGAAAAAGCAACTAAATTAATGAGCGTAAAATACCAAATCAAAAAAGACATAAAAAAAGATTTTTGACTCAAAGGTAGTGCTTTAGCAGTAGCAAATATTACTAAACAGCATCGTCTGTACGGAATATAATTACTAAAATGTATTTCAAAAGTATAAAGTATTCTAATTTCCAATAAATATATTTGTAAAAGAAGTTCTTGTCTTGAAAAATTAATTAGTCAAGACAGGAACTTTTTTATAACCGTAAATAGCTTTTTGAAAGCAATTCCTAATTATCAAAATTTAAATTAGAGGGTTCAATGATCTTTTCAGTTTTTTCAATCTTTTTCCCAGTAACTGCTACAGAATTAGAGACAACTTCAAAGTTCAAATTGTCAAACCAGATTTGCCCAGTTCCTTTTACTAAAGCTCCGTATGAAATTTTTGAGGCAGTTATTGGAACATCAACTACAATTTCATATACTTTCCATTCATTTGTGCCAATAATGGGACGGTTATTCATGTTATCAAACGATAAAATTTGTTGTGAATTTGCTTTTTCAACGCGCAACCAGAAGCAAGCTTTTTCGGCAATATCTTTAGTTTTTACATAACCAGAAAATCTAATTCTTTTACCTAAATATTTATCGGCTGCAAAACTTTGCATAAGTGTACCAAATCCATCAATATTAGGCGTTATAGATTGAATCGTCGCTGCGTTTTTGCCATCATAACCAGCTCCTTTGTCAATCCTCATGTCATAACTGTTTGGTGCACTCCCGGATTTAAACCAGCCAGAAGGTAATTCAAATGATAACAGTGTCAGTGCTAATGTGATCAACAAAATACTTTTAATAGTAGTAGTTTCCATATTTGTGAGGTATTAATTATTTACTTACTTTTCATAGTTAGTAGGTTATAATATCTGTAAATCAGGGACTTATAAAGTTAATAAAAATTTAATTATTCGCATTATTAAAAATTAAATAAATTTCACATAAACTCAAAAATAATTAAAAACAATGTATTTTTGTTTTTTATAAAATCCATATCCGCCTAAAAGGTCAGTATTATGACAAACATTGATTACATCAAACAACATGTTGCCACTGCAGCAATAAACATTCAAAATACCGTTCAATTATTACAAGAAGATTGTACAATTCCGTTTATTTCGAGGTATCGAAAAGATAAAACCGGTAATTTAGATGAAGTTTTTATTGAACAGATTGCTAAATTCCAAAAAGAATTCGAAAGTATTAAAAAGCGCAAACAAGCAATTTTAAAATCAATACAGGAACAAAATGTGCTTAGCCCAGAATTAACTAAAAAAATTGATCAAAGTTTCGATTTACAAGAATTAGAAGATTTATACCTACCATTCAAAAAGAAGAAAAAAACTAAAGCCGATGCTGCTCGTGAAAACGGATTAGAACCGTTGGCAAAAATGATTATGGCACAAAATAATGATGATATCGATTTTATTTCGACTCAGTATTTGAATACAAATGTCATAAATGAAGAAGCTGCTTTACAAGGCGCCAGAGATATTATGGCCGAATGGATTAATGAAAATATTTATGTTCGAAAACAACTCCGACGTTTGTACGAACGCAAAGCCACTATTACGACTAAAGTGGTTAAAACAAAAAAAGAAGATGAAAAAGCGCAAAAATTTAATCAATATTTTGATTGGTCAGAACCACTGACTAAAGCACCTTCACACAGATTATTAGCAATGCTTCGCGCCGAAAATGAGGGATTCGTTAAATTCAAAGTTGCTGTTGATATCGATGAAGCGTATCATATTATTGATGCTTTAGTCTTAAAAAGTCAAAATAAAACTACGCCACACATACAATTAGCTATAGAAGACAGTTACAAACGCTTGCTGAATCCGGCAATTTCAAATGAAGCCTTGCAGGAGGCTAAAGCTAAGGCTGATGCCAATTCTATTCAGGTTTTTGCCAATAATTTAGGGCAGTTATTGTTAGCGCCGCCTTTGGGTGAAAAAAGAATTTTGGCCATTGATCCAGGATTTAGAAGCGGTTGTAAAATTGTTTGCTTGGACGAAAAAGGCGATTTGCTATACAATGAAACTATTTATCCGCATGCGCCTCAAAAAGAAGAAGCGATGGCGATAAAAAAAATTCGTTCGATGGTTAATTCCTATAAAATTGATGCAATTTCAATAGGAAACGGAACCGCTTCACGTGAAACCGAATTCTTTATAAAGAAAATAGCTTTTGATAAACCCGTTCAGGTTTTTATTGTTTCTGAAGCAGGAGCATCGGTTTATTCTGCTTCTAAAATCGCCAGAGATGAATTTCCTAATTATGATGTGACGGTTCGAGGTTCGGTTTCTATCGGAAGAAGATTGAGTGATCCATTGGCTGAATTGGTAAAAATTGACCCGAAGGCTATTGGCGTAGGCCAATACCAACATGACGTGGACCAAACCAAACTCAAGGAAGAATTAGACAGTACGGTGATTCGTTGCGTGAATTCGGTGGGTGTAAACATAAACACAGCGAGCAAACATTTGTTGAGTTATGTGAGCGGAATAGGAGAGAAGCTGGCTGAAAACATTGTAAATTATCGTTCAGAAAACGGTCCTTTTACCGATAGAAAACAACTTAAAAAAGTACCGCGTTTGGGTGAAAAAGCGTATCAGCAAGGCGTTGCTTTTATCCGAATTTCAAATGCAAAAAATCCGTTGGATAATTCGGCAGTTCATCCCGAAGCGTATGGAATTGTAGAAAAAATGGCAAAGGATTTGAAATTGACAGTACATGATTTGATTGCTAATAAAGAGAAAACCACTTTAATAAAACCAGAAAATTACATCACCACAGAAATAGGATTATTAGGATTGAAAGATATTATCAAAGAACTAGAAAAACCAGGATTAGACCCCAGAAAGTCAGCTAAAGTTTTTGAATTTGATCCCGATGTAAAGACGATAAAAGACGTTAAAACAGGAATGATTTTGCCTGGAATTGTCAATAACATTACTAATTTTGGTTGTTTCGTAGACATTGGAGTTAAAGAAAGTGGCTTGGTTCACATTTCTCAACTCAAAGCAGGTTTTGTTAGCGATGTGAATGAAGTAGTCAAATTACACCAACATGTTCAGGTCAAAGTAACGGAAGTCGATGAGGATCGAAAGAGAATTCAGTTGACGATGGTTTTGTAAAAGGGCCATTCATTGCAAAAAAAAATTTCAAATTTCAAACTGTATAGTGTGAAATTTGAAATTTTAATTTTTACTTTGTTTGTTCTTCTTTTTTATCAGCTGGCTGATCTTCTTTGGCCGCGTTTTTGAATTCTTTGATTCCGCTTCCTAAGCCTTTCATTAGTTCAGGGATTTTTTTACCACCAAAAAGTAATAAAACAACCGCCAATATAATAAGGATTTCTGTAACTCCAAATCTTCCCATGATTGAATAATTTATTGCCGAAGCAAATTTGTAATAAACCTATAGGCAAAGGTATACAGAATTAATTAATACAAACTCTTTTAAATTCATTTATTTATTTTAAAAAACGTTAAAAATTTATTAAAAACAAACATAAGATTAAGAAATACGATCCCATAAAAGGGAATACAAGCAACGACAATTATTGGTATATTTGTTTAATAATCAAAAAAACATGCCTAATAAAGGATTAAAAAGAAAGAAATTAAAAGAAAATTTATTTAATAAAAGACGTTTAATTATTCTAAATGAAGATACTTTTGAAGAAACATTTTCACTGAAGCTTACCTTAATGAACGTTTTTGTTGTTGCTACTTTGGGAGCTATAATCATTACATTTGTCACTACCTTTATTATTGCTTTTACTCCATTACGAGAGTTTATACCAGGTTATTCTTCCTCAAAATTAAAAAGAGATGCCATGGAATTGGCTTTGAAATCAGATTCTTTGTCAAACGCATTAAAGCATAACGAAGCCTATATTCAATCCATTCAAAAAGTGTTAACCGGAGAGTTAGAATATGCTAAATTTAATAAAGATTCCATTCTTGAAGTAGCAGATGAAACAGCAGCAGTAGATTTATCGGCATCTAAACAAGAATTAGAATTGCGGAAACAAGTTGATCAGGAGGAGAAAAATGTAAATACCCCTTCATCCGCTAAAAAAGGAAAAAGCCAACCTCTAAAAAAGTAAAAACAGTTTTTTAGTTACGCTAAGAAATAGTGTTTTCATAAGACTCAAAAAAATTAAAATCAGAAGTAAGAAATGTCAATAAAATCGATTGCAGCAAAAATATTTGCACAAAAAATTTACCATAAAACACAAGCTTGGTCCAATAATCCTATTGAAACTCAAAAAAAAGTTTTTTTGCAATTAATAAAAGAAGCAAAGAAAACACAGTTTGGTGTTGACCATCATTTTGACCAAATTAAAAATTTTGTTGATTTTGCAAAACAGGTTCCTATTCGCGATTACGAGGGATTAAAGCCTTATATCGATCAAGCAGTGAAAGGTAGTGCTGATGTGCTCTGGAAAGGGAAACCTTTATATTTTGCTAAAACTTCTGGAACTACTTCTGGGGCTAAATATATTCCGCTCACAAAGGAATCGATGCCGTTTCATGTTGAAGCCGCCAGAAACGCAATTTTACACTATATTCATGAAACTGGCAATGCTGATTTTGTAGATGGAAAAATGATTTTCTTGCAGGGAAGCCCAGTTTTAGAAGAGAAAGACGGAATAAAATTTGGTCGTTTATCTGGAATAGTAGCCCATTTTGTTCCTAGTTATTTGCAGAAAAACCGAATGCCGTCTTGGAAAACTAATTGTATTGAAGATTGGGATACTAAGGTAAATGCAATTGTCGAAGAAACATTTGACCAAAATATGACTGTAATTTCAGGAATACCATCGTGGGTACAAATGTATTTTGAAAAACTACATCTAAAAGGAGGTAAGCCTGTGGGTGAACTCTTTAAAAATTTTAATTTATTTATTTTTGGAGGGGTAAATTATGAACCCTATCGTGCTAAATTTGAAAATCTAATCGGTAGAAAAGTAGATAGTATTGAATTATTTCCGGCTTCGGAAGGGTTTTTTGCGTACCAAGATTCACAAAAAGAACGCGGAATGTTATTGCTGTTGAACGCTGGAATTTTTTATGAATTTATAAAATCAGATGAATTTTTTACTGATACTGACGGTTCGGGACCCAAAAGGTATACTATTGGAGAGGTAGAATTGAATGTGAATTATGTGCTAATTATTTCAACAAATGCTGGTCTTTGGGGCTATGATTTAGGAGATACCATACAGTTTACGAGTTTAAAACCATACCGAATAATTGTATCGGGAAGAATCAAACATTATATTTCTGCTTTTGGCGAGCATGTAATTGGCAAAGAAGTGGAAAGTGCTTTGCAGGAAGCAATTATTGGTACAAACATCCAAATCAATGAATTCACCGTGGCACCGCAAATTACACCTGCAGTAGGATTGCCGTATCATGAATGGTTTATTGAGTTTGAAAACGAACCGGAAGACAGTGTATCTTTTGCGGAAGCGCTGGACAATGCGATGCGAAAACAAAACATGTATTACGATGATTTGATTGTAGGCAAAGTGCTGCAAAAAGTGATTGTCACCAAAGTGGTAAAAAATGGTTTTCAGAATTATATGAAATCGATTGGCAAATTGGGCGGACAAAATAAAATTCCGAGACTCTCCAATGACAGAAAAATTGTGGATTTGTTAAAAAGAGAATAGATGAAAGAAAATAGATATTGGGTATTATTATTTTTAACTTGTTTCTCGATTACGGCTCAAATCAAAGGTTTTGTAGTTGATGACAAAAATCAACCCATTCCCTATGTTAGTATTTGCGCAGAAAATGAGAATTCAGGAACAACATCTGAGAACAATAGTTGAATTAGCAGCTAAAATTACGGTAACAAACTACAATATAAAAAAACTACATTTGGGCGTTAGAAAATAACTAGAAAATGAAAGAAACAAAAAATATATCACGCTCCAGAGCGCAAGAATCATCGGCAGCAATTGAAAAAATGTACATTACGATGCGTCACCTTTTTAATAGAGGATTTTACAAACCTATGGGAATTTCAGGTGATACGCTTCGCGAAGCATTATTAGCATTACGACCAGAAATTTATGGAAATATAGCCGAAGAAAAAGTAGAATTGAACGGACTTTTATATGTTATAGAGCGTCTTCCGGTAGGAATTGAAGAATGTAGATTTATCAATTTAACATCAGATGAGGGGTATTCTAAATCGCATTTTCAGGCAATTGTACCGCCAAAAAGACGCCGTAATTGTTACAGAATTGATGAGGAGCAGATGAATGTGGAGATTACAAGAGGACGCTCAGATATTTATGATATTTTGACGCATTTGACGTTTATTTTCATCGAATCACACAAAATTAGAAACAGGGTTTTACTGGATGATGCCGGTGAGGTTTCCCGCGATTGGTTCAAACTGGAACAAGCGGTTTCTCAAAAGAAAAAACTGACTTTGGTAGAAAAAGAGAAAGCTATTTCGCACGCTGCCAATATTCTAGGACGAACATTTGCGGAGGTGTTAGATATATATGATGCTTTTGGTTCAGCTGTTGCGCCAGATCGTTTCTTGCATGTCATATTTTGGTTAGGAAAACTCGCCATTGAGGAAATTGTAGATGATAATAAGAGAACGATCACCTTTAGCCCTATTTTAAGAGAGCGATTGGGACACCATATTCATGGGGAAATTTGGGCAACAAAAATTAAAGAAGTTTTAGAAGAAAATCAATTATTAGATCGCCCAATTCACGTTATTAGTGCCAATATGCACAGTGTGATGAATTCTATTTTTGCCACTGAAGTTCTGAAAACCAAGTTCAATGACAAATCAGATTTCTTTATTTATGAGGAATTGAGTAAATCAGGTGCAAATGAAGTTCGAAACCAAGTCACGGCAGTAGCTTTGAAACACGGAATGATTTCGTTACCGGATACATCAGGAACAAATATTGATGTTCAGATTTTTGATACTGCCAAAATGAATTGGGCAAAAACTTCTTTTCCAAAGGCAAATACCGGAGATAAAAAGCCAGTATTGATTGTGATGGATTATGCTTTTGGGGAACAAGCGTATGAAACTATTGATGAGTTGCTGAAACCATTTAAAAAAGATACTTTTTTGAATGTTGAATCAGTTTCTATTATGGGAAAAGCAGGAATTCTGGAAGGCGGAAAAGGAGATATTATGATTCCAAATGCACACATCAACGAAGGAACAGCAGATAATTATTTTTTCGAAAATGAATTAACTGCTGAAATGTTTGAAGGAAATGACATTTCAGTTTTTGCAGGACCCATGGTTACTGTTTTAGGAACTTCATTGCAGAACAGAGATTTATTGAAATTTTTCCATGAATCAACTTGGGGGGTTATCGGATTAGAAATGGAAGGTTCGTATTATCAAAAAGCGATACAATCTGCATCAAAAATCAGAAAAAGTGTCCCACATGATGTGAAGGTAAGATATGCGTATTATGCCTCTGATAATCCACTGGAAACGGGAAGCACATTGGCTTCAGGTGGATTGGGTACAACAGGTGTAAAGCCAACGTATTTAATTACGATTAAAATATTAGAACAAATATTCAACGTAAAATAACAAGATACTATGAGCACAAACTTGCCGAATATCCCGGAGGAGGATCGAGAAATTGATTTGATACAAATTTCCAAAAAAATAGGGGATTTTGTAGATAGTATTTTTTTAAGTCTTTTTGAAGGGTTTTTATTTTTAAAAAGAAATGGTATTGTATTGTTAATTTTACTTTTTTTAGGATTAGGTACAGGTGTGTTTTTAGATAACAATCGGGTTTCTTACGAACATGAAGTTATAGTAATGCCCAATTTTGGTTCAAATGATTATTTGTACTCCAAGATTACTTTGTTGAATTCTAAAATTACAGAAAAAGATACTGTTTTTTTAAAAGTATTAGGCTTTAAAGATATTCCCGAAATAAAAAAAATTGAAATTGAACCTATAATTGATGTTTATAAGTTTGTAGGTAATGATTCACAGCGATTAGATCTTATCAAATTAATTGCTGAAGATGGAGGTTTAAGCAAAGCAATGTTGAATAAATTGACTAGTAAAAATTATCCATTTCATTCGCTTAAAATAAGTTCTTCTAAATTAGTGACAACTGAAGGGCTTATCAATCCCTTGATGCGGTTTTTAAATAACTCCGAGTATTATTCGAAAATACAAAGAGAAAACTTGAAAAATATCAAAATCAAAATCAAAGAGAATGATTCTATTATAAAGCAGATAGATGGACTTTTGAACAAATACAATATAAATTCAAAAAGATCCAATAATAATCTTGTTTACTATAACGAAAATTTACAATTGAATGATATTATTAAAACCAAAGAAAACCTAATTATTGAACAAGGAAATAATAGGTTAGAAAACATCAATTTTGATAAAGTTATTAAAGATATCAGTTCGGTAACTAATATTAAAAATGTAAAATCAATTAACGGAAAGTTGAAATTTATTTTTCCTTTTTTACTGATTTTTATATTCTTAATCAGTTCTATGCTGCTTAAATTTTATCAAAAACTTAAAGCAAAATACAATAAATAATAGTTTATGAAAGGAATAATACTAGCGGGAGGTTCAGGAACGCGGTTGCATCCGTTGACGTTAGCTGTAAGCAAACAATTGATGCCCATTTATGACAAACCAATGATTTACTATCCGCTTTCCTCATTGATGTGGGCGGGAATAAGGGAAATCCTTATTATTTCGACACCTCATGATTTGCCATTGTTCAGACAACTACTTGGTGATGGTTCTAAACTTGGCTGTCGTTTTGAATATGCGGTTCAAGAGCACCCAAATGGGTTGGCGGAAGCCTTTATAATTGGAAAAGAATTCATTGGAACAGAAAAAGTAGCGCTGGTTCTAGGGGATAATATTTTTTATGGAACCGGATTGTCAGATTTATTACAAGCTAATAATAATCCGGATGGTGGTATTATTTATGCATATCATGTAAATGACCCAGAGCGCTATGGCGTTGTCGATTTTGATACAAATGGGAAGGTGCTTTCTATTGAAGAAAAACCTCTGGCGCCCAAATCAAATTATGCTGTTCCCGGCATTTATTTTTACGATAATGATGTGGTTGAAATTGCTGCCAATATAAAACCAAGTCCCCGTGGAGAAATAGAAATTACCGATATCAATAAGGAATACCTACGAAGAGGAAAGCTAAAAGTCAGCATCTTAGATCGAGGAACTGCCTGGTTTGATACGGGAACTTTTAATTCTTTAATGCAGGCTTCTCAATTTGTTCAAGTCATTGAAGAGCGCCAAGGACTGAAGATTGGCTCTATTGAAGAAGCTGCTTATAGAATGGGTTACATTGATGCTGAACAATTAAAAAAAATAGCCGAGCCCTTATTAAAAAGTGGTTACGGAACACATTTATTAGACATTATTTAAATTTAAATATGAATTTTATACCTACCAAACTCGATGGATGTTACATTATAGAACCTAAAATCATCAAAGATGAAAGAGGTTACTTTATGGAAAGTTTCAACGAGAACACTTTTCAAAAAGGAGTCCAGCAGGACGTTCATTTTGTTCAGGATAATCAGTCTTTTTCAACAAAAGGAGTACTACGCGGATTGCATTATCAAACCGGAAGCCATTGCCAAGCAAAACTGGTACGGGTATTACATGGTGAAGTTTTAGACATTGCAGTTGATATTAGACCTGAATCAAAAACATTTGGAGAGCATATTGCAATATCTCTTTCAGCGGATAATCAAAAGCAGTTTTTTGTGCCAAGAGGTTTTGCTCATGGATTTTTAGTATTGAGCGAAACTGCCACTTTCTTTTATAAATGCGATAATTTTTATAATAAAGAATCGGAAGGCGGGATTTTATTTAATGATCCGGAGCTCAATATAGATTGGCAGTTTCCAGAAGCCGAATTAATTATTTCGGAGAAAGACCAAATATTACCAACTTTAGCAAACGCAAAAAAAACATGGTAGTTCTTGTGACCGGTGCCAATGGACAATTAGGGCAATCCTTGCAATTTATTGCAGAAAATTATCCTCAAATTGATTTTGTTTTTTGTGATTCTAAAGCCCTTGATATTACACAAAAAGAAGCTATTGCGCTTGTTTTTGCAAAAGTAAAACCTGATTTTTGCATTAATACAGCAGCATATACAGCAGTTGATAAAGCTGAGAGTGAGCCCGAAAAAGCAGAAGCAATCAATGTGATTGGAGCCCGAAATTTGGCAGAAGTATGTAGGGATTTTAAAACAAAATTAATACATGTGTCAACAGATTTTGTTTTTGATGGTACCCAAAAAACACCCTACGCAGAGGATGATACTCCAAATCCCAAAAGTGTGTACGGCCTAACTAAATTAGAGGGAGAAAAAGCTATTCAAAAAGTTCTAAACGAATATTTTATCGTTAGGACTTCTTGGGTATATTCGCAGTTTGCCAGTAATTTTATGAAAACTATGCTGCGGTTGGGGGCGGAAAAAGATTCAATATCTGTTGTGAATGATCAAATAGGAACACCAACTAATGCAATTGATTTAGCACATGCTTTGGTACAAATTATTTTAAAGACTATTGAAAGTCCAGAAATAAACAGGTATGGAGTTTATAATTTCAGTAATGAAGGTTATTGCAGCTGGTTTGATTTTGCACAGAAAATATTCGAATACACAAACACAAATATTAATTTACAGCCAGTATCATCGACAAGTTATCCTACTGCCGCAGAACGGCCTAAGTTTAGTGTTTTAGAAAAATTAAAGATTAAAACGGTTTTTGGGATTGCCATCAAAACATGGGAGGAAAGTTTGAGAAATTGTTTTTAGTATTCAAATCATAATATTTAATGGTTCATCACAGGTAATGAGGAATGTTTTTGTAATTAAATTGACTAATACAAAGTTGAGAGAATTATTATTTTTTCTTGCAGTTTTACTTGTCATTATTATTCCTAAAGGAGGTTTTAAAATTGCTGGAATTCCTATAACCTGGGGATATTTGTATCTTGGATTTTTGATGCTATTATCGGTATTTATTATCCTAAATAGATACAAATTTACAGTGATGAATAAGCCGTTTATAGCTTACATTGCTACCTTGCCGTTCGTGATTTATTTCACTATTCATCTCCTGATAAATGGCTATACAGGTACGTTTGGCAATTTAATTTCTTTTTATGTTAGTTTTGTTTTTTTACCGTTACTGTTTTATATTTTTTTAAGTTCTTTTTTAGTTAAAATTAAAAGCGCTTACATAGAAACCATTTTAAGTAAAGCGGTTTTGATAATTTCAATTTACGGGATTTTCTTGTTTATGTACAAACAGATTACGGGTCATTTTTTAGAAATTCCATATATCACTGTAAATGTTGCTGATTTAGGAGAGTTAGACACTTCTAAATTCAATCAGCGAGGCTCCGTAAGTAAATTAATTTCTACATATAATAATGGTAATATATTTGGTGTTTGTACTTTAATGTTATTTCCTGTCTTTTATAAAAATACGAATTCAAAAACACAAATTCTCCTTGTTGTTCTTGCTTTATTATTAACTTTATCAAGAACAGTTTGGATTGGATTGATGTTTTATTTTCTGTTTTTGTACAGGAATCAGCTCGTAAAACTAGTAAAGATATACCTTCTTGGAGGCTTGATTTTGCTACTCTTAGGAGCAATTATTATGACACGGTATTTTCAGTATGGATCGCTATCTGGATTCATTTTAGATTCTAATTTAGGAGGCCGTATTTTACAGATAAGAAAAACAAATGAAATCACCTTTTTTGGAAGTGGAGTGTATCGTGTAATAGAGGAAATTGTATATTTATCGATATTTAAACAGTTTGGTTTAATGGGTTTATTCTTGTTTTGTGTTTCTTTTTTCACACCAATTTATTTATATCTAAAGACAAAAAATAATAATTATTGTTATTTTATAGGTATTTTGGTTTACCTATTTGTTTGTTTAAGTGACGGTTGTATTTTGTTAATTCCAACTTTAGCTTTTTTTTATTTTATTACCGTTATGACTTTCATCAGACAAAACACCTCCCAATAATATTATATCACAAAACACATAAATAAAGATTCCATATTGTCTAACGAGAATGTTTTCTGTAACAAAGGCAAAAGTGAATAGTAAGGTGATTGAAAAATAAAGATAATTTTCTTGCTTCCAGGAATGACGTAATTTCACCACCAAAGTAAATATAAAGGAAATAAAAAGTAGTATACCCCCTTTTAAAAAAAAATCTAAATATTGATTGTGTGAATTTATATTGGCTCTTGATAATTCAAGAAAACCATAATTTTCATAACAAGCATTGAGATTGTTTTGAATACTATTTGGATTCATACCCAGTAAAATGGAGTCATAAATAGTTTGTAATGAACAATAACAAATGGTGTATCTGGAGGTATTTGATAGCGTGTTTTTATACAGAAATGCTATATCCTCAACGTAACGCTGGGATAGAAAAAGAATGAAACACACTAAGGCAATCAAATAAAAAAAAGATTTTTTCTTATTTCCCAAAGTTTTGGTTTTGTAATAATAAAAATAATAGTAAAGAACACTTAAAAAAAGTGTAGAATACAAAATCATCCGAGCGTTTATAATGATTAATCCGGCAAGCAAAAAAGTCATCAAAAAAACTAAACTACAAGCGAAATATGTTTTTAATTCCTTTTTTTTTATTAAAAAGTCAATTAGAAACAGTATGGCTACTCCAATCCAAAGGCTGAGGTAGGTTCCGTGAAAATGAAGGTGGTTCTCGATATTAAATCTGGCAAAATACCAGTTAAACTTGTGATTAGGAATGTCTTTAATGTAGTAACCAACAATGTACATGCAAAGTAATCCAATAGAATAGCAGTACGTGAGGATTATTTTTGCTTTGTTTTCCAGAAAACGGTTTAATTGATATAGATAAACACTAAATAATGGTATAACAAAAAGCAGCATGGCATTAGCCAACATTGTTATAGTTTTAGGACCATAATACCAAAGCCCAATAACACAAATAATAAAAAACGAGACTAAAAAAGAAGTCATTTCAGATTTAAAAAATGAATTTCCGCTTCGAATTTGCAAAAGCATCAAAATACTTGTAGTTATAATTACTGCAGATTGTATGGCTTCAAAAGAATAAATAATTGTTGATAAAGCAAAAAGATACAATAATACAATCAGGTAGGGAATGGTTTTAGTTTCGATTTTCATTTTACCAATTTTTTAAAAATATCCCGAATATTATTTTGAAGACTAACAGATAGGTTTTCTCTAATAAATTGAATGAGTTTCTTTTTGAGTTTTAATTTTAATAAATCTAAGGAACTGATATCTAACTTTAGCAAGTGAATTTGATCTGTTGCAATAAAGCCTAAAGAGTTCCATTTTGTAGGATCATTTTCATGCAAATTGGTAAATTCTTTATAATTGGTAAGGTTTATTTTTTTCCAAAATTCAAAAAAAGCTAAATTATCAGAATCATCACGATGCGACCAATTAGTTATTTTAGTATAAATTTCGTCATCATCTCTGGCCCAAGATTGATGTAATAAAATGTGTTTTGTTATTATTTTTTTTGAGTGCCGCGGAGCTCTCATGTATTTATATTTTGGCACATTTGTAGCTACTTCAATAGTGTCTAAAGAGTCTTTTATATAAAGAAAACCACCTTCTACTTTTTTGAATAAAGTAATCCATTGTACATGAATTTCAACAGGTTTTTTTTCTGGATCTTGTAATAAATTGTTTTTTTCTTTTAGGAAATTAGTAAATTGTTTGAAATCATTAAAATACTCATCACTATCAATTTGAATGTGCCAGCCACCATCGCCCATAGCTTTTGCTAAAAGATTCCGCTCTCGAGTATCATTTTCAGCAGGAGTATTTCCTGGCACAAAAAAAGTATCTTCATATATCACTATTTTTTTTAGAATATCAAATTTTTTAATCCATTCAAAAAAAACAGGATCAATGTACAATGGGTTACCGCTCCAAGTAAGGCGATCTTTATCAACTGCAAGCACAATCAAATCTGCATCAGTATACACTAACGGAATGGATTGATAGAGATATTTAAAATCATACGAAACAAGAAATCCTACTTTAATCATAATGGTTGAAAAAATTTAAATATTTATGAGTTAAGATGTTGTAATTTAAGAATATAGTGATAAATAGTTCCGTAATTATTAGTGTTGCTATCATCCCTTCAACCTTAAAAAAATACGTCAATATAAAGGAAAGACTAAGATTTATAAGTAATCCAATGAAGTAACCGGAGAAATAAATATTCTTTTTTTCATGAAGCACTAACGTTATATATGCTGATTGATTTAAAGAAGCAATTAGCGGGATAGGTGATAGAAGTATCAAATAGCGACTGGATTCTTCGATATTTTCATTGCTCAGAAATGGAATTATTTTTTTAGCAAATACGATTAACAGTAAAGTGCCCAATGCGTATAAAAATAGATACGATCTGAATATCAATCGTAGATTGTGGTTTAATTCTTTGAGATTTGAGACTCCTAATCTGCTTATTTTTGGAAAAATACCTTGGAATAAAACACCTATTGTATGCTTGCAAAGCATAATGATTTTCTCTGCTACACTGTAAATACCAATAATTTTAGATTCAAAAAACAAACCTAAGATCAATGTTCCTGAATTTAATATCGAGCAAATAGTGAGGTTTGTTAAGAACATTTTAAATCCATTTTGTAACTCCAAAAAAATATTTTTAAGAGAGGTAGGTGTGTATTTATAATCACATTTGAGATACAAGTACAGAAGCGAAAATATAAAAATCATACTGTCAAAAAAACCTAATATAAAAAACAAATACTGAAAAGATTCTCTTTGTTTTATACACAATAATACAATAACGATGGTACTGATTTTAAAAATCGAGTTAATAACAAAATAGACCATAACTTTATTTAATCCAATAAAAATCCAATGGGAGTTTTGGGATCTCGAAAAAAGCATGATGAATAAAGAAATACATAAAATGGTATTTGAATTTATGTCTTTGTACAATTGAACCAGAACAAAAAGTACTAAGAATGAAGGAATAATCAGTGCTAATTTTGTATTGATTACAGTAGAAATGTAGTGGTTTACTGCAGTCGTGTTTGGACCAATTTGACCTATTTTAGCTGGTCCGAGAATATTCCAAGAGTAGTCGTTTATGACCGAAATATAATTGATTAATGAAATACAAATCGCTATTAATCCGTAATTAGTGATTCCAAATACACGAATGTAAAAAGGAATAAGAATAACTGGAAATAAGAAGTTGATAAAATTGATGCCAAAACTCAGAAAGACATTTTTAATCACAGTAGTTAGGATATAGAACAGTAGTATCTAAGGAGAGATACTACCGTTCTTTTTATATTCAAGTCAAATTGTAGCATTATATTCATTGAGCCTCATCTGGACTTCCTTGTGATGTCCAAGCACCTGATTTATCACCTCTCATTGTCACTTCGCCCGTTTCCGTATCTAACAGAAACAAACAAACTTCACCACTGTCTGTTCTTTGTATGACAGACATTTGGTATTTGCCTAATGTTTCTTTTTCTGATTTTTCTTTTGACGGTTCTTGACACGCTGCTAATAAAGAAACGATGCAAATACTAAAAAATATTTTTTTCATTTTTTTTTCATTTTAAACCAAATGTAATTTTTTTAGAGCAGAATACAAAATTATTATCAGACAGGGAATATCTGCACGGGAAGCTTTTTTTGTAGAACTATCCTAAACCAAGGGACTTGGATTTCTTTAACTTGAAATCTTATAAAATTGAATACAAACAAGCCAATTACAGTAAAAAAAATTCAGAAAATATTTGGAACTAAAATGTAGTTTTCATTTGTATAGCTGTATTCATTTTGTAAAAAGGATTGTTGTTTAACAAACACAAAAGTGGAATAGAATCTGTACTAATCGCTACTGGATGTATTTTGTTAAACAATTATACCAATGGGTTATATCAATTTAAAACATACATTTGTGAAACGGACTTATTGTAATATATCTAGATAGATCATGAAAAAAATTGGTATCATTTGCGCAGATCTTCTTGCTTCCTTTTGTAGTCTATTCTTATCGTATTCTTTTTTAAAATATGTAAGGTATTTTAGAAACAGAATATATTCTTTTATGGTAAAGAGAAATTTCAAGAACTGTGGTAAAAATTTTTATATTGAATCTCCAATTTATTTACACGGAGGTCAAAATATCGAAATAGGAGATGATTTTTTCTGTTTCGAAAGATTGCGTCTGGAAACCTTTGACAAGCACAACCAATTCTCTTTTAAACCTAAAATTACGATTGGCAATAATGTAAGTATAAATTACGACTGTCATATAGGTTGTATCAATTCAATAACAATTGGCAACAATGTTATGATCGCCAGTAAGGTATTTATAACGGATCATTTTCATGGATTACCAAACTTAGAATCCTTAGCAATACCGCCAAATAGAAGAGCTTTAGTATCAAAAGGACCAGTTATTATAGAGGACAATGTATGGATTGGTGAAGGGGTCTCGATTATGCCCAACGTAACCATTGGTAAAAACGCTATAATTGGTGCCAATGCAGTTGTAACCAAAAGTTTTCCTGAAAATGCTGTAATTGTTGGAAATCCTGCAAAATGTATAAATATCATTCAATAAATGTTAGTAGATAACGTACAAAAAGGATACACTATTGCCATTCCCGCTTACGGCAGACCAAATGAATTTCAAGAGCTCTTACAATCTATTTACGACATGAACACTTTGCCGGAAGAAGTGTTAATTTGTGAGGATTTTTCAAAGGAAAGAGATGAAATTCAAAGACTTGCCAAACGATTCCAGGTGTTATTTAATCAAAAAAATGTTCGCTTAAATTACATTGAAAACGAAGTTAATTTAGGTTATGATGCCAATATTAGAAAATTAATCAACATAGCTCTTTGCCAATGGGTCATTCTGATTGGGAATGATGATTTATTTCTAAAAGATGGATTACAACAAATTGCTGCTTTTTGTGAAAAGCACAAAGATGTTAATGTAATTTCTCGTCCTTTTATCCGATTTGATTTAGACATCAATAAACCTATTGGAATTTCCAGGATTTTTAATCAAGAAACCATATTGAAAGCAGGTGATTCTCCTAAGTTTATATTTAGGAGTTGCGGCTTTGTTGGTGGTCTTGTTATCAACGCGCCTTGGGCAAAAGAATTGGCGACTAACAAATATGATGGTACACTTTATTATCAGATTTATTTAGCAGCTCATGCTTTTTGTGCAAATGGGATTGGTTATTTAGCATTTCCTTCAGTAGGGGGAAGAGCCGGAAATCCACCTTTATTTGGTGAATCCGCCAAAGATGGCATTGTACATACTCCCGGAGCCTATTCTGCTAAAGGACGAGCAAGCATGTGGAAAGGAGTTCTTGCTATTGGTACTGATGTTGGCAAACTATACCATATCAATTTAGTAGATGATTTAAGGCGAGAATTAATGATTAGACAAGCTTTTCATGTTTTTGAAATGAATGTAGGAGTAGATAAATATATTTTGAGGGAGCTAAAACAGGAATTAAAGAGCCTAAATTTATTTCATCATTGGATACCAAAATTGTTATTTTATAGTAACTTTATTTTAGGAAAATATGCTTATTATATTTATTTTCTAATTCGAAAAATAGCACAATAATTCTCTATGAAAAAAGCCTTAATTAATGATTGGTATTATGTAAATGGAGGAGCAGAGAAAGTAATTCATTCCTTAAATGCAATTTGGAACGACTTTGACCATTTTGCTTTAATAGATTTTTTGAATGAACAAGACCGCAACTATATTTTAAATGGAAAAGGGACGACAACCAGTTTTATTCAAAATTTGCCCACCGCTAAAAATAATCATCGCAAATTTTTGCAGTTATTTCCAGCTGCTATTGAACAATTTGACTTGAGTAAATATGAATTAATCTTCAGTTCTTCATCCTCAATTGCTAAAGGAGTTCGTACTCACAAGAATCAGTTGCATATTTGCTATTGTCATTCCCCTATGCGCTATGCATGGGACTTGAAGGAGCAATATTTAAAAGATTCTGGCCTAGATAGCGGCCTAAGAGGGATGTACGCTAAATATGTTTTAAATAAAATTAGAAAATGGGATGTTTCAAATGCAGCTCAAGTAACTCATTTCATTGCCAATTCTTATCATGTTGCTACGAGAATAAAAAACATTTACAACAGAGATTCAGTGGTCATTTATCCCCCAGTTGACACTACTTTTTTTTCATTAAAAGAAGAAAAAGAAAAGTATTATTTCACCGCCTCCCGAATGGTTTCGTACAAAAAAATACAATTGATAGTGGAAGCGTTTAATGAAATGCCTAATTTGAAATTAATTGTTGCTGGAACAGGACCAGAGTTTGATAAAATTCAAAAAATTGCTAAAGACAATATTGTTGTTGTGGGCTATATAAGTCAGGTACAATTGAAGGAATATTTGCAAAATGCCAAAGCTTTTGTCTTTGCCGCCGAAGAAGATTTTGGTATTATTCCAGTTGAAGCGCAAGCATGTGGAACTCCTGTAATTGCTTATGGAAAAGGAGGTGTTTTAGAAACAATCATCAATGGTACAACTGGAATATTTTTTGACCAACAAAAAGTGGATACGATCAAAGATGCTATTGCTGTTTTTGAAACCAAAACATTTGACCCAAAGGTAATAAGGGCTAATGCCTTACAATTTTCTAAGGAACGTTTTGAAGAAGCAATAAAATCATTCGTAGACGAGAAATATAATCAGCATCTGAATTCAGTCTTGGATTTTAAAAAACAAACCCAATAATTATAACTATTTTTGCTTTCGACAAATGATATTTACAAATTAATTTATGAAAAGAATACTTATCACCGGAGCCGCAGGATTTTTAGGATCACATCTTTGTGACCGTTTCATCAAGGAAGGCTACTTTGTTATTGGGATGGATAATCTTATTACGGGAGACTTAAAAAATATTGAGCATCTTTTTAAATTGGAGCAATTCGAATTTTACCATCATGATATTACGAAGTTTGTGCATGTTCCTGGAAATTTAGATTATATACTTCATTTTGCATCACCAGCCAGTCCAATAGATTATCTAAAAATTCCTATCCAAACACTGAAAGTAGGTTCACTCGGAACGCACAATTTGTTAGGATTAGCCAGAGTAAAAAACGCAAGAATTCTTATCGCATCTACTTCTGAAGTATACGGAGATCCATTGGTTCATCCACAAACTGAGGAATATTATGGCAATGTAAACACCATAGGTCCAAGAGGAGTGTATGATGAAGCAAAACGTTTTCAGGAATCAATCACGATGGCATATCATACCTTTCATGGCGTAGAAACCAGAATTGTTCGAATCTTTAATACCTATGGACCAAGAATGCGTCTCAATGACGGACGTGTTATTCCGGCCTTTATTGGTCAGGCGATTCGTGGAGAAGATTTAACCATTTTTGGTGACGGCATGCAAACACGTTCATTTTGTTATGTTGATGATCAGGTCGAAGGGATTTTTAGGTTATTGCATTCGGATTATGTGTATCCAGTAAACATTGGTAATCCAGATGAAATTACTATCAAGGATTTTGCTGAGGAAATCATAAAATTAACTGGAACTAATCAAAAAGTAGTATACCATCCATTACCTGTTAATGATCCATTACAGCGTCAGCCGGACATTACTAAAGCTAAAAATTTATTAGGCTGGGAAGCTAAAATTGGTCGCGCAGAAGGAATGAAGATTACGTATGATTATTTTAAATCGCTATCTAAAGAAGAATTATCCAAAGAAGAACATAAGGATTTTTCAAAATATATCTCTTAATTATAAGAATTTAGGTTTAAAAATGGGATGAATATTCTGATATAATTTTATCTCACTTAGTTTGATTTTATATTCATTTATAACAAACCATTTTTATGTGCCTAATTGTTTTTTCATTATTGCGAAGCAACTCATTTATAAAACTATAGTAGTTACAATATTATTTCTGCTTTAAAAAGTATACTTTAGGCAAGAAAATACAGCGTTAAAAGACCTGTTGTTTTCTAACTCTCAGTGTAATTATAGTAATAAAAGAAAAGTATTGCGGCTTTTCTAATCAAATAAAATAGTGAAAACAAAAACGGGAAGATATTCAGGCTATATTCGCCCTTTTTCATTTGTAATAGACTTGATTGTTATCAATGTACTTTCGGTATACTTGACGGATTTCCCTGTGAACACCTTTTTTTATCCCCTTTTTATAAGTATTAGTTGGTTTCTTATAGCGGCTAGGCTCGGGTTTTATGAAGTCTACAGGTATACTAAATTGATCTCAATATTAAATTGTGCCTTGAAACAAGGGATTTTGTTTACTCTTTTCTGTCTCGCCCTAGCTTTTTTTGATTCGGATAATTCTAGTTTTCAAAGAATTATTCTATTTACTTCGGTTTCATTATTCTTAATTTTGATTATTAAATTATGTATTTATTACTTTCTAAAAAGATACAGAGTTCTTTTTGGTGGAAATTTTAGAACAGTAATATTATTAGGTAATCCAAAAAGCGTTGAGCCATTGCAGCACTTTTTTACTGAAAATCCAGATTATGGATACAAATTAGAACGTGTTTTTAACCTCCAAAAAGATAATAATTGTATTCTTCGGGAGAGCTTCGCTTTTGTCTTAGAAAATAAAATTGACGAAATGTATTGCTCGATGAGCGATTTGACGCAAAATCAAATCAATGAAATTGTCTATTTTGCGGATAATAACTTGAAAACTTTAAAGTTTATTCCGGACGAAAAGCAAATTCTTTCTCGGAATTTTACCTTTGAATATTACAATTATATCCCAGTAATTTCCTTGAGAAATATTTTGCTCGACGACACGTTGAACAAGACATTAAAGCGGGTTTTTGACCTTCTATTTTCAATGGTGGTCATTCTTGGTTTACTTTCTTGGCTTAGTTTAATCCTCGCAATTATCATCAAGTGGGAATCAAAAGGCCCCTTGTTTTTTATCCAAAAAAGAAACGGATTAAATTATAAAGAATTCAATTGTTACAAATTCAGATCTATGGAATTAAACGATGAAGCGCATTTAAATCAGGTTTGTAAAAATGATATTCGGGTCACTAAAATTGGACGCTTTATGCGAAAAACCAGCATTGATGAGCTTCCGCAATTTTTTAATGTGCTTTTTGGTGACATGTCCGTTGTAGGTCCAAGACCGCACATGGTTAGTCATACGCAAATGTATGCCCTTAAAATTGATAAGTTTATGGTACGCCACTTTGTAAAACCAGGAATCACCGGACTTGCCCAAACTAAAGGTTTTCGTGGCGAAGTCGAAACGGATGAGGATATTATCAACCGTGTGAAATTTGATATATTTTATATGGAAAACTGGTCTATTTTATTAGACATCAAGATTATTTTCATTACTATATACAATACTTTAAAAGGGGATAAAAAAGCCTATTAGACATGGAAAAACCATTAGTATCCATAATTACACCTTCTTTTAATTCGGCTAAATTCATTGCAGAAACTATTCAATCGGTGCAAAATCAAACGTATCAAAATTGGGAAATGATTATTGTGGATGATTATTCGTCTGATGAAACGGTTTCCATAATTGAAGAAATCGCAAATAATGACGGTAGGATTCAGCTTTTTAAGCTCAGTAAAAACTCAGGAACGGGAATTGCCAGAAATACTGCTTTGGCAAAAGCAACCGGAAAATTCATTGCTTTTTTAGACGCTGATGATTTGTGGAAACCCGAAAAATTAGACAAACAGCTCGATTTCATGAAAGTGAATAAGCTTCCTTTCACGTTTTCATTTTATGATTGCATCAACGAAGCGGGACAATCGTTAAACAGAAGGATTGAAGCGCCATTGCATCTTTCCTACCAACAGTTGTTTTTTTGTAATTACGTAGGGAATCTAACGGGAATTTATGATGCCAATTATTTTGGGAAAATTCCAGTTTCGTCGATTCGGAAGCGTCAAGACTGGATGATGTGGTTGACTATTCTTAAAAAAACACAATTCGCGCAACCTGTTCCGGAAAGTTTAGCTCTTTATCGCATTCGAGAAAATTCGATTTCGGCCTCGAAATTGGATCTAGTAAAACATAATTTTTCAGTATATAGAACACATCACCGTTTGAATTTAATTGGTGCAACACTTTGTATGATTGGGTTTTTATTCACGCAATTAATTCTCAAACCACGTTATACCAAAACTATTAAAGCATCGATTTAAACTGCTTTAATTTTCCTCGATTGCTTCTTTCTAAACTATCTTTTCGAATAAATATAAAGTTCAAATCAGGTTCGAGATACAATTCAATCGCCTTTTCAATTTTTTTTATTTGTTCTAAATTCAATTCGCTTTCACTCACATATTCAATTTCGAAGGAATCTGTTTTGGTTTGTTTGATAACAAATTCTTTTACGTTTCCGTCGTCCTCAATGATACTTTTTGTCACGTAATAAAACGTCAAACCGGGAGATTTTTTCCCACTTGGCAAAACTGCAACATCATTTGTTCGTCCTATTAATCTTTTGAGGATGGGTTTTTGCAAGGTACTTTTTTCATCCAAAATTCCAATATCGCCAATGTCATATCGTATAAAAGGATGCGCTTTATTGAACAACGAAGTAATCACGATTCGGCCCGAAGTACCATTTGGAACCGCTTTATTATATTCGTCCAAAATTTCCACAAATAACGTTTCTGAATTTACTTGCCATTCTCCTTCCGTATTTTGAAAAGCAATCAAATCGAGTTCCGAAGCTCCGTATTCATTGACAATAGTAACACCAAATTGTTTTTCTAAAAGGATTTTGTCGTCTTCAAAAAGCATTTCAGAAGTCACCATACATACTTTCAAACTCGGGCAAATTGCCGATAATACGATGTTTTTCTTTTGTAAAAATTTAGCAAACAATACAATAGAACTCGTATATCCATTGATGTAATCGAATTTTTTATTCTGGAATTTTTTAAAAATATTTTCTAACGCAGCATCTGATAAATCAAAAATAGAGAACCGAAATCGATGGCTTAAAAAATCCTTAAAGCGTTCTTTTTTGTTGCCAATAAAGTCCATTGGAATACCATAAAAGCGTGCTTGGTAGGAAGTATTAAAATCAATTTCATACCAGCCAAAACGGTAAATGTTCGACGCCCAAGTCAATGCATGACAATAATTGTCTTTGGCAAAAACAAAAGGAGTTCCGCTCGAACCAGAAGTTTTATTGACGTAACTGTTTTTAAGAGAGTAATTTTTAGAAAGCCGTTCTTGTAAAGGTTTTTGTAAATTTTGTTTGTTTAAAATGGGTAAGTTCCCCCAGTTTTTATAATCTTTGGCACCGACTAATTCTTGATAAAAAGGATTATTTTGCAAATGAAAATTGACAATTTCTTGTTTTTTATTTTCAATAAAAACTTCATATTCTTTCTCAGAAAATGCTACAATTTTTCGCAATTCGGCTTTGGCCTCCCGCATTGGGAAACCATTTAATTGAAGCGTAAAATCGAATAGTGGAAACATCACGCTACTTTTGGAATATCAAAACGTTTAATAGATTGTAATTCTTCGGCTTTATTTTGCTTTTCTTCTTCAATATCAAAATCATCTTGAAGACCGAGCCAAAACTTTGCGGAATTTCCAAAATACAAACTCAAGCGCAAAGCGGTATCAGCCGTAATTCTTCGGTTTCCTTTAGTAATTTCAGAAATTCTGGTTTGTGGAATTTTCAAATCCTTAGCCAATCGGTAGGCTGATATTTCCAAAGGAATAAGGAATTCTTCTAATAAAATCTCACCGGGATGTATGTTTTTTAGTTTTTCCATTTTAACTATTTTAATGATAATCTATTATTTCTACGGCAGTTGCATTTCCATCTTTCCAAATAAAAATAATACGCCATTGATTGTTAATTCGAATGCTGTAAAAGTCTTTCAATGTGCCATTTAATTTTTCTAATCGGTTTGACGGAGGAATTCTCAAGTCATTCAAATCTTGCGAATTGTTTAACATTCTTAATTTTCGTCTGCCAATTTGTTGAATTTCAATTGAAGGCTTCTTTACAACAATTCCATTCCATATTTTTTCGGTTTCTTTAGAGCCAAATGAAATTATCATATTTTTTGCGTTACTAACGTTAAAAGTAAGTAAAAAAAATTATTATTTCAACATAAAACGAACTATTTTTGCAGCACAACTAAACACAACTACACATGACAATTTTACTATTGGGTTCGGGCGGAAGAGAACATGCTTTTGCATGGAAGATGATTCAAAGTCCGCTATGTGACAGACTTTTTGTAGCACCAGGAAATGCGGGAACAGCTTCAATAGCAACTAACGTTGCGATGAGTCCAACTGATTTTGAAGCAATAAAAGCATTTGTTATTCAAGAAAAAGTAGCCATGGTTGTGGTAGGACCTGAAGATCCTTTGGTAAAAGGGATTTATGATTTTTTTCTAAATGATACTGAATTGCTTCATATTCCTGTTATCGGTCCTTCAAAACTGGGTGCGCAGCTGGAAGGAAGCAAAGAATTTGCTAAAGAATTTTTAATCAAACATAACATTCCGACCGCCGCTTATGATAGTTTCACTGCTGAAACGGTCGAAAACGGGTGTAAGTTCTTAGAAACATTGCAAGCTCCGTATGTTTTGAAAGCGGATGGATTAGCAGCTGGGAAAGGTGTTTTGATTATTCAGGATTTGGCTGAAGCCAAAGAAGAATTAAGAAATATGCTGGTGCATCAAAAATTTGGTGACGCCAGTTCTAAAGTTGTTATCGAAGAATTCCTTGACGGAATTGAATTAAGCTGTTTCGTCCTTACGGATGGAAAAAATTATAAAATATTGCCTACAGCCAAAGATTACAAACGCATTGGCGAAGGCGATACCGGATTAAATACAGGCGGAATGGGAGCAGTTTCTCCAGTTCCTTATGTTGATGCTGTTTTGATGGAAAAAATTGAGTCACGGATTGTAAAACCTACGATTGACGGTTTTCAGAAAGACGGAATCCCATACAAAGGATTTGTTTTCATTGGGTTAATCAATGTCAATAACGAACCAATTGTAATTGAATACAATGTACGAATGGGTGATCCGGAAACGGAGGTGGTTATCCCACGATTGAAAACGGATTTAGTAGCTTTATTTTTGGCTGTTGCCAATGAAAAACTAGACGAAATCACCCTAGAAATTGATGAAAGAAGCGCAACTACAATTATGGTTGTTTCTGGTGGATATCCGGAGGATTTCGAAAAAGGAAAAGTGATTTCAGGATTATCAACTATTCAAGATTCGATAGTCTTTCATGCCGGAACTAAACTCGATAAAGGAAACGTAGTCTCAAACGGAGGAAGGGTTTTAACAGTAACTTCGTACGGAAATGATTTTGAAGAGGCCAAAAAAAAATCCTACCAAAATATAGAAAAGCTACATTTTGATAAGATGTATTTTAGAAAAGATATTGGAAACGACTTAAAGTAGTTTCCAAGTATCGTTCACTTTTTTTTAAATATTATTTTAAGAAAGAGTGAGCGGTAGTATCTTGTTTTTCTGTTCCTGCGTCTTCAAAAATTTTCAATTGTTTGACCCAATACACCATTGCGGCAGCACAAATAATCATGAAAATCCAGTTGATTGTATTTGCAGCGAACCAAGATGTTAGCTCTAATGAACGTAAGAAGTCTAGGGGAGCAAATAAAATATTTACGAATAAGTAATCTATTCCTTCGAAAAATGCTTTCATAATGTATAAAATTAATTTTAGTAGTAGTTGTTTTTGGTAACGTTGTTTTTTGAAAATTCCGATTTTGAAGAAACTTTTTCAGCTTGCAGAGTTTACTTTTTAAACAAGTATTATATTTACGAACACAAAAGTATAAAATATCCGTATGATAACAAGTGTTTTTAGAAAATCTACACCGTTAAATTTTTCACTAGTCCTAATTTTGATGCTGGTTTTCTTTTTAATATTCCAATTTCAAGATTTGTCATGGATAAATTCCTTTTTTTTGATCGTAAATAAAGGGGGATTATTCTGTATTGTAGTGGCTTCTGTTTTTATTACTGATTTTGTCGCCAAAAAAAACGGATTGAGCAAAGACAGTACCTACACGATTTTTTTTTACTTTTTATTCCTATTATTTTTCCCTTCCGTATTAGATAATACGAACTTGCTTATTTCGAATTTCTTTATTTTATTGGCCCTTCGCCGACTGATTTCATTACAATCACTGAAAGCTTCTAAAGAAAAAATATTTGATGCTTCATTATGGATTTTCTTGGCGACCTTATTCCATTTTTGGAGTATAATCTTTATAGTTTTGGTTTTTATTTCTATAATTTTTCATGTTGCAAGGGATTATAGAAACTGGATTTTGCCATTTATTGCTTTTTTTATTGCAGTAATTATGTTTCTCCTTTTTGCTACAGTTTTTAATTTAAATGCGGTGGAATATATCACGCAAAGTATGAAAATCAATTTTGAGGTTGATTATTTTACTAATAATTATCAAAATGCAGCTTTGTCTATTTATGCAACTGTTGCGCTATTTTTCTTGGTTTCTATGTTTGCTACATTGTCCGCCAGACCACAATTGCTGCATACTTCGTTCAAAAAAATTATTGCGTCTTTTTTTATCGGAGTGCTTATTTTCATCATTTCAGATAATAAAAGTAATGATTTACTAGTGTTTACATTTGCTCCTTTGGCCATATTGGCAACGAGTCACATCGAAATGCCACAACTGAAATTGAAGCAGGAAATGGTACTTTTTGTATTGATTGCCTGCAGCTTATTTACTTTTTTTAGCCAGTTATAATTTTTCACCGTAGGCTAGATCACCCGCGTCTCCTAAACCGGGAACAATGTAACTGTGTTCGTTCAGTTTTTCGTCTAAAGAGGCGACCCAAAGGTGGCAGTTGTCCGGCAAATGTTCTTCCAGATGTGCTATTCCTTCCGGGGCGGCAATCACAACGGCAATGTGAATTTCTTTTGGAGTACCTCTTTCCATTAATTTATTGAAGACGGCAACAATAGACTGACCGGTGGCAAGCATTGGGTCAACCAATACTAAATTTTTACCGTTGATGTCAGCAATGGCTTGGTATTGCACTAATATATCAAAGTAATCATCGTTGTTAGGATGGTGACGGTATGCAGATACAAAACCATTTTCGGCATTGTCAAAATAATTTAGAAAACCCAAATGTAAGGGTAATCCGGCTCTTAAAACTGAACATAAAACCAATTGATCTTTAATCTCAGTCGTATTTTTTATACCTAGCGGTGTGTGAATTTCAATAGGTGCATAATGCAGTTCTTTACTCAATTCATACGCCATTATTTCGCCAATACGTTCAATATTTCTTCGGAAACGCATGCTGTCGTTGTGAACATTCACATTCCGTATTTGTCCCAAAAAATGATTTAGGATACTGTTTCCTTCCGATAAATGATGAATTTGCATGGTTGTATTTTTGTAATTAAACTTATAGTTATTTTTTTATGGGATAAAAGTATAAAAAGTATCTTTGTCTTTTAATATATAAAGATATGTTTTCAAAATTAGCGTACGCCGTATTCGAACAAAGCATCAAAGAGTATCATCAATTTGATAATGTTGATCAGCCCTTAAATAATCCTTTTCCGAAGGATAAATTTGAACATTTATTGTATCACAAGAATTGGATTGACACCGTTCAATGGCACTTTGAAGATATTATCCGAGATCCCAATATTGATCCTGTTGCTGCTTTGACTTTGAAAAGAAGAATCGATGCTTCTAATCAGGAACGTACCGATATGGTGGAATATATTGACAGTTATTTTCTTCAGAAATACAGTCATGTTGTGGTAAAAGAGAATGCTAAAATTAATTCAGAAAGTCCGGCTTGGGCTTTTGACCGATTGTCAATTCTAGCATTGAAAATTTATCATATGCAAGAAGAAGCTAATCGTGCTGAGGCTTCACAAGAACACAGAGATAAATGTCAAGCAAAGCTGAATATTTTATTGGAACAAAGAACAGATTTGTCAACTGCTATTGATGATTTGTTGACTGACATTGCCAATGGTGATAAATTCATGAAAGTGTACAAACAAATGAAAATGTACAATGATGATGATTTGAATCCTGTTTTGTACCAAAACAAGAAGTAAGAAAATATTTTTTAAACCATTAAGGTATTAAGATTCATTAAGTTTTTTAATACTTAATCGTTTTAAACAATAAGTAATTGTCAACTACTATCAAACATATAGCCGTCATGAGACTCTCCGCAATGGGAGATGTCGCCATGACGGTTCCTGTTTTACGAGCTTTTGTAAAGCAGCATCCCGAAGTTAAAATCACGGTCATTTCCAGACCTTTTTTCAAGCCTTTTTTTGAAGGAATTCCAAACCTTTCTTTTTTTGCATTCGATGAAAAAGAACGGCACAAGGGAGTTGCAGGATTGTTGCGTTTGTTCAAAGATTTGAAAGGGTTAAACATTGAAGCTTTTGCTGATTTACACAACGTTTTGCGTTCTAAAGTCATCCGAAATCTTTTTGCTTTAAGCGGAAAAAAAACAGCTTCGGTGGATAAAGGAAGAGCAGAGAAAAAAGCGCTGACCCAACCTGAAAATAAAGTCTTCCAGCAACTGCCTACGATGTTCGAAAGACACATAAAAGTATTTGGAGAACTCGGTTTTACGGTTGATTTATCCCAACCTGAATTTCCTGAAAAGGCTATTTTAAGTCCAGAAATTTTGGCGTTAATTGGCACAAATAATCGAAAATTAATAGGAATTGCTCCTTTTGCACAATATGATTCTAAAGTATATCCGTTAGATTTAATGCAGGAACTGATTGATCAAGTAGCCTTGGATACAACAAATACTGTTTTGCTTTTTGGAGGTGGAAAAAAAGAAATAGAATTGTTGGATTCGCTTGTATCCAACAAGAAAAACGTCATCAATATGGCGGGGCAACTTAAGTTTCAACAGGAATTGCAGCTGATTAGTAATCTGGATGTGATGCTTTCTATGGATTCTGGCAACGCACATATTGCAGCTATGCTTGGCGTAAAAGTGATAACGCTTTGGGGCGCGACGCATCCTTATGCAGGATTTTCGGCTTTTAATCAACTTATCGAAAATGCTTTAGTTTCTAATAGAAATCAGTTTCCTAAATTACCCACTTCGGTGTATGGAAATAAAAAAGTGTCTGGTTATGAAGAGGCCATGCGAACGATTTTACCAGAAACAATAGTTTTAAGAATAAAAAAAGTTCTTTTGAACCATTAAGGAATTAAGAAAAATTAAGTTTTAATTACAAATCACAAGATGTTTTCAAAATTTAGTTTAAAAAAAAGAGTTTGCATATTGCAAACTCTTTTTTTTAATTGAACACCGCTATTGTACGGAGAATAGTTTCCTAAACATCATCATAATCTACATAAATAGTCGCTGAGGTAGGATGCGCTTGACAGGTAAGAATAAGTCCATCGGCAATTTCTTTATCGGTAAGGATAGAGTTTTTAGTCATTTCGGCAGTTCCAGATATTATACGAGCCAGACAGCTGCTGCAGATACCGCCTTGACAGGAATACGGAGCATCAAGACCTTGTTTTAATGCCGCTTCAAGGATCGTTTGTTTTTGTGACATTTCAAAAGTTGTTTCATCGTCATCCACCATAACAGTGATTTTAGAATGACCTTCTAATGATTGTTCAATTTTCTTTTCTTTGGAAGAAGTAGAAAATAATTCAAATTTAATAGAAGTTTCCTTTACGTTAAGTGTTGCTAAAACACCGGAAACAACATTGATCATTTCTTCTGGACCACATAAATAAAACGTATCAAATTCTAATTCCTTGTGTTTGTTATTTAAAACAAAATTCACTGTCGATTTTTCAATTCGCCCAAACAAAGCATCTTCGACTTTGGCTTGACTGTACACATAATGAACAAAAAGGCGTCCTACATATTGCAATTGCAAATCGTGCAATTCCTGATGAAAAATGGTTCCTTCAGGTGTTTTGTTTCCGTAAACCAATACAAAAGAACTCTTCGGTTCGTTTTTTAATACCGTTTTTAAGATAGACATCACAGGCGTGATTCCGCTTCCGGCTACAAAAGCCGCATAGTTTTTTTGGCGGTCCGCTTGTGGTTCAAAAGTAAATTTTCCTTCTGGTTTTCCTACCTCAAGGATATCGCCTGCTTTGAGTTTTGTATTAGCAAATTGAGAGAAAACGCCGTTTTTTACCGCTTTTACTGCAATGCGCAATTCACCACTGTCAGGTGAAGAACAAATGGAGTACGCACGACGAATTTCTTGACCGTCTAGGGTTAATTTTAGATTGATATATTGACCGGCAATAAAAGCATAAGTAGCTTTTAATTCTTCAGGTACGCTAAAAAGTATAGAAACAGCGTCTTTGGTTTCTCGTTTTACTTCTTTTATAATTAATTTCAGAAAGGATGACATGTGATTATTTTTTTGCAAATATAGTAAACAGAATAGTTTTTTTGAATCCAAACTATTTGAAATTTAACATACATAATTTAGTTATGTATAAGTTTCTTATGTATATTTGTTAGATACGATTGAGATGATTCCAAAACGCTCAATGACAAAAAAATGAAAAACTCACAATTATACAAAGGAAGTCTGAATACGATTATCATGAAATTGCTGGAGGAAAACGGTAAAATGTACGGCTATGAAATCACCCAGAAAGTAAAGGCGATTACTCAGGGCGAACTCAACATCACCGAAGGCGCCTTATATCCCGCTTTACACAAACTGGAAGCCGAAGGTTTGCTGGATGTGGAAATTGAAAAAGTGGATAACCGCATGCGTAAATATTACAAACTCACGGAAAGCGGGCAGAAAGAAACCGTAAACCGACTCTCAGAACTCGAAGATTTCATTCGAAATATGCAGAGTTTAGTGAACCCAAGTCCAAAATTAGAATTTTAATTTTTTGAAGATGAAACTAACCACCGAACAAATAGAATGCATCAATCAAACTTTAGTTAAAAAAGGGGTGAAGTTTGACGATTTGAAAATGGAAGTTTTAGATCATATTGCTTCACAAATTGAATATGAGATGACAGCTACCCAAAAAACGTTTCCAGAAGCTTACAATCAAGTTTTTGAAAGATGGAATGCGGAATTTAAACCCACCAGAGCCTTTTTCTCGCTAAATACTTATTATCCTAAATTGGCGAGGAGTAAATTTGGAAATCAAATAAAACTTGAGATCATTACAGCAATTACAATCGCCGCAGTATTGTTCTTTAGTTTTCAATTGATGTCGGATTCAAACGCAAAACTGCAGTTTATTTTATGGATCAAAAAATTGTTATTGTACACATATATTGGAACAATTCTATCGATGCTTGTTTTTAAATTTTTCAATGCAAAATCAAAGGTTTCATCTACTTATAAACACTCCTTTGACATGCGATTTTCTGTAATTATTATTTGGTTGGGATTTGTTTTTACTGATAATATCCCACATGATACAACCAATCAGAATATATTTGTTCCAGGGATGGGATGTCTTTTTGTGTATTTACTTTTCAATCTTTATTGGGGATTTAAGCATTATCAATTCCAAAAGAAAATTTCAATACAATAAAACCATGAAACTAACCAACCAACAAATTGCTCAAATAGAAGAAACTTTGGTTTTAAACGGTGTTGTTTATGACGATATTAAAATAGAATTGATTGATCATATTGCTTCAGAAATTGAGGCGGAAGCCATGAGTGAAGCGAAACCTTTTGAGATTATTTTAAAAGAGGTGTTTGATAAATGGAAGCCACAATTAAAACCAACTTCGCATAATTTATTGCTTGGTTATGGGTTTTTAGCCCCAAAGATTATTTCAGATAAATTTGCCGATGACAAGAAAAAAGAACTTTTTGTTGCAGGAATTACCGTCTGTATGCTTACGTTTTTAATTTTATTGATTAAGAACAAATTTCAGAGCGCTTCGATTCTATCGAGCATTGTTTTTGTTTTACAAACGACATCCGTACTAGGTGCATTATCGATGACAAGCGCAAGATTATTTGTTTTAAATTCTAAAGCAAAAACAACATATTTATTCTGGTTTAAGAAAAATTTTTATTTGATTCTGCTCTACGGTTTGCTCATTGGGTTTGGTTTTTTTCCTATCCTTCCTGCGAATAAAATTATAGAAATAAAAGTCGGTTCCTTAATTGTAACTTTAGCTTATTTGTTTTTAATTTTTGGGAATTTAAAACTTTTTTACAAACATTTTCAATTTGAAAAAAAACTATCATTTACCAAACCATGAAACTAACCAACCAACAAATAGAATATGTATCAAATTATATCAAATCCTTTGATATTAAATATTATGAATTACAAGTAGAATTTACAGATCACATGGTTACTAGTATGGAGGAAATCTGGGAGAAAGATCCGGAACTTACTTTCCATCTAGTGAAGCATTATGCTGAAAATCAATTTGGGCGTAATGGTTTTAAAGCCATTGAAGAGGATCGCACACAAATTTTAAGGAAAGAGTTTAGAAAAGCACAGTGGAAAATGATTACTGAGTATTTGAGGTTTCCTAAAATTATCGGAAGCATTTTTCTTGCTCTTTTTATTTTTAAAGTATCTTTTTATTTTGATGAACCAGATACGTTTGTTAAAAATGCATTCGGTTTATTAGCTATACTTTCTATTCCAGCATTCTATTCTTTTTATGCAAATAGAAAAATCAATGGAAAGCGTTTTTTAGAATTGAATATTAGTCATAGTACTTTCACAGGGATTTTTGGATTTTTATTCTGGATAGTGTTTTTATTAAACACTTTTAAGGAGTCAATTCAAAAAAATCCAATTTTAATATTACCTTTTTGCTGTGTTTGGGTAATGGGAATATTAGTATTAATTACCGGGATTCATCTTCAAAGAAAGACAATCGTAAATGTCAAAAAACAATACCAATTAAATTAATCCTATGAGACTAAACACCGAACAAACCCAAAATATTTTCAACTATGTTACTTCATTTGATATCAAATATTATGAATTGCAAGTAGAATTTACAGATCACATGGTAACCAGTATGGAGGAAATTTGGGAGAAAAATCCAGAACTTACTTTTCATCTAGTGAAACAGCATGCATCAAGTAAGTTTGTAGGCGATTCTAGTTTTAAATCTATTGAAGCGGAAAGAAAATGTATTTTGCAAAAAGAATACAGGAAAGCACAATGGAAAATGATAACTGAATACTTGAAGTTCCCTAAAATTTTTGGAAGCATTCTTTTAGTATATATTGCATATACTTTTTCAGCTTATTTCGTTAGTCCTCAAAAATATTTAGCGGTATTATTTTGTTCATTATTGATTATTGGTTTGCCATTACTATATTATTGGTGGAAAACCAAAGAAATTGATGGTAAACACTTTTTAACTTTAGAAACCTTACAACCTAGTCTTTTGGTATATTCTTTTCCTAATTTGGGAATGGGTATGAGTAATCTACTGGAACAAGAATTACTACAAAACCAATGGTTAGTAGTACTCTTTTGTTGTATTTGGGTATTAGGAATTTTGATTTCAGTTACAGCAATCCACCTTCAAAAGAAGACAATCGTGAATATTAAAAAACAGTATCAATTGAATTAATTTTATGAAGATGAAACTAAATACAGAACTCAGATTATCAACTCAGTAATTTGTCATGCTGAGGAACGAAGTATCTCCACAAGTTGCTCGCAGTTCATTTAGCCAGCGCATAGATAAGGCTGATAAAGAATTTAGTTACTGAAATTACTCATAATGCTGTGATGCTTCGTTCCTCAGCATGACAAAAAGAGGTATTTTCAATTTAAGCAAGTTTATGTTCAAAAGCGAACAATCAAAATAACGATAAGAAAATATCAATTAACTTAATTTTTAAAATGAAATTAACCTCCCAACAAATTGACCAACTATACCTTTTTACCCGCCAGCATAATGTGGAATACTATGATTTGCAAACAGAATTAGTTGATCATTTAGCAAATGCTATTGAAACCGAATGGCAGCAAAACTCCACACTAACTTTTGACGAAGTCTTAAACAAAGAATTCAAGAAATTTGGCATTTTTGGTTTCATAGATGTGGTCCAAAAACGAAAAGCTGCTTTGGGGAAAAAATACGATCGGTTAATTTTTCAACATTTTAAAACGTTTTTTAAAGTGCCAAAAATTTTGTTTTTGATAGTACTGAGTTTTTTAGTTTTTACAATTTTTAAAACCAGCATTTATAGCGACTATTTTTTAAGGGGTATTGGTATTATTTATTTTGGATTTATTTGTTATAAATTTTACGAAAGTAAGAAAATTAAAAAAGCACAAAAAAACACTAATAAAAAGAAATGGCTCCTTGAAGAAATTATCAATCAAAATGTTGCTTCTTCTCCAGCTTTTCTGGTAATATTTCATATTTTAATGCAAATAATCCTCTATGCAGAAAAATATTTTTTTAATGATTATTGGATTTTCTTTATAAGTTTTCTGATAGTGCTTTTCGGGATTTTAAACTATATTTTATTCAAAATAATCCCTTCCAAAGCACAAACCTATCTAGAACAGACCTATCCGGAATATAAATTAGAAAATTTGTAACGTTTTCTTATTTTAACGTACCTACTATAAAACCAAAAGAACCAAACTATGATTCAAAAATTCCTTTATCTCGAATGGAAAGCATTTTTTAGATCGGCTTCCTTCGCAACTAATTTGGCTTTGAAAATCCTGATGGGTTTTGTTGCCGTTTATTTCATTTTAATTTTCTTGGCGTTAGGAGTCGGAGCCTTTTATATTCTAAAGAAAATGAATTTGGATCCCATTGTAACCGTTAATCAATTCATGATTTATTATGTTTTGATGGATTTAATTATCCGATTGCTGTTGCAAAAAATTCCAGTGATGAACATTCGTCCAATGTTGATTTTCCCCATAAAAAAATCGACAATTGTTCATTTCTCACTAGGAAAAACCGTTTTGTCCTTCTTCAATTTAGTACACGCCTTTTTCCTGATTCCGTTTTGTGTAGTTTTAATTATCGAAGGCTATGATGTACTTTCTGTAGTGCTTTGGTACACAGCCATCTTTTCGTTGCTGTTCATCAATAATTTTGTAAATATTCTACTGAGTAATAAAGACAATTTATTTGCCATTTTCTTAGCAATAGCTGCCATTCTAGGAGGATTACACTACTACGGAATATTTAATATCACGGAGATTACAGCGCCATTTTTCAATACTATTTTCAATACCTATTGGGCTTTTGCTATTCCGGTTTTTGCTTTAATCGCGATATATTATGTTACTTTTCAATTTTTCAAAAAGAATTTATATCTGGATGCAGGATTGTCAAATAAACAGGATGAGGCCATAACAGAAGAGCTGACTTGGTTAAACCAATTTGGAACCATAGGAACCTTTTTGAAAAACGACATTAAATTAATCAAAAGAAACAAACGGTCAAAAACCACCGTAGGATTGAGCGTCATGTTCCTTTTTTATGGTCTTCTTTTCTTCACTAGTCGTATTGAAGTTTATAATAATCCTGTAATGCATATTTTGGGCGGAATTATGGTTTCAGGTGGATTCTTAATCACTTTCGGACAATTTGTACCCAGTTGGGACAGCGCGTATTACCAGTTAATGATGACGCAAAACATTCCGTACAAAGGCTATTTGAGTTCTAAATGGTGGCTCATGGTGATGGCTACAATTGTAACCACAACCATTGCGTCATTCTATCTCTATTTAGGGATTCATGTTTATTTAACTATTGTAGTGGGTGCGATTTATAATATTGGAGTCAATTCTCATTTGGTTTTACTGGGTGGCGCGTTCACTAAAACCCCTATTGATTTAAGTTCCGGGAAAGGCGCTTTTGGTGACAAAAAAGCATTCAATATAAAAACGATGTTGATTTCACTTCCTCAATTAGGATTGCCGGTTTTACTGTATTGGTTGGGTTCTAAATATGCGAATCCAAATGTAGGCTTAGCGCTTGTAGCAGGGGCAGGAGTGATTGGATTTGCATTCAAAGAGAAAGCATTTTCCATGATTGAAAAAATTTATAAATCAGAGAAATACGCGACCATTGCAGCTTACAAACAAAAAGGATAATCTAGCGATTAACGAAATCAACAAATAACTGAACAAACTTTTTCAAAAATGATACAAGTAAACAACCTTTCAAAAACATACAACGGAACAACCGTATTAAAAATAGATACTTTAGAAATAAAAAAAGGCGAAAGCTTTGGATTAGTAGGGAATAATGGTGCCGGAAAAACCACTTTTTTCAGTCTTTTATTGGATTTAATCCAGCCTTCAACAGGAAAGATTGTCAACCATGGCGTACAAGTAAACACCAGCGAATCTTGGAAACCCTTCACCGCCTCTTTCCTAGATGAAAGTTTCTTAATTGGCTATTTAACGCCCGAAGAATATTTCTATTTCATAGGCGATTTACGCGGACAAAATAAAGCCGATGTCGATGCATTATTGGCTACACATGAAGAGTTTTTCAACGGAGAAATCCTCAATAACAAGAAATATTTGCGCGATTTATCCAAGGGGAACCAGAAAAAAGTGGGCATTATCGCCACCTTAATCGGGAATCCGGAAGTGATTATTCTAGACGAGCCGTTTGCTAATTTAGACCCAACCACACAATTCCGATTAAAAAAAATCATCAAGGACCTAGCTGATAATCCGGAAGTAACCGTCCTGGTTTCCAGCCACGATTTACTGCACACCGTTGAGGTCAGCAACAGAATTGTCGCTTTGCACAAAGGCGAAGTGGTCAAAGACATTCAAACTTCTCACGAGACGTTACAGGAATTAGAACTGTTTTTTGCCGTTTAAAATTCCCGCATCCTGTACAGAATCTTTATCGCTAATTCGCTAATTATACTCTTCAACTGAGTTTATCTAATTAGTGAATTAGCGGTTTATTTTGGGCGTAACCCTCCGTAAAAACTTCGGGTCGGGCTGTGCGCTGTATCTTTATTTTCTTAAAGAAAGAAAATAAAGGATGCCGCTTCCATCCCTTACGCAAGCGCGGATTACCCAAATATGATGTCATAATTTTCACGATAGCAAAAAGAAATGTATTTTTACCAGTAAATATACTAAAACGGGTATTTACTAGTTAATTGATAAAAAACGTTTTCCATTGAAAATCAATAGATTTAAGCAATTATTTTTCTTTTTATTTTTTTCTTTTTTGGTAGCTTGTTCTACCAGGAAAGATACTTTTATGGCAAGAAATTCCCATGCGTTAAGTACCAAGTATAATATTTTATACAACGGTCAACTAGGCCTCGATAAAGGAGTTCAGGCAGTAAATGCCAATAGCGATGATAATTTCTGGCAAGTTTTACCGATAGAAAAAATGCAAATCACAGAAGACTTGTCTTCCGATTCAAAACCTAAAAGCACTGATTTTGAATTGGCAGAAGCCAAAGCAACAAAGGCCATTCAAAAACACTCGATGAACATTGGCGGTAAAGAAAAAAACAGTCAAATGGACGAAGCCTATCTGATGCTTGGAAAAGCCAGATACTATGACCAACGTTTTGTTCCTGCGCTCGATGCATTCAATTATATTCTGTACAAATACCCAAACAGCAGCCGGATTTATGAAGCTAAAATTTGGCGGGAGAAAACCAATATGCGTTTGGGAAATGATGCTTTAGTGATAAAAAACATCAGTAAATTACTAGAAGATCATCAAGTAAAAAAGCAAGTTTTTGCAGATGCAAATGCCCTATTGACCGCTTCTTTTTTAAATTTAGAAGAAAAAGACAGCGCCGTTGTCAAGATTAAAAACGCCATTCAATTCACTAAAATAAATCAGGAGAAAGCCCGATACTGTTTTGTTTTGGGACAATTGTACCAGGGTTTAGGATACAAGGACAGCGCAGTTGCATCCTATCAATCCGTGATTGACATGAACCGAAAAGCCGAAAGAAGATTTGTTATTCAGGCTTATGCCAAAAAAGCAGAGTTGTTTGATTATGAAAATGGGGACTTTGATTCTTTTGTCGAAACCTATGATGAATTAATAAAAGATAGGGAAAACAGGCCCTATAAAGATTTGATTTTTCATCAGATGGCAGTTTTTTACGACAAACAAGACAGGCAGGAGCAGGCATTGGATTTTTATAACGCCTCGTTAAAAACCACTTCAAAAGACACCTATTTAGTAGCGTCAAATTATCGAAATTTAGGAAACTTGTATTTTAGAAATGCGGAATATCCTTCGGCAGCAAAGTACTATGACAGTACTTTGGTTAAACTGAATACGAAAACAAGGGAATTTGCTAAAATCCAAAAAATAAGAAGCAATCTTGATGAGGTGATTTTGTATGAAGCATTGGCTAAACGCAATGATAGTATTCTAAATGTGGTTGCGATGAACTCAACGGATCGATTGGCTTATTTTGAAAAGTACATCCTTACGTTAAAAGAAAAAGATGAGGTTAAGCGAGTTTTAGAAGAAAAAAATAAAGCCCGACAGGAAAACATAGCCAGAAACTCATCCATAGGCTCAGTTGATCCTGTTTCTAATCCGGATATGGCAAATCCTATTCGCAAATCAGCAATGGCGCCTCCCACGATGAGTTCAGCTGCGGGGCAAACAGCGACTAGCATTTTCTATTTTTATAACCCTACAACAGTGGCTTTTGGAAAAGTAGAATTCAAGAAAAATTGGGGCGAGAGGACTCTGAACGGGAATTGGAGAGTTGGATCAGCAAATGCAAATCTGGCCTTGGTTGCTACTTCCGGTGAGGAGAAACAGCCTGGTGAAAAGCAAAAGGAATCAATTGAAATTATAGAACAATACACCGCTGATTTTTACCTGAAACAACTTCCAACAGCTCAAGTAGAACTGGACAGCATCAATAAAGAACGCAATTTTGCATATTACCAACTGGGAATTATTTACAAGGAAAAATTCAAAGAAAATCGTCTGGCAATTGCTAAACTGGAACAATTATTAAACAATAATCCAGAAGAAAAACTGGTTCTTCCAGCGATGTATAATTTATATAAATTGTATCAAATCACCGATGCCAATAAAGCGGTAGAAATGAAAAATAAAATTTCATCACAATTTCCGGATTCGCGTTATGCACAAATTATCAATAATACCAATCCAGATGCTGTTTCTCAAACTGAGACACCGGAGAGTGTCTACAATAAATGGTATAAGTTGTTCCAAGAAGAACAATTTGTTATGGTTTTAGAAAACTCAGACGTTTTGATAAGTCAGTTTTCAGGAGATGAAATTGTATCCAAATTTGAATTGCTCAAAGCAAGTGCCATTGGAAAGCTAAAAGGTCTGACAGGGTATAAGAACGCATTACAAGTGGTGGCGGATAATTATCCAAACAGTGAAGAAGGGAAGAATGCGGTAGTTATCTTGACCGAACAAATCCCTTTTTTAGAAAAAATGGAATTCAAAACAACCGATTCAAATAATTGGAAAATACTATATCGAGTGGGTACTCGCGACGATAAAAACACAAAAATATTGGAAGAAAAAATAAAATTGTTTGTAGAAAACGAAAACATGCAAAAACTATATTACTCCTATGATATTTATACGGAGAAAGAGAGTTTTATTGTCATTCACGGAATAAAGTCTCGGGTTTATGCGGATGATATTGCACTGATTTTAAAAGAAAACGCAAAATATAAAGCAGCCGAACTGGCTATTGTGGTTTCAGGTGAAAACTACAAAGTGATTCAAATCAAGAAAAATATCGAAACGTATTTAGCACCACAAAAGCAATAACTATGTTTGATAAAAAAGCAAAATCATATACCGATCTTTTAGGGAAAACCAATCGGATTGTTGAAGGAACGACAATAAAAGGCGATATTATTTCGCAGGCTGATTTTAGATTGGACGGAAATTTAATAGGCAATTTTCAATCGGCTGGAAAAATTGTCATTGGTCCTGCAGGAAGTGTCACCGGCGATATTGTTTGTAAAAATGCGGATATCGAAGGTAAATTTGACGGCAAAATTCAAGTAACCGAGGTATTGAATGTAAAAGCAAAGGCCAGTATTCATGGCGAAGTTATTGTAGGAAAATTATCCGTGGAGCCAGGTGCTGATTTTAGTGCATCGTGCGCGATGAAGCCTACTATTAAAAATCAAAGTTTGAATGATGGACAACAAAACACCAAATAAAAATAATTTTAATAAGTGGCTGGTATTTATGGGAATTCCGTTTCAAATGGGAGCTGTTATTTTTGCATTTACTTATTTTGGGATGTGGCTGGATAAAAAATATTCCGATGAATCGTCTTCCTTTTACACTATCATATTGTCACTATTGTCGGTTTTTATAGCGCTTTACAACGTAATTCGCCAAGTCAAAAACATTAATAAAAATAACGAATGATTAAAGTTTTATCTTTTTTGAAGTATTTAATACCCTTCACCTTGCTTTTGTTTACTGTCCAATATTATGCTACGGCAGCCTGGAGTGAACATCATGATTTCTTTTACGCTACTTGGAGTATTTATCTGTTCTTATTTGTTTCCACGCTTTTAATCTATCTGCTGTTACTTTTTGTAGACTCAAATTTCCCGGATTTTACCGGTTTTGCTTTTCTGGGCACCACTTTCGTAAAAATGATGGCGGCTGTTGTTTTTTTGATTCCATTGATACAATCAGAAGGCAGAGAAACTAATTTGGATATTGCGGCTTTTTTCATCCCTTATTTCCTATTTTTGCTTTTTGAAACAGTTTTTGCTGTACGATTAATAAATAAAAGATAACTTGCTTGAAAATAATGCAATAGGATTCTCAAATTGATTTTTAAAATCATCATTATAATTTTCAATTTTGAATTAAATATGTACCTTTGCAAAAAATTTTAAAAACGTAAAATCAGATACACAATTAATAATGGTAATTTCTAAAAAATCACTTCAATTCCTGTTAGTTACTTTTCTAGCGTGTATTCCTTTGGTCACTTTCGCTAATCCAACAGCGGATAGTATTCAAAATCACACAGATAACGCTGCTCCTGTTGCAGAAGCCCACGGAGAAACAGGTCATTCTGCTGAAAAAGAGTTCAATGCTACGGAATTGATTAATGATCACATTGGAGATTCTCATGAGTTTCACATTGCGGATTATAATGGTCATCCTATTACGTTCTACCTTCCTGTGATTTTATGGACCAGTAACGGATTAGAAATTTTTTCTTCGGAACAATTTCACCATGATAATGAAGGTCATCATATTGTTGATGTGAACGGTCAAAATTTAGTTCGTTTCAACGAGGTAATTTTTTACGCGGACAAATTTGAAACCCTATCGGAAGATGAAAGAAAAAATGGTGCTTTCGCGTTTGACGCCAGACCACTTGATTTTTCAATCACTAAGAATGTGTTCTCGATGTTGATGTCGGCTCTTATTTTGTTCTTTTTGTTCCTTGCAGTTGCACGTTCTTACAACAAGAATAAATTAGCACCAAAAGGAATTGCTGGATTTCTAGAGCCATTAGTGATTTTCGTTAGAGATGAAATCGCTATACCTAATATTGGAACAAAAAAATACGCGAAATACATGCCGTATTTATTGACTATATTTTTCTTTATCTGGATTAACAACCTTATTGGATTGATTCCGTTTTTCCCTTTCAGTTCAAACCTTACCGGAAATATCTTCTTTACATTTGTATTAGCATTGATTACTTTTATTGTAACTTCTTTCAGTGCCAACAAAGATTATTGGAAACATATTTTTATGCCTCCAGTACCTAAAGCATTATATCCTATCATGATTCCCGTAGAAATTATCGGAATGTTGACAAAACCTTTTGCATTAATGATTCGTTTATTCGCGAATATCACTGCAGGACATATTATCATCTTGAGTTTAGTCTCATTAATTTTTATATTCAAAACAGTAGCCGTGGCACCTATTTCTGGAGCTTTCGTATTGTTCATGAGTGTACTTGAAATGTTGGTTGCGGCGTTGCAGGCTTATGTCTTTACGTTGTTGACGGCATTGTTTATTGGTCAGGCTGTAGCAGAGCATGATCACCATTAAAATGTGTTTTATTAATTATTAACTATATTAAATTTAGTATTATGGTATTAGCTGGAATCGGAGCTGGATTAGCTGTTATTGGTGCAGGTCTAGGTATTGGAAAAATTGGTGGTTCTGCAATGGACGCTATTGCTCGTCAACCTGAGGCTGCTGGAAAAATCCAGACTGCTATGATTATTGCTGCTGCACTTATTGAAGGTGTTGCACTTTTTGCAGTAGTTGTTGCGTTGATCGCACAATAATTAAAATCTAAAACTTCCTGATACGGTTGGTATCAGGAAGTTTTTATTTCTAAACAAACTTTTTAAATATAAATATATGAATTTTACAGCACCCGAAAGTTTAATTTTTTGGACCACCATTATCTTTATACTTTTCTTCATCCTTTTAAGAAAATTTGCTTGGAAACCAATTTTGGGAGCCGTAAAAGGAAGAGAAGATTCAATTAATGAAGCATTATCTTCAGCAGAAACTGCTCGAAGAGAAATGCAAAATCTTACTGCCGAAAACGAACGTATTCTACAGGAAGCAAGATTAGAACGTGACTCTTTATTGAAAGAAGCTCGTGAAATGAGAGAAAAAATGATCGCTGATTCTAAAGCTGATGCACAAGCAGAAGGCGCAAGAATGATCGAGCAAGCTAAAACGGCTATCTTAGCAGAAAAAAATGCTGCTATGGCTGAATTGAAATTACAAGTTTCATCTTTATCATTAAGTATTGCTGAAAAAGTATTAAAAGATGAATTATCTAACAAGGAAGCTCAAACTAAATTGATTGAGAATATGTTAGGTGACGTTAAATTGAACTAATTATGGCAAGTACAAGAGCGGCAATTCGGTATGCAAAAGCAATTTTGGACTTAGCAAACTCAAAAGGGGTTGCTGAAGCAGTAAGCGGTGATATGAAAACTATTGCTATAACAATCAATGGGAATTTAGAATTGAGTACTTTCATTCAAAATCCTACCATTAAAGTATCAGTCAAAGAAAATGCCTTGTTAGAAGTTTTTGCACAAAGCAATGTGGTAACCAAAGGGTTATTTCACTTGTTATTTGAAAACAAAAGATTCGAAATATTAGGTGCAATTGCTACTGAATATGGTAAATTATCTGATTTGGAAAATGGTGTTGAGTTGGCACAAGTGACTACAGCCATTCCTATGGACGCGGCTTTAGAAGCGAAAGTTTTAGCGAAAATAGCGACGTTTTCAGATAAGAAGATAACAATAGAAAACATAGTAGATCCTGCAATTATTGGAGGTTTTATTTTGAGAATAGGGGACAAGCAATACAATGCTTCAGTTGCCAACAGATTACAAGTATTAAAAAGAGAGTTAAGTAATTAGTTTTATTGCACATTTAAGTGTTTAAATTATAAATTAAGATGGCGGAAATCAAACCTGCTGAAATTTCAGCAATATTAAGAAAGCAAGTAGAAGGTTTTGAATCTGGTGCTACACTAGAAGAAGTAGGAACAGTGCTTCAAGTTGGAGATGGTATTGCTCGTGTTTACGGGCTATCAAATGTTCAATATGGAGAGTTAGTTGAATTTGACAATGGCTTAGAAGCTATTGTTTTGAATCTTGAAGAAGATAATGTAGGTGTGGTGCTTTTAGGACCATCTACAGGAATCAAAGAAGGTTCAACTGCTAAAAGAACACAACGCATTGCTTCTCTTAAAGTAGGAGAACAAATGGTAGGTCGTGTAGTAAACACCCTTGGTTTTCCAATTGATGGAAAAGGACCAATAGGTGGAGATTTATACGAGATGCCTTTGGAAAGAAAAGCTCCTGGAGTTATCTTCCGTCAACCCGTTACTGAACCATTACAAACAGGTATCAAAGCAGTAGATGCTATGATTCCAGTAGGTCGTGGACAACGTGAATTGGTTATTGGTGACCGTCAAACAGGTAAATCAACTGTTTGTCTTGACACTATCTTAAATCAAAAAGAATTTTATGATGCTGGGAAACCAGTATTTTGTATCTATGTTGCAATTGGACAAAAAGCGTCAACTGTAGCAGGAATTGCTAAAATGTTAGAAGAAAAAGGAGCAATGGCGTATACCATTATTGTTGCTGCTAATGCTTCTGATCCAGCTCCGATGCAAGTATATGCTCCTTTTGCAGGTGCTGCAATTGGAGAATATTTTAGAGATTCAGGTCGTCCGGCTTTAATTGTTTATGATGATTTATCTAAACAAGCTGTTGCATACCGTGAGGTTTCTCTTTTATTAAGAAGACCACCGGGACGTGAGGCTTATCCTGGAGACGTTTTTTACTTACACAGCCGTTTATTAGAGCGTGCTTGTAAAGTAATTGCTGATGATGGAATTGCTAAAAACATGAACGATTTACCAGATTCATTGAAACCAATTGTAAAAGGTGGTGGTTCTCTTACTGCTTTACCTATTATTGAAACGCAGGCTGGTGACGTTTCTGCATACATCCCAACAAACGTTATTTCTATTACAGATGGTCAAATTTTCTTGGATGGAGATTTGTTTAACTCTGGAGTTCGTCCGGCAATTAACGTAGGTATCTCAGTATCTCGTGTTGGAGGAAATGCACAAATTAAATCAATGAAAAAAGTAGCAGGTACTTTGAAACTGGATCAAGCACAATTCCGTGAATTGGAAGCGTTTGCTAAATTTGGTTCTGATTTAGATGCAGTAACTTTAAACGTAATTGAAAAAGGAAAAAGAAACGTTGAAATCTTGAAACAAGGTTTGAACGATCCATATACTGTTGAAGACCAAGTAGCAATTATCTATGCTGGTTCTAAAAACTTATTGAGAAATGTTCCTGTGAATAAAGTAAGAGAATTTGAGAAAGATTTCTTGGAATTCTTGAACAACAAACACAGAGCGACTCTTGATGCGTTGAAAGCAGGAAAATTAACAGATGAAATTACAGATGTAATAGAAACTGTAGCAAAAGAATTATCAGCAAAATATAACTAATTTAGTGAAAAGTGAAAAGTGAGTAGTTTTGGCTATTCACTTTTCACGACTCACTCTTCACTATAAATAAAATGGCAAATTTAAAGGAAATCCGTAATAGAATTACTTCCGTTTCATCTACGATGCAAATTACATCAGCAATGAAAATGGTTTCTGCAGCAAAGCTAAAGAAAGCACAAGATGCAATCACAGCAATGCGCCCTTATGCCGAAAAATTAACGGAATTATTGCAAAATCTTTCTGCTACACTCGAAGGTGATGCTGGTGGAGCGTTTACAACGCAACGCGAAATCAAGAAAGTATTACTTGTTGTAATAACTTCTAACAGAGGTTTAGCAGGTGCTTTTAATACAAATGCAATCAAAGGGGCTAAAAGTCGTGCTGAATTTTATGCAGGTAAACAAGTGGATGTTTTTGCCGTTGGTAAAAAAGGAAACGATGTTTTGAGCAAAACATTGCCGATTATAGCTAATGAAAGCGCTGTTTTTGATGATTTGACTTTTGATAATGTGGCTAAAATTGCAGATTCACTAATGGAGAAATTCGTTGCTGGTGAATACGATAAAATTGAGTTGATTTATAACCAATTTAAAAATGCAGCTACACAAATCGTTCAAACCGAACAATTTTTGCCTTTAGCAGCTATAAAATCTGATCTTACAGTAACACCTAGTGATTATATTTTTGAGCCATCTAAAGAAGAAATCGTGTTGACATTGATTCCAAAATCATTGAAGACACAGTTGTACAAAGGAATACGTGATTCATTTGCCTCAGAGCACGGAGCTCGTATGACGGCTATGCACAAGGCAACTGATAATGCTACGGAATTAAGAAATCAATTGAAATTAACGTACAATAAAGCACGTCAAGCTTCTATTACTAACGAGATCTTAGAGATTGTTGGTGGTGCTGAAGCGTTGAATGGGTAATATTGTATTGAGTGAAAATATATTCGGAGAGCCAACAGATGTTGGCTCTTTTTTTGTTTAATTTTAATGTTTAAAATAATTCCACGAAGAATGAAATTAGAACTTAGAGAACTGACCACTAAACAGGAAATGCTGGCTCAATATGAAGTTATGCTACATTTATATACCAATTTCAGTTTAGAAAAGTATGATTCGTATTTATCGGAAATGATTCCCCATAATTACAAACAAGTAGCCGTTTTTGAAGGGGATGTTTGTGTAGGACTTTCAGGTTTGTGGTCTGGAACCAAGCTTTGGTCAGGCAAGTACCTCGAAATTGATAATTTTATCGTTCACCCTGATCACCGTAAAAAAGGAATTGGCAAAATGTTGACGGATTATGTTGATGCTAAAGCAAAAGAACTCGGCTGTACCATGATCGTTTTAGATGCTTTTACAGGAAACTATACTGCGCATCGCTTTTATTACAATCAAGGGTATATCCCAAAAGGATTTCATTTTCTTAAGATTTTAAACGAAGAAGGATTAAGCTAAATGTAGAATTATGAAAAGATATATAATAATTTTTTTCTCAATGATTATCGCTATTAGCCTTACTTTTTGTGCCATGAAACAAGAACTTCAAACGGAATTTCCTCAAGAAATACAATCAGTATTCTACCAAAAAGTCAAAAAAGGTACGGAGAGCAGCGGAATCAATTTTTATATCGAATTCAAAAATCCGCTGTCAGCAAATATAAAACTGGAAAAAATCTACTTTCACAATCAAGAATCTGTGGTAAAAGAAATCGCTAAAAATACTTTTGTAGCACATTTTTCTCAAGACAATACAAAAGAAGATTTGATTATGGATAGTAATCCTAGCAAGGAATACGGCAATAAAGCGCCGGTCATTCAAAAATCTAAGTTTGATTTACAACGCAATGAAGCAATTTTGGAATATACGAAAGAGAGTAAAACCCTTTTTTATAAAATATCGAATGTCCTAGAAAGACCCTTGCGATAATCTTTTGCAAATTGAAGGCTTTCGTTACTGATGGATCTGCTTCAAAACAAACATTCACTTCATCGGTTTAAACCAAAGAATTAGTTATTTTTGTTTCCTTAATTTTAATTGACACACCATTTTGGGATTATATAAAAACCTTTTTAAACAGACCGCCATTTACGGATTAGCAACAGTTGTGCCGCGCATGTTCAGTTTCTTATTGGTGCCCTTATACACTGATTTACTCCCAAAAGCAGCATACGGAAAGGTTTCTATCATTTTTGCTGCTATGATTTTTTTTAACGTGATTCTTGCGTACGGAATGGAAACCGCTTTTTTTAGATTCTACAACAAAGAAACCAACAAGGATTCAGTTGTAGAAACCACCTCGATTTCAATTTTTTGGACGTCCATAACGTTTCTCTTTATAGCGTTAGTGTTCCGAAACACGCTGTCTCTTTGGTCCGGAATAGACCAACAGTACATCAGCTACACCATTTGGATTTTAGTGCTTGATGCCTTGGTGATTGTTCCATTCTCTAAATTAAGAGTCAATCAGCAACCCATAAAATACGCCATAATCAAAATAGGAAATGTAGCCGTCAATTTGTTTCTGAACCTTTTCTTTTTGAGTTATTTACCTGCAATTGCAGCATCAAATCCTGACAGTATTTTACGCTCTTTATACCTAGAAGATTTTCAAATAGGTTATATTTTTGTGTCCAATATCGTTGCCAGCTTGCTTACATTTATACTGCTGTCCCCCAATTATTTCAAACTCAAATGGCAGTTTGATTATTCGCTTTGGAAACGCATGATGCAATATGGTATGCCCATTATGGTGGCCGGAATCGCATTTGCCATTAATGAACAATTCGACAAAATTTTACTGGGCTATTTATTGCCACCGGATATTGCCGCTGCCGAAGTAGGGGTATATTCCGCTTGTTACAAGCTTGGTTTGTTCATGGTTTTGTACCGTACAGCCTATACGTTAGGAATTGAACCTTTCTTTTTTAGCCATGCTGATAGTGAGGATGCGCCGCAAACGTATGCGACTATTACCAAATATTTTGTCATTTTTGGGTCTTTTATATTATTGTCGGTGATCGTTTTTGCAGATGTATTAAAAGTCATTATGATTCGGGATGAGTCCTATTGGGAAGCCATGAAAGTAGTACCGCTGATTATTCTGGCCAATTTTTTCTTAGGGATTTATACCAATCTTTCGGTTTGGTACAAACTAATAGACAAAACCCATATTGGCGCCTATATCTCCATCGTGGGAGCCATAATTACATTGGTGTTAAATTGCCTACTGATCCCAACAATGAGTTATTATGGGTCGGCAATTGCTACTATTGCGGCGTACGGAAGCATGATGACCATTTCCTATTATTTTGGAAATAAATATTATCCTATACCGTATGATATCAACAAAATTGGCATGTACCTATTGATTTCAGTAGGATTTTCGGCAGTTTCCTTTTACGGTTTCAGAGAGAATTATTACGTAGGAATCACGTTATTACTGGTGTTTATGTATTTTATATACTACAATGAAAAAGAATTATTAATCAAAATGTTGAACCGAAAAAAGAATTAGAATTTGGTTTTTAGGAGCTATTTCCTGCTTTTTGCTGTATCTTTTCTTTTTTAAAGAAAAAAAGAAAAGGATGCCGCTTCAATCAGGGCTAAAAAAAAATCGAAAACAATACAAAAGAACACATACGGACAAGTAGGGACAAGTCGCGACTTGTCCCTACAGCACATCAAAATAAAAAAACAATGACAATAAACATAATCAACAAATCACAGCATGCCTTGCCCAACTATGAAACCATAGCCTCGGCAGGAATGGACTTACGTGCCAACTTATCGGAATCCATAACACTAAAACCATTGGGAAGAGCTATCGTAAAAACAGGTCTTTTTATAGAATTACCTATAGGTTACGAAGCGCAAGTGCGTCCAAGAAGCGGTCTGGCTGCCAAAAACGGAATTACGGTCCTAAATGCTCCCGGAACAGTAGATGCCGATTATCGTGGCGAAATTGGAGTTATTTTAGTAAATTTATCCAATGAAGATTTCGTGATCCAAAACGGAGAACGCATTGCCCAACTCATCATCGCAAAACACGAACGTGCGGAGTGGATCGAAGTACAGGAACTGACAGAAACCTCTAGAGGTGAAGGTGGTTTTGGAAGTACTGGAGTCAAATAAGTATTCAGTGTTCAGTCGCAGTTAACAGTTTTGAAAATCGATTAAATAAGATATTTTAAATACAAAGAAGTGAAAATCGGTTTAATCCGTTAAATCTTTGGCCAAATAACAATAAAAACCTTCGTGAACTTTGCGAATCCCTTCGTGAACTTTGCGGTTAAAAATAAAAACATGAAAATAATTGTTCCAATGGCCGGTCGTGGATCACGCCTTCGCCCACATACATTAACCATTCCTAAACCTTTAATTCCTGTTGCAGGAAAACCAATCGTGCATCGTCTCGTCGAAGATATTGCCGGCGTGTTGAATCAAGATATCGAAGAAGTAGCTTTTATTATTCATGAAACATTTGGCAAAAAAGTAGAAGAAGAACTACTTGCTATCGCACAAAAATTAGGCGCCAAAGGCACTATTTATTACCAAAACGAGGCTTTAGGAACCGGTCACGCCATTATGTGTGCCAAAGATTCTTTGAGTGGACCCGCAGTTATTGCCTACGCGGATACATTAATCCGGGCCGATTTCGATTTAGATAAAAATGCGGATAGTGTAATTTGGGTAAAACAAGTAGACGAACCAGAAGCTTTTGGTGTTGTAAAACTGAATGAAGCGAATGAAATAGTAGAATTAGTAGAGAAACCAGCAACTTTTGTTTCTGACCTTGCCGTAATTGGAATCTACTATTTTAAAGATGTGGCCGTGTTGAAAAACGAACTGCAATTAGTATTAGACAACAACATTATCCATGGTGGCGAATACCAGATAAATGACGGAATCAAACAAATGATGGCCAAAGGCATGACTTTCGTTCCCGGTAAAGTAGACGAATGGATGGATTGCGGTAACAAGAATGTAACTGTGGAAACTAATTCCAGAATGTTAGGATTCTTGCATAATGATGGCGCACATTTAGTCGATTTTGATGTCAAATTAGAGAATTCGACGATTATTCCGCCTTGTTATATCGGTAAAGATGTAGTATTAATTAATGCAACTGTTGGTCCAAATGTATCTTTGGGCGATGGATGCCATGTTTCAAACAGTACGATAAAAAACAGTTTGGTACAAACCCATTCTCATATCAAAAATGCAACTTTGGACAATGCAATGATCGGAAATCATGCGAGTTTTGATGGGAATTTTACCAGCATTAGTATTGGAGATTATTCGGTATTGGAGTAAAAGGGTTCAATCAATGCACTAAGCAATAAGAATAAAACAATGTTGCATTTTTTTACCATATAAGTCATGTAAGTTTAAGTTTCAATTGTGTTAGCCTTATGTAACGTAAACAATCATAAGGTCATTTAAGGTTTAATTCTTATATGACTTATATATTAAATAGTATTTCACTCATTTTTTAGTATGACATTAAATAGGTCCAACTACTTTAATGCTATAATCAAAAATAAAAGTATTTAATTTTAAACATACGAGTCTTGTAAGGCTATGTGGCTTCGCTTAAATGAACTATTGGTTTTACTTGAATTAATTCAAAACTTATATGACTTATATGTTTAAACAAGTATGCGACGAAATGTTATTATTTGTAATGTTAAGTGGTATTATATGATAAAGATTCAGGATTAAAAATACAGCATGAAAAAAAGCGCTTTCATAATTTTATTTCTCGTTTTGCAATGCAATTCGGCTTTGCTGTGGGCACAAACGGAACCCGAGGAAATCAAGCTCGATATAGATCAGTTTCAGGAACTTTTTTATGAATCGTTGTTGCAAAAAGGGATTGAGAATTATGATAAAGCAATAGTAGCTTTGGATAAAGCCAATAAAATTAAACCCAATGATGCCACCGTATATTATGAATTGGGAAAGAATTATTTAGCACTAAAAGAGTATAAAAGCGCCTATAATTACTTTGAAAACGCGACCAAGATTGATCCTGAAAACAAATGGTTCTGGATAGGAATGTATGATGTGAGTTACGAAACTAAAAATTTCACTCAGGGAATTACCGTCATCAATAAGTTGATTGAATTTGATCCCAAATACAAAGAAGATTTGACCTCACTCTATATGGGGACCAATCAGTATGAAAAAGCGTTGGCGCTGATTCAGGAACTCAATGAAACCTATGGAAAAACAGACCGTAGGGAATTGTACAAAAGCCAGATTTTATCCGTAGGTAAATTTCAGAATATGGAGATTACTAATTTGGAAGATCTGATTGCTAAAAATCCGCAGGATGAGTTCAATTATATCAGTTTGATCTTTTTGTATTCTAAAAATAATGAAGAAACAAAAGCTTTTGAAACAGTTCAAAAACTAGAAAAAGCAATTCCAGATTCGGAGTGGGCGCAAGTCAGTTTATTCAAAAATTATCTGGATGCAAATGACGCACCAAAAGCGATCAAAGCAATGAATATTGTTTTGGCCAGTGCCAAAATAGATTCGAAGATTAAACACCGAATTTTGAATGAGTTTCTGATCTTTACCGATAAGAACGCGCAGTATTCTACTGATTTAGAGAGGGCTGTCAGTTATTTCGGCAAGGATACTTCCGTAGATGTAGCCAAAGAAATAGGGAAGTTTTATCAGGTAAAGAAACAATGGGACAAAGCCATTGTGTATTATGAAAAAGCGGCAAGCAAGGGATTAGGCGATACTGTAGAAACGAATTTACTTTTGCTTCAAGCGCATACAGAGATGAAACAATTTGATGCAGTCGCTAAAAAATCGTTGGCACTGGTCGAGACTTTTCCAACCCAGCCTCAATTTTATTATTATGCAGGTTTAGCTAACAATCAGCTGCAACAATTTAAAAAAGCGAAGGATTTTTTAGAAATGGGCATGGATTATGTAGTGGAGAATAAAGAGTTGGAAATCAATTTCAATATCCAACTTGGAGAAGCATATAATGGTTTGGGAGATTTCAAGAAAAAAGACTTGTTTTTTGCTAAAGCCAATCAATTATTAAAAGAAAAAAAATGATCAAAAAAATTTCAATACTAGTACTACTTACTGTTTTTATGGTGTCTTGTAAATCGAAAGCCATTGCTATTGCAGCCAGTAATGAGCCAGTTGCAGCAGCAGAACAAATGTCGGCCAAAAAAATAATAGAAAATCATTACAACAATAAAAACGAATTTTCTACATTATATATTAAATCTAGCGCCCGTTATGCGGATGACAAACAAACACAAAATGTTACTGCTGAAATTAAAATCAAGAAAGACGAACAAATTTTGGTAAGCATTCGTTTTCTTGGAATTACGATGGCAAAAGCATTAATCACCCCAAGTACAGTGAGCTATTACGAAAAAATAAATGGGAACTATTTTGAAGGTGATTTCAGTAGTTTAAGCCAATGGTTGGGAACGGATTTAGATTACAATAAAATCCAGAACATGTTGTTAGGTCAGGCCATTGATGATTTGACTAAAGGGAAATATTTACAAACATTATTAGAACAAACGTATCGATTAGATGATACATCGAACAAAAACACGAAAAAATCATTCTTTTTGGATGCCGATAAATTTTTAGTTCAAAAGCAAGAAATCACGCAAACTGCCGAAGAGCGAATGATCAAAGTCGCATATGCAGACAACAAAGTATACAACGAGGCAACATTGCCTACAAGTGTTTTAATCAATACGTTTCAGAAGAAAGGAAATACAGAAATCAATTTAGATTACAATACGGTAACGTTCAATGAAGAACTTTCTTTTCCTTATAGTGTGCCAAATGGGTACAAAAGAATTATAATTAAGTAAATTAGCAAAAATATTTTTTCGATATGCCAAAATTTCTCCTAAGCCTAATTTTAATTTGTACCACTTCATTATTATGGAGTCAAGAATCTCAACAAGAAAAATTAGAAGAACGTAAAGCCCAAATTCAAAAAGAAATTCGAGAAAACGAAAGATTACTGCGAAACGTAAAGAAAAAAGAGAAATCAGCTCTTAATGTGGTGATTATTCAAAGCACTAAAATTAAGCTTAAAGAAAAATTAATAAATACCACTGAAAAGCAAACCAAGTTGCTTAACAATGACATGTATATTAATCAGGTTCAAATTAATAAGCTTAAGAAAGAATTAATTGAGCTTAAGGAAGATTATTCGGAAATGATTTTAAAATCATATAAAAGCCGTTCATCAGAGAGTCGAGCTATGTTTTTATTGTCGTCCGAAAACTTTTTGCAGGCATACAAAAGAGCGCAATACATGAAGCAGTACACGAGCTTTAGAAAAACGCAAGGTGAAGAGATTAAATCTAAGTCTACTCAGTTATTGGACTACAACGATAAATTGAGTATGCAGAAAAAGGAAAAACAAAAACTAATTGCTGAAAATGAAAAGGAACGGTTGTCACTTGAAAAAGAGAAAAAAGAGCAGTTGAAGTTAGTGAGTGTTATTAAAAAAGATAAAAGTAAGATTTCACAAGAAATCAGAAAAAATCAACAAGAGTATAAAAAAATTGACAGACAAATTAACAAACTGATCCGAGAGGCTATTGCTGCAGCCAATAGGAAAGCGGCCTTAGAAAAAGCAAAAGCTAATCCAAGCGCTCCAGTTTCTAGAGCTGCGGTGTCATCCTCTAAAATTGAGTTAACTCCAGAAGCCAAAATTATTGCAGATAATTTTAGAGCTAACAGAGGAAGGCTGCCTTATCCGGTTGAAAAAGGGTATGTTTCATTAGGATATGGAAACCAAGCACATCCTTTGTTCAATACGATAACCGTACACAATAGCGGCGTTGAAATCACGACAGATCAAGGCGCAAGTGCGAGAGCCGTTTTTGGCGGAGAAGTCACTAGCGTTATGGTTTTATCACCCGTAAATAAAGCGGTTATGATTCAACACGGAGATTTTTTCACGGTGTATCAAAATTTAAGTTCCGTGAGTGTGAGCAAAGGAGATAAGGTAAGTATCAAGCAAAGCCTTGGAAAAGTAAGAACTAACGGTGAGACAGGAAAAACAATAATCAAATTCCTAATCCTGCAAAATACGACGTATAATAACCCTTCAAGCTGGTTGTCACCAAGATAAAAACAATTGTTTACATAAAAAAAGCACTATTATATTCTTAGGAATATGATAGTGCTTTTTTTTGTGACTATGATTTTAGTTAAGAAACTCTTGGAATCTAATAATTACGGGTTTTATAAGGAACCTTTTCAGTGGTTGTATTCTTAATTAGTATTTTGATAGGTTGGTGTAAATTAGCTCCACAAATACAAAATTCAGAATTTGTAGATAAACTATTCCGTTTTATTAAAGGATGAATTTACCGCTTTCATCATTCCTTCAGTAGACCAAGTTCCTGAAACTATAATTCGTCTGATAGTGTATAATGGATCAACAGAATCTCTTTTGGTAGATAATATATAAGCCATTTCATAACCACTTTTCTTAATTTCAGGAATAGCTGCAGTATTCCATAATCCAAACGGATACGCAAAATCGGTTACGGGTTTTCCTATGATTTCCTCCAGTTTTGCTTTTGGTTTTACCAATTGCGTATTCCAATCGTCACCAGTATATTTTGTAACCATGTGGTGATCCCAAGTATGTGCGCCTATAACATGCCCGTTATCAGCTAAGCTTTTGATTTGCTCTTTAGTCATATATCCGGGACGGTTTATGGACACAGTCATAATAAAAAACACTCCTTTGAAACCGTATTTTTTCATTTCGGCCGCGCCAATGCGAAATTGTTCTTCCCGTGTATCATCAAAGGAAATTAGTATTGGTTTTGCGGGTAACGGACCATCAAAAACTAAATAATTGTGTAGTTGTTCCGGCAATATGGTTTCGTATCCTGCAGCCGCTAAGGCTTTCATTTGTTCTGCAAAAGCATCTGGTTTTACGGTGTATACTTTCATATTTCCGCTCGCGCTGGCGCTAAAATCTCTGATATTATGATAACATAAAATGGGAACTTCTTTTTTTGAAAGAATGGTCGTCGCATCAGCTGCTACTTTTTTTGGGACAATAATTTTTGCAGGAGCAATAACAATCGGAGCTTCTGGGATTATTTTACGAGATTCTGATTGGCATCCAACTAATAAAAAAAAACCAATAGAAACGGAATAAAGAATATTCTTCATAAATCAAATAGTAAATTATTGGTACTGAATATAAATTGGTTTTGGTGTGAATTTTACTAATTGTTCTGGAGTGTAAATTTTCCAGTTGTTTTTATTATCATTTTTGTAAAACAATTTAAAACCTGTGAATTGTACAGGCTCTCTGTAAATATAACTGATGTAAGAATCTTTTTTTAATACTTGACTTCCAAAGCCATCCATATCCATAACGATTTGAACTTCGGGAACGGTTTTGATTTCTTTATAATTTTTTACCATTCCTTGCGTAAAACGGTGTATTACCAGCACTTTTGGGGTCAATTTATTTTTGCGTACAATCTTGGCCAATATGTCAATCGCATCATTGATGTCTGCGGCCGTAAAATGTCCAATCTTAGAGCCTGGACGTTCTCCGTTTTTCATCGAGAATTCAGGGTCAATTCCTAGGTGTACATTTGGCATAGAAAGGTATTGTTCTAGTTCTGCTACTTCGGCTTTAACCGTACTGTGACCCACCTGAATGTCTAAAAACACCAACGCATTAATGGGTTTTGCCCAACTTATTATGGTGTCTATTTGTTTAAAAGGCATTCGCATACGATACATATTATTTTTTCCCGGCGCGCCTTGAGCCGTAACTGCAATGTAATGCAAAGCCGGAATTGCTTTGACAGTAGAATCAGCAGCCTGCCATTTGGCAACTTCGCCTTGTAATTTCGCCAACATTTGTTTTCGGGGAATTTCACCCAAGATTCCCATTCGCGTAGAATATAAGTTACCGTAATAGGCAATGATTCTATTATACGGCAATAGAGCGCCCGGCAAAGGATAGGGTGCTTTAACGGGCCATCTTCCAGTAGTGTCATTATTACTTAAGGCAATCATTCTTTTATTAAAATCTAGCGTGTCAATGGTAAGAACTGTTTTTTTCTCTACCGAATCTACTTTTACGATGGCTGTTTTCTCTATTTCCTTATCAGAATCAGCTGCTTTGCTGCGATTGCAGGCAATGGTACTTAACACTAATAAAGGAATTGTGATATATGCAATTGTTGATTTTTTCATAGGTCGGTATTATTTTTTATTTAAAATGAATGTCTTCGTTTAAAGATAATTATTTTTTGGTGTTAATTACAAAGATATGTTTTTTAAAGAACGCCTTTTCCCCTAAAGTAGTCTTTCCAAACGCTATTTTTTATATAATTTACGGTTTAATAAGACCTTTATGTAATTTTTATCATTTGCATAAATCGAATTCAAAACAGCAAGGAACAGAATTTAAATTTCATCTTTACTGGTAAAAACAGCCTTTTTATAAATTCGTTCTTTGTTCAGAAATGATTTTGGAAACAGAAAGAAAATACTAACTTTATCAAAGTTTTTAATACCACTAAATATCTAAAAATTGTTCAAAAATCGCCTTTCTTTCTTCCTTTTTTTATGTACTATCTCGACTGTTTTTGGCCAAATAAAAAAAGATACAATAGCCCTTTCAGAAATCACTTTGAAAGGTTCGCCAATCAAAAATGTACTTCAAAATACAGCTTCTTCTGTGTCAGTGATTACTGCTGCCGACATTAATAGAAGTGACGGAATTATACTAACTCCGGTTTTAAATAAAATTCCGGGGGTTACCATGCAACAAGGTGCTTTGAATACCAACAGGATTACGATTCGTGGTATTGGCGCCCGATCTCAATATGGAACTAATAAAATAAAAGCCTATTTTGACGGTATTCCATTAACTTCTGGTGAAGGAGAAACAACGATTGACGATATTGATTTGGCTTCCATCGAAAAAATAGAAATCATAAAAGGACCAAATTCCACTAGTTTTGGATCCGGTTTGGGCGGTGTGATTCAGTTGTTTTCAAGAGAAACTCCATTACTGGAATCGTTTGGGAAGTCAACAGTCACTTTTGGAAGTTTTGGGTTGTTACAAAACCGACTTTCGGCAGGTTACAGCGATTCTAAAACGAATGTTTTCACAAGTTTTACGGATTTACAAAGTGACGGATTTAGGGAAAATAGTTCTTATAATAGAAAATCATTCAACCTGCACGGCAAACAAAAAGTTAATTCCAAAGGTAGTTTATCATTTTTAGGAACGTTCACCCGATTGAAAGCTTTTATTCCAAGCTCTGTTAATGAGACTGATTTAAGAAATAATCCGGAAAAAGCAGCCGCTACATGGGCAGCCGCACAAGGTTTTGAGTCTTATGATAAATTTATGCTTGGATTGGGGTACGAGCATCAGTTTTCTCAAAAATGGTCTATTCAAACTAGTATTTTTTCTAATTTTAAAGAGGCCTACGAACCCAGACCGTTTGATATATTAGACGAAGAAATAAGTTCGCTAGGCTTTCGTTCCAATGTGAACTATAAAGATCAATTGTTCTCCTTGCCCTTTGAGTTGAGTTTTGGCACCGAATTATTAACCGAAAAATATCAGTATTCTCTTTTTGAGAACTTATACCAGTCGCAACCGGGTCAAGGAAGTATTCAAGGTGCAGAGTTTAGCGCCATCAAACAAAATAGGAATTACACCAACTACTTTTTACAAATGGAACTGTGGATTTCAGAAAAACTGCATCTGGAAACCGGTGTGGCACTAAACACAACTAAATATTCATTAGAAGATGTTCTCGAAAATAGTTCCGGCGGTCAAAAAATGCCCTTTACTTTTGGAAATGTGTGGTCGCCAAGAGTTGGTTTGTCGTATAAGGTAAGTAAAGGAAAAAACATATTCACCTCAATTAGCAAAGGATTTTCGGTTCCTTCAGTTGCTGAAACGTTGACTCCCGAAGGTCAAATAAACACTGATTTGAAACCAGAAATAGGATGGAATTATGAATTGGGTTTCAAAGGGAACTGGCTTAAAAACAAAGTATATAGCGAAGTAACGTTTTATACCACACAAATTGAAAATTTATTGGTGGCACGACGTACTGCCAATGACCAATTTGTAGGGATTAATGCAGGCAGTAGCTCGCATACGGGATTGGAATTCTTGGTTAATTACAAACTTTTGGAACTAAATCATTTTCAAATCACACCTTATTTTTCAGCAGCGGTGAATAACTTTAAATTCAAAGAATTCTTGGATGGTGATGCTGATTATTCGGGAAACCAATTGACTGGCGTTCCCGAAAAACAATTCAATTTTGGAGTAGATTTAAACACAAATAATGGGTTTAGTGTCAACACTTCTTTCCGAACGATGGGTGAAATTCCGTTAAACGATTCCAATACAAAATACAGTGCGCGGTATTCGTTGCTTGATATTAAAACGACCTATGTTTTCACCATTTTTAAAATCCTGAAAACAGAGCTTAATGCTGGAGTCAATAATGCTTTGGATACTAAATATGCGGCTAATATTTTACCTAACGCAGTTGGTTTTGGAAATGCTGCGCCACGTTATTTTTATCCTGGAAATCCCGTCAATTTTTACGGTGGTTTTTCGGTAGCGTATGTTTTTTAGATACTAAACTTAAGTCCTTATTTTATTTTTTTAATCGCTGCGACTTCTTTCTCGGTAACGACTTTAGTTTGTTTATTGCTCCAGGAAGTCATGATGTAATTCATCACATCAGCAACTTCTTGATCCGTAAGTCCCATAGCAGGCATGTTGCCGTTGTACTTAATTTTATTGACAATAATTTCGCCACTTTGTCCAAATTTTACCGCAGCAATACTTTGATTCCGCTTGGTTTTCAGCCAGTCAGAACCGTCAAGAGGAGGGAAGTTCTTAGTGTCTCCTTTGCCATTTACACCATGACATGACATGCAAAAATCAGCATAAATTTCTTTTCCGGGTGACTGAATTTTTGAAACACCAGTTGTTTCTTTATTGAAGTCGATATAGTTGTCTGGGGAAAATGGGTTTTCGAAAGAGAAGCTTCCCAATACAAATATTCCAAATCCTAAAAATAATTTCGTTGTTAACATCATTTAATTCGGTATAATTTTAATAATTCCTTTTCCTTCTACGCCCATATAAATATAGCCGTCTGGACCTTGTGCCACATTACGCAAACGACCAATATCGGTTGCTATTTTTTGTCTGCCAATAACTTCTTTGCCTTTCAACTTTAGTAATTCAAGATATTGGAATTTCAAAGAACCAACTAGTAAATGGCCTTTCCAGTCTGGATATTTATCACTGGTTACAAAAGTCATTCCGCTTGGCGCGATGGACGGCAACCAATAATAGATAGGTTTTTCAATGCCTGGTTTTTCATTTTCTTTGCTGATGGTTGTTCCGTCATAATCGATGCCATAAGTAACGACTGGCCATCCGTAATTGACTCCTTTTTTTATGATATTGATTTCATCACCACCTTTTGGTCCGTGTTCATGAGCCCATATTTCCCCTGTTACTGGATTTTTTGCCATTCCTTGCGGATTGCGATTTCCATAGGTATAAATAGCTTCTTTGGCTCCGGACTGGCCGACAAACGGATTGTCTTTAGGAATGGTTCCATCATCATTTAATCGGTATATCTTACCGCCATCGCGCGTAATGTCTTGTGGATTTACAAAATGTTCCCCACGTTCACCAACAGAGAAATACAAATAGCCGTCGTTGTCAAATACAATTCGGGAACCAAAATGCTGTCCTTTTGTAGTGTTTGGACTGGCTTTGTAAAGTGATTCTATTTGTGTCAGACTCCCATCTAATAATTTTGCTCGAATGAGTTTTGTATGACCGCCCGTTTCTTCGCCTTCATCTGAAGCGAAGGTCATATAGATCCATCCGTTTTGAGCATAGTTAGGGTGTAAAGCAATGTCTAACAACCCGCCTTGTCCGCGAATGTATACTTGGGGAACATTTTTAATTTCTGTTTTTGTTCCATTTTTGATTTGGTATAATACACCGCTTTTTTCGGTAACTAGCATGCTGCCGTCTGGCAACCAAGTCATGCCCCAAGGAATAGCAATATCTGAAACCACGGTTTCGAGTGTGTAGTTTTTCACTTCGTCTTTAATAGGGATGTCATTGGACTTTACCTGCGCATCACAGCTGAAAGAAAGGAAGGATATAATTGAAAGAGAAACTAATGTAATTTTTTTCATAAGTTTGGGTTTTAGGCCTTTTTAAAACAAATTTCTTTTTTAAAGGTAGTAAACAAGGATTTAAAAAGACTAATAAGCCTCTAAATTTGCTTAGAATTAACAAAAGTGAGTTAGTATAGTTCTGACTTTGTAGCAATAATTCAGTTCAAAATTTTGAAAATATCAGAACTAACCATCTATTTTTTAGGTGGTTAGTTTTGATATTGAATAAAAAAATCACTTCTTAACGCTGTATTTTGCAGTTCTAGCGTCTTTGATTACCCCTTTCCAGTTCAAGCCAAAACCAAAATCATATGCATTTCCGTTAGCATCTGTATACGGAATCATGTCATGAGGAACGTCTTCTAATTGTTTTTCGACTGTCGTCATGTTTATTGGCATTTGCAAAGGTAACAATCCGGAAGGTTCTGTTTTGCCCGAAACAATATCGAGTAATGCTTCTATTTGAACGCCAAATTCTCCCAAAATAGCATCGACTTCTTTTTCAAATTCTCCAAAAACCATTGGATTAGAAATATTCACAGAGACCAATATTGGCTTTCCTTTCATAGCTTTCTTGGTTTCCAGAATAGTTTTTAAATCTGGATACGAATTTGACTTTGACGTTTTGTTCAAATACGAACGGTTGGTGATCGTTGGGTCAATTAGAGGATCTCCGGCAGCAATACTTTGCGCTCTGGCATAGACTGCGGTATAGTCATTTAATTGCAAACTAATGGGCACATATCCATTTCCGCCGGCTTCTCTGTCGGCTCTGCTGTATCCGCCACTGATTGGACTTTTGATAAATACTATGGCAAAATCCGCTTTATTGGGATCTTCCGTTACGGTATAATATTTTTTAATCAATTCTAAATTGACCGGATATTCAATTTTTTCAGGAGATGGCTGACCAAAAAAGTTGATTCCTGCCGGAGTAACTCTTTTCGGGATATACACCGTTTTTCCTTTTGCGATTGGCAAGGTTTTATTTTGGTTTTTAATCAGCACAACCGACTTCAACTGCGCATCGTATCCTGCTTTCATAAACTCCGCTTTTCCCACAATAGCTTTGGTCTCGTTAGGATCTAAATAGGCATTTTCGAATAATCCCACTCTGAAAATATTCAAAAGCAAACGAACTGCTGATTGCTCAAAACGCTTGCGCATAAATGGTTCACCGTGTTCTTTTATTCCCATTTGATACGCTTCAAGGACTGGATTAATGTCATTATTTCCACCAAATTGATCCACTCCCGCCATTAAGACTTTATAATGTCTTTCGGCTACACTTAATTTTTCAACACCCCAAGATTTTCCCGAAAACACATCAGGTTTAGGTCCTTCATCGGCAGTAATTAACCAATCGGTACAAACCACTCCGTCATACCCATATTGGTCTCTTAGTAAATCGGTAATAATGTATTTACTGAATCCGTTACCCACATTCTCTCCGTATTTTTTGTCCTGACCATACGAAATCGTGTAATACGGCATCACAGCAGACGCTTTTTTAGTAGCTCCTTTTAATTGAAAAGCGCCTTCGGTAAAGGGTTTTAAATGGGTTTCGAAATTATTTCCCGGATACACGGCAAATTTCCCGTACGCAAAATGTCCATCTCGACCTCCTTCTTCTGGGCCTCCACTTGGCCAGTGTTTAATCATCGCGTTGACGCTTTTATTTCCCCATCCTTCATACGCAGCAATCGATTCTGGTGATGTTTGAAACCCATCTACATAGGCTCTTGCCATATCAGTTGCCAGTTTTGGGTCTTCGCCAAAAGTACCCACAAAACGATTCCATCTTGGTTCTGTGGCCAAATCAATTTGTGGCGATAGCGCTGTGGTGATTCCCATAGCTCTGTATTCTTTGGCTGCAATAGCGCCAAATTGTTCCGTGATAGCGGCATCAAATGTAGCGGCTAATCCTAATTCTTCGGGCCATTGCGATATAGCTCCTCCTGAACCTGCATTGTATTCGGCATCTTTATTGGCTCCATTTCTTGGGTCAGAACTGTTATTAGAAGGGATGCCCATTCCAATGCCTTCGACTACTGCTTGTATATTGTTGTTCCAAGTTGCGGCAACCGTTGGACTTTCAACAGATGTCATCAACACATGACGTAAATTATCTTTGGTTAAAAATGCATTTTGCTGGTCAGACAAATCAGATGATTTTGCACTACTTTTTGAAAATGGTTTTCCGTTGTAAGTTCCCGTAAACATTCCCGCTTCGGCTGCAGGAATAGCTTGATGCCTGCTATATAACATTAATCCGGCCATTTGCTCTACCGTCATTTTTGCGGCAAGATCTTTGGCACGATCTGCTACGGGCTTTCTCCAATCTTCATAGATATCTAATTTCCCATTCTTGTTGAGGTCCTTAAAAGCCAAACCATTAACTTGTAGGATTTTAATTCCTGATTTTGGCGAATAGCCTAATGTTTGACCTCCTTTATTTTGGATAATCGTGTGAGAGTCTTTAATTGTTTCGGTCCATTTGGTTTGCGCCTTCAAGGAGAAAACTACTAATAGGAGTGAAGGAAGAAGAAGAATTTTTGGTTTCATGATGGTTTATTTATCAGTATAGTAGCTTGTTATAGTCTTCCAAATGTAAAAAATAAATGTGTTGTTGCGACACATTGAAAAAAATATTTTTTTAGTTTTAGAATATGAAGTCAAAACAAGTTTAATATTTCCCTTCAAAGATTGAATTATACTGCCAGTTTGAAATATTTGTTTAACTTTGCGTAAAAATTATTAAACAAAATTATTTTAAAATGTACTTTTTAAATTTGTGAGTCGACTTCTACTTAAAACAAAACGTTGTTAAACATTGAAAAGGGTTGCACGTGTAAACATTTTAAAAATAATAAATAAAACGTTGCTGATTGATTTCTTGTAATTAATTGAAAAAATAAAGGAAAATTTGATGGAAAATAAAAAACCAGATAATGTTGTATACTCAGCTGAAAAAGGGTTTAATGCAAATGTATTGCCTTACGCTACTAATGTTGGGGCTCCGGTGATTAGTGTTGGAGATGTTGTTTCTTGGAAAAGCAGAGGTATTGATAATGTAAATAAAGAACTTGGGAATAAGTTTAACGAACTCAAGATTCAATATGAAAAGTTGATGCAAGAATACGAATGGAATGAATTAGTGTACAGTGCTAAATTTTCATTTGAACCCGTAATTGGTGAAATCTATCATTTGTACAGAGATGCTGAAGGCGTAAATTTCTTATCGTTAATAGGACCTAATGAATGGAACAAGGAGCATATTGGTACCTTTAAATTGAATAGCGATAAAAAGTGGATGCTCCTGAATGCACAAGATTCGCATTTTTATTAAAATAAAATAACCAAGAATTTAGTTTTCAATTTGATCAAGAATTGGACTAGATTTATTGATGTTTGCGATTGTAATGGTTTTAAATCGTTCTTTTAATTCGTATTTTTACGCAATATTAATAAAGAACTATGGAAGCAGTTTTAAGGCAACAAATTGAAAAAATTGTTTCATTATCAGACGATGAATTTCAATTTGTACTGTCTCATTTTTTGGTGGGTAACTATAAAAAGCACCAATATATTGTTCAGCAGGAAAATCCTGTACCGTACGTTCACTTTGTTGTAAAAGGCTTGTTGAAATCTTTTTACATTGATAAGTCAGGTAAAAAACACATTTTGCAATTTGCCATGAAAGATTGGTGGATTACTGATAATCAAGGTTTTTACAATAAGCAAAACGCTACACTTAATATTGACTGCTTAGAAGATGCACAAACCTTTTATATCACTCTTGAAAACAGAGAAAAACTGTGTGCCGAATTACAAAAAATGGAATTCTTCTTTTTGCAGAAAATGACTGCTGGAAATATTGCACTTCAAAACCGTATTCTTTCGCTGATGAGCAAGAATTCAGAGGAACGATACATGCAATTTATTCAGCTATATCCGGATTTGATACACCGTATTCCTAAAACTTTAATAGCCTCTTATCTGGGGATTTCAAGAGAAACATTGAGCCGCTTGTCACATTAACGTGATATAGGTCACAAATTATTTGTGCGGTAAGTCCTTTATAATCTATGTATTATTTTCGAAATTTGTTCTATAATATCTTAATAGAAAAATATGGAAAATATAGCATTGGTAGTTGGATCGACCGGAATTACGGGTAATAATGTCGCAACAAAGCTTATTGACAGAGGCTGGGTGACTTATGGTTTAGCCAGAAATCCACAGAAAAATATAGCAAATCTTCAGCCAGTTGCTGCAGATCTTTTGGATTTGGATAATTTAAAAACAGCTTTAAAGGACATTTCTCCCACACACATTTACATTACAACTTGGATGCGTCAAGATACAGAAGCCGAAAATATTCGGGTCAATAGCTTGATGATCAGAAACCTTCTCGAAGCATTATCTCCTAAAAAATCAGTGCAACACGTAGCGCTTGTCACCGGACTGAAACATTATCTTGGGCCGTTTGAGGCTTACGCCAAAGAAGGGTTTCTGCCGGAAACACCACTTAGGGAAGAGCAACCCCGCCTTGATTTAGAAAATTTTTATTATGCTCAGGAGGATGAGGTTTATGCAGGTGCAGCGCGAGATGGTTTTACATGGAGCATCCACCGACCACATACTATTATAGGAAAAGCAGTTGGAAATTTAATGAATCTAGGAACAACGCTTGCCGTATTCGCCAGCATTTGCAAAGAAACAGGAAAGCCATTTCAGTGGCCAGGCTCAGCAGCACAATGGAATGGACTTTCAGATGTTACAGATGCCAGAGTATTGGCAGAACATTTAATTTGGGCTTCCACTACAGCGGCGGCTCATAATGAAGCGTTCAATGTGGTCAATGGCGACTTTTTTCGTTGGAAATGGCTTTGGAATAAATTAGCGGAATCGTTCGGAATTGAAGCAATAAATTTTGACGGTACAATTCATACTCTTGAAGAACAAATGAAAAATGAAGCTCCGGTTTGGAAAGACATTGCCGTTCAATATGCGCTTGAAGAATCTGATTTAGATAAATTGGCTTCTCCTTGGCATACGGATCTTGACTTGGGACGTCCAATAGAAGTGATGACAGATATGTCTAAAAGTCGCAAACTTGGATTTCCTGTTTTTCAAAGAACGGAGGACTCCTTTTACGATTTATTTGAACAACTTCGCACGGACCGATTAATTCCGTAGTTACGGCAAGGTTTTTTTAGAATAATTCAAATAAAAAAGGGATTCAGAACGTACTGTTATGAATCCCTTTCTTGTATATGGAAATTTAGGAAGTTACTTTATTGAATTTGAAATAGGAGGTTGTTTTGATTTCTCTTTATTAAGAAGAGCCATCGTGAAGTCCCGCTTTCACTACCGCTTTAAAATAAAAAAGACCTTACATTGCTGTAAAGTCTTTTTAGTAGCCCCGCCGAGAATCGAACTCGGATCAAAAGTTTAGGAAACTCCCATTCTATCCGTTGAACTACAGGGCTGAAAATGAAAATGTTATCATTTCTAATAGCTTTTCTGCTTTTGCTATCTGTTTTGGACTTGTGAAGTATAAACGGATCTCTATCTAAATAGCCTTCTAAAATGGCTTGTTTTATTGGGGCTCTAAGCCTTTGAATGGTTTTGTTGATAGTAGTTGTTCTTGTTTCTTCTTTGTCTTTAAATAGTAATCAAAATCATCTAAAAACTGTAGACTCAATTCTTCTAAAGGAAAATCTGTTTTCTTATATTTCCATTTTAGGAAAGCTTCTAAATGGTTGCCTACATAAACGAACTTGTTATAGGTATTGTCTTTGATTTCTAGTCCTACCAGTTTTTCAATTTTGGAGAGATACTGTTTGTAATAGGAGAGAATAAATTCACTTTTCTTTAGTTCTTTCCCTAAGTATTTGCCATGAATGTCTTCAATAGAAAAAGGATTTTCTTGTAATCTTAAAATCATGTAGATGCTATTGACCTTAGATTTTATTTTGTCCAATTGAGAGTTGTATAGAATTGCAGATTTGTGGGAATTTAGAATTACTTGGTTTTTGGTATCCCAATGCTCGGACTCAATATTAATGCCTGTGCTAATCTGTTTTCTGTTCCCATTTAGGGTTATTCGGCAAAATAATGGAGATTGATTCTTCTTGTTTTTTCTATTCTTTCCTTCAATAAATAGAATTTTGAAATTGTCTGTTGTCATAACTTTTGTTTTAAGTCAGACATGCAATTAGTTACAATAAAAAAAGTGATGCCTTTTAGAAAAAGAGATGATGCCTAATATGTTGCCTTTTTTTGCAAAATAAGTTGGCAAGTTGGCAGAAGTCAAAAATTCTCTCTTATCTACTAAACCACCGTGAAGTACTGATTTCACTATAGGCTAAAAACAAAAAAGACCTTACATTGCTGTAAAGTCTTTTTAAAAAGCTCCCTCTCTTGGGCTCGAACCAAGGACCCTCTGATTAACAGTCAGATGCTCTAACCAACTGAGCTAAGAAGGAAACTGTATTCCTATATTTTTGTATAAAATGAACGTTTTTGTGTGCTAATTAATGAAGTGTGTTTCACTTGTAAAGCGGTGCAAAGATAGGGCTTAATTTGATTTTCGCAAGCAAAAATTAAAAAAAATTTAATTTTTTTTATTTCCCTACAATTGCCTTATAAATGTCGTTTCCGTTAGCAAATAACAACAGTGTTATAAGTAATACGAAACCAACCATTTGTGCATTCTCTAGGAATTTGTCACTTGGTTTTTTACCGCTAATGATTTCATATAATAAAAACATTACATGACCACCGTCAAGTGCTGGAATAGGCAATAAGTTCATTACACCTAGCATGATCGATAATAAAGCAGTGATGTTCCAGAACACTTGCCAGCTCCACGTATTAGGAAAAATATCAAATATAGCTTTAAAACCACCTACTTGTTTGTAAGCTCCAGTACTTGGACTAAAAATCATTTTTAGTTGTTTCCCATACCCAATTAATTGATCTTTCCCTTTGGTAATCCCAATTGGAATAGATTCTAAGAAACCAAATTCCTGCTTGCTAATTTTGTAATAGCCTAATTTTTCCAGCGAAGCCATTCCTAAAGATCCAACGCCTATTCCTAATTGTCCGTCATTAGAAACAATAACTGATAATTGCACTTCTTTCTCTTCTCTTAAAACAGTGGCTGGAATGGTTTTGTTCTTGTTTTCTTCTAAAATAGATTTTACTTGATCAAAATATTTTGTAGGTTGTCCGTTTAAAGAAGTGATAATATCTTTGGGCTGCAAGGTCGTGTTCAATGAACCTTCAGAGATATAAGTTATTGCGTAAGGCATTCGAATAGCTAATAATGGATTTTTTTCTTCTTTAGACAATTGATCCACAAAATCATTTGGCATTTTAATAGCCTGTTCGGTACCATTTCTTTCAATAAATACCTCTTTTGCCATGATGACTTTCATAGTAAGATCATTGTCAAAGCGAGTTATTTTTTCTCCATCAACTGATAGAATATGATCGCCAGTTTTGAATCCTGCATTTTGCATCGCCTTATTTTCAATCAATAAACCATCTTTCAAATCGGCATTAGCGATAAAAATATCGCCGTAAGCAAATGCCATTCCAATATAAATAATGAATGCTAAAATGAAGTTTACAGTAACACCACCCAACATAATAATCAAACGTTGCCAAGCTGGTTTAGAACGGAATTCCCACGGTTGTGGCGGCAACGACATTTGTTCCTTATCCATGCTTTCATCGATCATTCCTGATATTTTCACATAACCACCCAGCGGCAACCATCCAATTCCGTATTCTGTTTCGCCAATTTTCTTTTTAATAAGGGAATATTTAACGTCAAAAAACAAATAGAATTTTTCAACTCTGGTTTTAAACAATTTAGCAGGAATGAAATGCCCTAATTCGTGAAGTATAATAAGTAATGATAAGCTCAATAAAAATTGAGAAAGCTTGATAACTATGTCCATTTATTTGTCATTGCGAGGAATGAAGCAATCTAATCCTCTTATTAATTTAATTGTAAAACATACAAAAGTAAGGTTTTCTATTTGTTTATTTTACAATAATTGTTCCATACCTTTTTAAATGTATGTTAATTAATGCTATTTCAGTCCCGCATTTGGTCGCTCTCCCGTAACTTTACTTTTTTGAAATGAGTATTTCTTGTTTCTTTCACTTTTAAAATAAAGATATGTCATCAAAATTATTTTCTCCTCTCCAAATAAAAAGCATTTCGCTCAAAAATAGAATTGCAATTTCACCAATGTGCCAATATTCGGCCCAAGATGGCTTTGCTAATGATTGGCATCTCGTACATTTGGGAAGCCGCGCCAGTGGCGGTGCAGGATTAATTATTCAGGAGGCAACTTCAGTTTCTTCCGAAGGCCGTATTTCTCCTGGCGATTTAGGACTTTGGAAAGACGAGCAAATCGAAAAAATGCAGCAGATTAATCAATTTATCATCAGCCAGAAATCAGTTCCTGGAATTCAATTAGCGCATGCTGGAAGAAAAGCAAGTGCTGCAGCACCTTGGAACGGAGGTAGAAAACTAGACGCAACTCAAGGCGGCTGGGATACTGTGGCGCCAAGTGAAGTTGCCTATCACCATACTGAAAACGCTCCTGTTGCATTAGATGAAGCGGGAATTCAAAAAGTAGTTTCTGACTTCAAATCAGCCACAAAAAGAGCCGTTCAAGCAGGTTTCCAGGTGATGGAAATTCATGCGGCACACGGGTATTTATTACATCAGTTTCTGTCACCATTGTCTAATTTTAGAACCGATGAATATGGTGGAAGTTTTGAAAACAGAATCCGTTTTACATTAGAAGTTGTGGATGCAGTTCAATCAGAATGGTCAGAAAACTTGCCTTTATTCGTTAGAATTTCCGCTACGGACTGGGCAGACGGTGGCTGGAACTTAGAGGAATCCGTACAGCTTTCGAAAATACTAAAAGATAAAGGAGTCGATCTAATCGATGTCTCTTCAGGAGGATTAGTCTCACACCAACAAATTCCGTTGGGACCAAATTACCAAGTTCCTTTTGCAGAAAGCATCAAAAAAGAAACTGGAATTCTTACTGGCGCCGTAGGTTTAATCACTGATGCCGCCCAAGCCGAAGAAATTGTTGCTTTAGGAAAAGCAGATTTAGTGTTATTTGCCAGAGAATCCCTTAGAAATCCGAATTTAGGGTTGACATTTGCTCATGATTTACAAGCGGATATCGAATGGCCAAAACAATACGAAAGAGCAAAAAAGTAAATAATAAACGTATCATTTTTGTCATTCCGACGAAGGAGGAATCTCATCAAGTAACTCACATAACGTAGATCCCTCCTTCGTCGGAATGACAATTTTCAGAATAAACCGTATAAAATATACAAGAATGCACAAAATTAAAACAGCTTTACTTTCCTACGGCATGTCCGGAAAAGTATTCCATGCCCCTTTTTTAGATTTTCACCCGGGATTTGAACTCCTTGGTTCTTGGGAACGAAGTAAAAAATTGATTCATCAGGATTATCCGGAGATGAATAGTTACGGCACAATAGACGAGTTATTGGAAGATGATGTTGATTTGGTGGTTGTAAACACGCCAGTTGAAACACATTATCAGTACGCTAAGAAAGTGCTGCTGGCCGGGAAAAACGCCATTGTCGAAAAAGCTTTTACTACAACCGTTGCCCAAGCGCAGGAATTAGCGGCTATTGCCAAAGAAAAAGGATTAAAACTAACCGTTTTCCAAAACAGAAGATGGGACAGCGATTTCAAAACTGTTCAAAAAATTATTGCCGATAAAGTTTTGGGTGATATTGTAGAAGCTGAATTCCATTTTGATCGCTTCAATCCGCTTTTGAGTCCAAAACAACACAAAGAAACGGTTAATTCCGGTGCTGGAATTCTGAAGGATTTAGGACCACATTTAATAGATCAAGCATTGTATTTATTTGGTTTGCCACAATCTGTTTTTGCCGATATCCGCATCACAAGGGACCATTCTTTAGTTGATGATTATATTGATATTTTACTGTATTATTCGAATTTTCGTGTCCGCCTCAAAGCTGGTTTTTTTGTTCGGGAGGCCATTCCTGCGTATATAGTTCACGGAAAAAAAGGGTCGTTCCTGAAACCGCGTGGTGATGTGCAGGAAGACGAATTGAAAGCAGGAAACAAACCAAATTTAGAAATGTGGGGAACAGAATCCATCGAAAAACGGGGATTGTTGCACACTGAAAGTAATGGAGAAATTACTCAAGAAATTATACCTACACTTCAGGGAAATTATTATGATTTTTTTGATGGTGTCTATCATTCCATTACAAATGATACCGCCGAACCAGTTACGGCACAAGATGGTATTCGTGTAATGCAAATTATTGAAGCTGCGATTCAAAGTAGTGCCCAGAGAAGAGCAATTGATTTGTAGCAAGTATTTTAAGAAAATACAAATTTAGCCACAGATTCACTGATTGTATCCCTTTATAAAATCAGTGAATCTATGGTCTTTTCATTAAAAAACCCATTGTTAGATTTATAAAAGATACCGCCAATGTGCTATTTTTAAAAAAGTCTAAAAAATTAGCAAATGGGCGGTGATATTTTTATAAACAATAACGTTGTATTTCGCATCTAATGTGTTGTTCTGACACAACCAATCGTTGCTTTTTGTAATTTTGGACCAATAAAATTCTAAAACAAATCACATTGATCGATTTAAACTTTTTAGGAAGGCCAAAAACTAAAACTAAATTCAAGAAATCATATAAGGATGTTAAGGTTTCGTATCTGAAAAGAATTCGTTGGGCGGTTTCCATGTTCTATTTTGGGATGGGTTTGTGTTTTGCCACTTGGGCCAGCCGAATTCCAGATATTAAAACGGCTTTGCATTTAAGCGAAGGGGATTTAGGAAGCGTTTTATTTGCTTTGCCATTAGGCCAATTGCTGGCAATGCCTTTTTCAGGTAAGTTAGTAGCACGTTTTGGCAGTCATCGCATCTTGATTTTTTCATTGTTTTTTTATGTTTTTAGCTTGACAAACTTGGGCTTGGCAGTTGCGGCTTGGCAATTATCATTAGGATTATTTGTGTTTGGTATTTTTGGGAATTTATCAAATATAGCCGTGAATACACAAGGTGTTTATACCGAAGTACTTTTCAAAAAAACGATTATGTCCTCTTTTCATGGTATGTGGAGTTTTGCTGGGTTTACCGGTGCTTTAGTGGGATTGGGCATGCTGGCTTTTGAGCTGACGCCGTATACTCATTTCCTGATCGTTGCCGGAATTGTACTTTTGATGATGGCATTTAATTATAATTTTTTGGTCAAAGCCAAAGAAACGATTCAAGTGGAGAAGAAAAAAATGTTTTCAAAACCAGATAGTGGTTTAATTTGGCTTGGTGTCATTGGTTTTTGTTGCATGGCTAGTGAAGGAGTTATGTTTGACTGGAGCGGTGTTTATTTTAAAGATGTTATCAAGGCACCAGGCCCATTAGTGATTTTGGGGTATACTTCTTTTATGATTATGATGGCAGGCGGACGTTTTTTTGGTGATGGATTAATCCAAAAGTTTGGTCGTAAAAAAGTATTACAAATAAGTGGTGTCATGATTTCGGTAGGACTTTTTACAGCGGTACTTTTTCCTTTTATCATCCCCGCAACCCTCGCGTTTATGTTTGTAGGACTAGGCGTTTCTACTATTGTGCCTACTCTATATAGTGTTGCCGGGAAAACCCCAAACGTTTCTCCCAGTGTAGCCTTGACCACGGTTTCGAGTGTTAGCTTTCTAGGATTTTTGATGGGACCACCAATAATAGGTTACATTGCTGAGTTATCCAGTCTGCGATTCTCATTCGCATTTATAGGTATTTTTGGATTTCTTATTGCGTTGATGGTGACCCGAATCAAAGCAATAGACTAATTAAATTTTTGATTTGTGAAACAAGTTATCCTCGCGTTTTATAATAAGATCTCAAAAAGGCGACTGTTTGAGCAAATTAAACTCAAAAAATAGGGGTAATCTGCTTCTATAATTTGAAGTAAGGTTTAGCCACTGGTTGTTTTTATTCTGTTTTTAAAGGATCGTTAAATAATCGGCAACTTCTTTGTATGGCAACAGAATTTCTTTTGTTCCTTCGGCATAAGAAGCAACTTCGTATGAATTGTAGTATAGCAATAATCCTTGATCAGTATAAAAAATATTTTGTGGGAGAGAAAATATTTCGTTTTCAAACATCAACCCCGTTGAATTTATTGATTTGTTAATGGGAATTTTATATTTTGCTCGGAATTTTTTTTCGGCGAAAGCTGTAAAAGCAACTTTGTCAATAAACAAATCAGCAATAGATATCGATGCTCCAGAATTAGGATCAAAAAGCAACGAACGCAATCCCTGATAGCCATGTGCTCCACCAGTATAGGTGTAATGGTTGATTTCGATATTCAAAATATTCGCCGATTGGTATTTTATGCTTCCTTCAACCTTGGCTTCCCATCCAAACGTGTCGCTAGGAAAATCTCTTTGTAATTTTTCGTACGAGCCAATAAATGCAGCCGTTAGTTCCCTGTAGTTTGTTGCAGCATAAGGCTTTTCACCAAAATATATAATTTTTTTCAGTACTGAAAATACTTTTTTATTAATGCTGTCCGCAACAATTGGAACTTCTTTAGCAATTGGAATTTTTATAGTTATTTCAGGACAATGATCTTTACAAGGCAATGATGTTGTCATTGCAAAGCGCTGGTGTTCAAAAACCAATTCCTTAGAGCACCCTGTTATAAAAAAAAGGATTAGTGAAAAAAGGGCAACATATTTCATTTTGCAGTTGTTAATTTAATACAAAGGTACTTACTTGCAGCTGGGTAAGAATAAATTAAACGGTAAATTTGTCAATCAATTGAGAACATGAAAATTAAAAGACATGAAATTTAATACTAAAGTGATCCATGGCGGACAGCAGCATGATCCCAGCACAGGCGCCGTTATGCCGCCAGTATATCAAACATCAACATTTGCACAAACAAGTCCTGGACAACCAATAAATCCGGATTATGAATACAGCAGGGCGGCAAATCCTACCAGAACAGCATTAGAAAACGCACTAGCAAGTATTGAAAACGGAACTCGAGGTTTAGCTTTTTCGTCTGGATTAGCAGCTACAGATTGTGTTTTACGTTCTTTCAAGGCAGGTGATGAAATTATAGCAATGGATGATTTATATGGAGGAACATACCGCATGTTTACCCGTATTTACAATAATTATGGGATCATATTTCATTTTGTCGATATGAATAATCTAGAGAAACTAAAAGAGGTGATCAATGAAAACACCAAGCTGGTTTGGGTGGAAACACCTACTAATCCTTTGATGAAATTAGCCGACATTCAGGAAATTGCCAAAATCACCAAGCAAAATAAAATCCTTTTTGCAGTTGACAATACGTTTGCGACACCTTATTTACAAAAACCTTTGGATTTAGGCGCCGATATTGTCATGCATTCTGCCACTAAGTATCTTGGAGGCCATTCCGATGTTATTGCGGGAGCTTTAATAGTTAAGGACGAAGCACTTGGCGAACAATTGCATTTTCAACAATTTGCGACAGGAGCAATTCTTGGTCCAATGGATAGTTTTTTAGTACTTAGAGGAATAAAAACATTGCATTTGCGTGTGGAACGGCATTGTCAAAACGGAGGGAAAGTAGCTGAGTTTTTAGACAAGCATCCCAAAGTAAAAACGGTCTATTATCCAGGATTGCGTAGCCATCCGTTTCATGAAATTGCTAAAAAGCAAATGAGTGGTTTTGGAGGAATGGTTTCGTTTTCTTTTGTTTCAGGAAAAAAAGAAGATGCAGTTGCTTTTCTTGAAAAAATCAAAGTATTCACTCTAGCAGAATCCCTCGGCGGGGTAGAATCATTAGCAAATTATCCTGTTTTAATGACTCATGCATCGATTCCGGAAGATAAACGTATTGCAATTGGTATCACCGATGATTTAGTGCGATTGAGCGTTGGTGTTGAAGATATTGAAGATTTGCTCGAGGATTTGGAACAAGCTTTAGCCTAAGATCTGTTTTTAAAATAAAACACAAAACCCCAATTCTAATTTTTTAGAGTTGGGGTTTTGTGTATAAAAGTAGTGCTATCATTATTGCAAATAATAAATGTATCCCACATTAAACCAGACTAGCCAGTCGTTTGCTTTATTTTCCTTATAAATTTCTGGATTGGGATTTAAACCATCAACCCAATTCGAAAAATAATATTGCATTCTTAAGTCGACCATTAAATCCGATAATGGTGATAATTTATACCGGGTTCCCACGCTAGTTACCACGGACCAAACAGCGCCGCTTTCCGAGGAAAACCCGTAAGGACGGCCATCCGTAGGCGTCAAATATTTGGGAAATGTAGTTAATGGAGTTCCTAAAGGACCTAAGGTTGATGAGGCTTTTGTATTGTAGTAACTAAACTGACCACCAAGACTTACAAAAGGTGCTAAATTTCCGGTTCGAACAGAAAAATCACGAATGCTAAAAGGAAAAAACTCGAGTTGCATCCCAACGTTAGTAACTGCCGTGCTTCCAGTCATTGCCCGCAATTGATTGGCTCCGAGTGAGATTTTCTCTGGAACGACCAATTCGCCAAAGTGTTTTAAGTTGGTTTTATTATACGAAAGTTCACTTCTTAGTTTGAAATGGTCGTTAAAATAGGTTTCGGGTGTATAACAGTTACAGTCAGATTGATACGAAAAATTCAAATAATGGATAATTCCTAGTCCAATTCCTGTATTTCCAGCATTTGTTGAAATATTGCTTCGTTCTCCATAATCAGATTGAAATGCAATTGGACCAACAATTACTCCTACTTCGTGCGAAAAACCGTCAAACTGGGCATTAGAGCTTGCTAAAAAACTAAAAAACAAAAGTAAAAATAGGGCTATTTGTCTGATCATTAGGGACTAAATTTGGTAATCCTGACAAATATATAAAAAACATTATACAGTGCTCCAATTTAAATTATAGATAAGCTCACAAATTCCTACTTTACTTATGAAAGTGATAATGATTTATATTAAAAGGTATATCTTAAACATAATTGGTCGCAAATGGGTAATAAAAAAATAATTTTGTTGATAAAATATAAAAATTAAGTCTGAATATTTTTATAAAATGTATCTTTGTATAGTTTAACGAAATCGTTTTCTTAATCAATTATTTATAATCTATGTTACTAAAAGTAAATGATTTTATGGCTCAAGTTGAAGCCAAAAATCCAAATGAACCTGAATTTATACAAGCGGTTAGGGAATTTGCTGAAACTGTAATTCCATTTATCGCAGAACAGAAAAAATATGATGGTAAAAATTTGCTTCTCAGAATAGCGGAGCCTGAAAGATCAATTATATTTCGTGTTCCTTGGGTTGATGATAGCGGAGAAATCCAAGTGAATAGAGGTTTTAGAATACAAATGAATTCTGCAATTGGGCCTTACAAAGGTGGAATACGGTTTCATCACACCGTCAATTTGTCTGTACTTAAATTTTTAGCTTTCGAACAAGTTTTCAAAAATAGTTTGACCACTTTGCCAATGGGTGGTGGTAAAGGAGGATCTGACTTTGATCCACAGGGTAAATCTGATGGTGAAGTAATGCGTTTTTGTCAATCTTTCATGACAGAACTCTGTAGACACATTGGTCCACAATTAGACGTTCCTGCAGGAGATATTGGCGTTGGAGCCAGAGAAATTGGATATTTATTTGGTCAATACAAAAGAATTAAAAACGAATTTACCGGAGTGTTAACAGGTAAAGGTTTAGCGTATGGAGGATCTTTGATCAGACCAGAAGCAACAGGGTATGGAGTTGTGTATTTTGCAGAACAAATGCTCAAAACCATTGGCCACAGTATCAACGGCAAAACAGTAGCAATCTCAGGATTTGGTAATGTTGCTTGGGGAGTTGCCTTAAAAGTAAATGATCTAGGTGGAAAATTAGTTACCATATCTGGTCCTGATGGTTATATTTATGACGAGGAAGGAATTTCAGGAGAAAAAATTGACTTCATGCTTGAAATGAGAGCAAGAGGAGACAATAGAGCAGAATCATATTTAGAAAAATACCCAAATGCAGTTTTCCATAAAGGAAAAAGCGTGTGGGAAGTCAAAGTTGATGTTGCAATTCCTTGCGCTACTCAAAATGAGTTGAACGAAGAAGATGCAAAAAACCTAATTGCTAATGGAGTTATCTGCGTAACAGAAGCGGCGAATATGCCATGTACGTTAGAAGCAATCAGAGAATTCTTAAACGCAAAAGTACTTTTTGCGCCAGGTAAAGCAGCTAATGCTGGTGGTGTAGCAGCCTCAGGATTAGAAATGACGCAAAACTCAATCCGCTTAAACTGGACAAGTGAAGAAGTAGATACCAGACTAAAAGAGATTATGGTAGGTATTCACAATCAATGTAAAAGATATGGTACAGATGAAGAAGGATATATAAACTACGTCAAAGGAGCAAACATCGCTGGATTTGTCAAAGTAGCTGATGCTATGTTGGCACAGGGAGTGGTATAAATCAGGTTGTAGTGTAGTATGAAATGCCTTCTGTCAATTTTAGACAGAAGGCATTTTTTTTGTGTAACAAAATGCTAAGACTTCCGTTTGTTCTATATTTGTAATTCAATAGGATTGTAAATAATGAATAAGAGTATTTTATATTTTTTGATGCTACTTTTTATGCATCTGGGTTTTGCCCAAAGCAATTTGTCATGGCAGGGTTATTTCTCTTATAATGAAATTAAAGATGTTGCCGTATCAGCAACCAGTGTTTTTGCGGCCTCTGAAAATGCCTTGTTTTCTAAAAACACAGCCAGCAATATAATCAAAACCACCAATACAGTAGACGGACTCTCTGGGCAAACAATTTCATCGGTATACCACAGTTCAACATTCAATAAAACACTTGTGGGGTACGAAAATGGACTGATAATTGTCATTAATGAGGCTGATGGTAGTATTTTGAATGTGGTCGATATTATCAACAAGCAGCTTCCTGCAAACATAAAAAAAATCAATCACTTCATGGAATTTGAAGGTGTTGCTTATGTTTCCTGTGACTTTGGAATCGTGCAATTTAATTTGACCAGCATGCAATTTGGTGACACCTATTTTATTGGTGACAACGGAGCGGAAATTAGTGTGAACCAAACGGCTTTGTTCAACGGATTTATTTATGCCGCTACCAATAGTGGAATACGAAGAGCCACTATTTCTAACAAAAACTTAGTCGATTTTAATCAATGGACAACAATTACAAATGGTAATTGGTCTGGTATAACAACTTTTGGGACAACTTTATATGCGGTTGATGCGTCGGGATTTGTTCATAAATTCAATTTAGCTACAAATTCGTTTGCCGGATTTGTTCAGCTCGCTCAGTCTTCGATAGATATGAGAACGGCTGCGAATTATTTAATAGTTACAACCTTAAATAGTGTTTATATATACAATAACCAAATGGTTTTGATACGCCAAATAAACACTAATCAACTTCCAGAAACCAATGCTGGTTTTACTTGTGCTTCTATAATAGGGGATGCTATTTTTATTGGAACAAAAGAAAACGGATTAACGACCACTTCCCTTTCTGCGGCCGTAACTTTTGAAAACATAACACCCAGTGGTCCTTCTAGAAACAATATATTTTCACTTCAAGCCACGCCTAATATGCTCTGGACAGTTTACGGAGATTATACAGCGGATTATAATCCGTATCCATTAGATAGTTATGGGATAAGTAAGTTTAGTGCAGATGGATGGTTAAATATTCCGTATCAAAACGTTTTTGGGGCAAAATCAATGACCAGAGTTACAATTAATCCCAGCAATGAGAATGAAGTATATGCAAGTTCCTTTTTTTCAGGATTACTAAAAATAGAAAATGATGAACCAAAGATTTTATACAATCAAACTAATAGTGGTCTTGAGTCTTTGACTTTTGTGGGTCCTGATTATATAGATATTAGGGTGAATGGAACTGCATTTGACAAATCAGGGAATCTCTGGGTTACCACCAGCCGAATAAAAAACGGATTAAAAGTACTTAAACCAAACGGGCAGTGGCAAAGTTATGCCATGGATGCGATTTTGGCCTCAGCGATTGATAACAATTTTGGTACAATTGCCATCGATAAAAGTGGAACCAAATGGCTTTCTACCAATCAGGATGGTGTTGTTGCATTTAATGAAAGTACCAATAAATTCAAAAAAATAACAACTGGTGCTGATACTGGGAATTTACCAGTTTCAAATGTAAGCGTGGTTGCAGTAGATACCAGAAATCAATTGTGGATAGGAACAACAAAAGGTTTACGGGTATTGCCCAATGTCAATAGTTTTCAATCAGAGGAACAAATGACAGCAAATCCAATAATTATTCTAGAGGATAATCTAGCTCAAGAATTACTGTACGAGCAATTTATCACGGATATTGCAGTAGATGGAGCCAATAACAAATGGATAGGTACAGCTGATTCGGGTTTGTTTTTGGTTTCGCCAAATGGTCAGGAAACCCAATATCATTTTACCATAAATAATTCGCCGTTGCCCAGCAATGTAATAAATGACGTCGATATCAATAGCGCTACGGGCGAAGTTTTTATTGCTACCGCTAAAGGTTTGGTGTCTTTCAAAGGAATTGCTACTGCTGCCAATGATGATTTGAGTAACGCTTATGTGTATCCAAATCCAGTGCGACCTGAATATCAAGGAACCGTTAAAATTGCCGGATTATTGGATAAAGCCACTATTAAAATTACTGATATTGGTGGTAATCTTGTTTATGAAACTACCGCCGAAGGTGGAACTATAGAATGGGATACCACAGCTTTTGGAAAATACAAAGTTGCCTCCGGTGTGTATATGATTTTTATCTCGGCGCAAGACGGAGTGGAAACCAAAGTTAAAAAAGTAATGATAATTAGATAGTGTTCAGTGATCAGTCTCGATGCATAAGATTAGTGGTCAGTTCTCTAAAATCTAACAATCTAAAAAGTCTAATAATCTAAAAATCTAAACTTGTTAGTAAAAACCAAAGCCATCGTTCTTTCGTCTTTAAAATTTCAGGAAAAAAGCCTGATTGTCAAATGCTTTACGCTCTCACATGGTTTGAAATCATATTTCGTTCGGGATGCTTTTTCGAGTCGAAAAGCCAATCAGAAAATCGCTTATTTCCAGCCGTTGACCATTCTTGAAATTGAAGCGGTTCATAAAAATAAAGGGACTTTAGAAAATTTCAAAGAGATAAAAATTGCTTCGGCTTTTCACTCGATTCATTCGGATATTTATAAGAGTACGATTGTGATGTTTATCTCCGAAATGTTGCACCATTCCATCCGCGAAGAAGAGACAAATGAAGCACTTTTTAATTTTCTTGAAGCCGCTTTAAATTGGTTAGACAACCATGACGAAATTGCTAATTTTCATTTAATTTTATTGTTAGAAACCACAAAATATTTAGGTTTTTATCCGGACACTTCGGATATGGATATGCCTTTTTTCGAAATGAATGAAGGTGTTTTTACACCCTTTAATGCTATTAGTTCGCTCACCGAACATGAAAGTAATTTGTTTAAAAAACTGATTGATTTGAAATTCGATAATGATCAAAAAACATTTCATGTCATCGAGCGACAAATTGTTTTGAGAATACTGATTGATTACTATAGTTATCACTTGGACGGCTTTAAAAAACCAAAATCTTTAGACGTTTTAAAAGAAGTTTTTTCATAGGACGAAAAAATTTATTTGTAATTTGATTTTGCATCAAAAAGTAAAGTATATTTGTCTTTTAATCAAGTTTGTTGTTCTTTATGGAAAACAAGCTTTAACTAATTAACTTTATGGAATCAAAATCAAAACAAGAAGGAGATATTGAAAAAATTGATAAATATATCAGTTACCAATTACCCAATAAATTTAAAATTATTGGATTAATACTGTTTGTTATATCATTCTTTTCCGTTCCACTGATCTCAATTTATTTAGAAAATAATAAATACCAAGATTTATTTCAGAGGATAGGTTCGACTTTAGCTATTTTAAGTTTGCTCATGATTGCCATTTCCAAAGAAAAAGTAGAAGATGAGTTAATCGCCAAAATTAGGATGCAATCCTACCATTACGCGGTTATCGGAACAGTACTAGGCAATTTATCATTGCCATTTGTTAATTATCTAATTTCCTTTAGTTTTTCTGCTGCTCCAAAAATGGAGGGTGTTAAGGATATTCCAATATTTGGCGTTTTATTGTTCTTCCAAATTCTTACTTTCCGCAAGTTAAAAAAAGCGTACAATGAAGAATAGACTAAAAGTAGAACGCGCCATTTTAAACTTAACCCAAGAGGAATTAGCTGATAAAATAGGCGTTTCTAGGCAAACGATAAATTCAATTGAAACCAATCGTTTTGTGCCATCAACAGTTCTGGCGTTAAAATTATCAAGGTTGTTTGGAAAATCAGTTAATGATTTTTTCGAATTGGACGATGATGACAAGTAAGAGTTAAATGCTTCAAATTCATAAGGACTTCTATTGAATACAAAGTCTTTCAAAACAAGTATACTTTTTAAGATTCAACATAAATTAAAATTCAAAAAGCCAAAATTGCTGGACGTTTTAAAAGAAGTTTTTGATTAAAATAGAATGTTGTCGGATATATTATGAATTTTATCGAATTCTCTAATCAAATTTGTCTATTTTCTCTCATCTTTTCTTTCTTTTATTCAAAATTCCTTACTTTCGCACCTCGATTTAGAAAAGCATAAAATGAGTACAAAATTTACTGAATACAAAGGACTTGACTTACCAACTGTGGCGTCAGAAGTTCTGGATTTTTGGAAGGAAGCAAACATATTCGAGAAAAGCGTAAGCACTCGCGAAGGGAACCCACCATTCGTGTTTTTTGAAGGGCCGCCTTCGGCAAATGGATTGCCGGGAATTCACCACGTGATGGCGCGTGCTATTAAAGATATTTTTTGTAGATATAAAACTCAAAAAGGGTTCCAAGTAAAGCGTAAAGCGGGTTGGGATACCCACGGTTTGCCAGTAGAATTAGGTACTGAAGCGGCATTAGGAATTACCAAAGAAGATATTGGAAAAACCATTTCCATAGAAGAATATAACGAAGCGTGCAAAAAAACCGTAATGCGTTATACGGATGTATGGAATGATTTGACCGAAAAAATGGGATATTGGGTAGATATGGAAGATCCGTATGTTACCTACAAATCCAAATACATGGAAACGGTTTGGTGGATTTTGAAGCAAATCTACAACAAGGATTTGATGTACAAAGGCTACACCATTCAGCCGTATTCTCCAAAAGCAGGAACTGGGTTATCATCGCATGAAGTGAACCAACCGGGAAGTTACCGGGATGTAACAGATACGACTGTTGTAGCGCAATTTAAAGTGATTGATGCACACAAGGAAGTGTTGTTTTCTAAGTTTTATGACTACATCAGTTCAAATAACTTATTGCATTATAAGCTAGAAGCAGCCGACTTAGATGAGGTTTTTATCTTGGCTTGGACAACCACCCCGTGGACTTTGCCAAGTAATACGGCGTTGACTGTAGGGCCAAGAATTGAATATGCTTTAGTGAAAACTTTCAATCAATATACATTTCGTCCAACAACCTTAATTTTAGCTAAAAATTTAGTTGGAAAACAATTTGGGAAAGGATTTTTCGCTAGTGACGATGCAGCTGATTTTGAAAATTTCAAAGAAGGGGACAAGAAAATTCCGTATCAAGTGCTCGCAGAATGCAAAGGAGTTGATTTAGTTGACATTCGGTACGAACAATTAATGCCATTTGTGTTGCCGTATCAAAATGCTGAAAATGCTTTCAGAGTAATTTTAGGTGATTTTGTAACGATAGAAGACGGAACTGGAATTGTGCATACTGCGCCAACCTTTGGTGCTGATGATGCCAAAGTATCTAAAGAAGCTACGCCAGAAATCCCGCCAATGCTAGTCTTAGATGAAAGTGGAACTCCAGTTCCATTAGTAGACTTACAGGGAAAATTCACCTCTCATGTAGGGGAATATGCTGGTAAATATGTGAAAAACGAATATTATAATGATGGAGAAGCACCGGAACGCTCTATAGATGTTGAAATTGCTATTCGATTAAAAGAAGAAAATAGAGCCTTCAAAGTAGAGAAATATGTACACAGTTATCCGCATTGCTGGAGAACTGACAAACCTATTTTATATTACCCATTGGATTCCTGGTTTATAAAAATCACGGAAGTACGAGATAGAATGTTTGAATTGAATGAAACGATCAATTGGAAGCCAAAATCAACCGGAGAAGGACGTTTTGGAAACTGGATCAAAAATGCCAATGACTGGAATTTATCACGATCTAGATTCTGGGGAATTCCATTGCCAATTTGGAGAACCGAAGACAAACAAGAAGAAATCTTAATTGGTTCTGTTGAAGAATTATACAATGAAATTGAAAAATCTATCGCTGCAGGTTTCCAAAAAGAAAATCCTTTCAAAGGGTTCGAAATTGGAAATATGGCGGAAACGAATTATGATTTAGTGGATTTACATAAAAATGTAGTCGATGAAATCACCTTGGTTTCTGCTTCTGGAAAACCAATGACGCGTGAAGCGGATTTGATTGATGTTTGGTTTGATTCCGGTTCTATGCCGTATGCACAATGGCATTATCCTTTTGAAAACAAAGATAAAATTGACCAAAACAAAGATTTTCCTGCTGATTTCATTGCTGAAGGAGTCGATCAAACTCGGGGCTGGTTTTATACCTTGCACGCCATTGGTACATTAGTTTTTGATAAAGTAGCTTATAAAAATGTAGTTTCTAACGGATTGGTTTTAGACAAAAACGGACAAAAAATGTCCAAACGTTTAGGCAATGCCGCAGATCCTTTTGAAACATTAAAAGAATACGGCCCAGATGCGACGCGCTGGTATATGATTTCGAATGCAAATCCTTGGGACAACTTGAAGTTTGATTTAGAAGGAATCGCTGAGGTACGCAGAAAATTCTTTGGAACTTTATACAATACCTATTCGTTCTTTAGTTTGTATGCCAATATTGATGGTTTCAAATTTGAAGAAGCCGAAATTCCGGTACACGAAAGACCTGAAATTGATCAATGGATCATCTCAGAATTGAATACTTTGATCAAAGAAGTGGATGGTTTTTATGCGGATTATGAACCAACAAAAGCAGCTCGCGCAATATCAGAATTTGTACAAGAAAACTTGAGTAACTGGTACGTTAGGTTGTGCAGAAGACGTTTCTGGAAAGGAGAATATGCACAAGACAAAATTGCAGCGTATCAAACTTTATATACCTGTTTGTTGACTATCAGTAAGCTGGGTGCGCCAATTGCTCCATTCTTTATGGACAAACTTTACAGAGATTTAACGTTAGCAACACAGTCGGAAAAATATGACAGTGTACATTTGGCGGAGTTCCCAATTTCGGTTGAAAACTATGTTAATAAAATGCTAGAGAGCAAAATGCAGAAAGCGCAAACCATTTCATCACTGGTTTTATCACTCCGAAAAAAGGAAATGATTAAGGTACGCCAACCGTTGCAAAAGGTAATGATTCCAGTACTTGATGATAAGCAAAGGACTGAAATTGAAGCGGTTTCAGAGCTTATAAAGGCAGAGGTAAACGTGAAAGAAATTGTATTTTTGGATGATGCTTCTGGTGTTTTGGTCAAACAAATCAAGCCTAATTTTAAGGCGCTGGGACCTCGTTTTGGCAAAGATATGGGCTTGATTTCTAAGGAAATACAAGGTTTTTCAAAGGAGCAAATTGCTCAATTAGACAAGGAAGGAAGTCTGAATATTATTATTGCAGGAAATAACGTAATTTTAACGTTAGAAGATGTAGAAATAACGTCACAGGACATTGCAGGGTGGCTAGTAGCCAGCTCAAACGGAATCACGGTTGCGCTTGATATTACAATTTCACCAGCATTAAAACAAGAAGGAATTGCCAGAGAATTAGTAAACAGAATTCAGAATATTCGTAAAGATTCTGGATTTGAAGTTACTGACAAAATTAAGGTTCAGCTACAAAGAAATGGACTTTTAGAAGCTGCAATTCTTCAAAATGAAGCATATATAAAATCAGAAACATTAACCAGCGATTTGGTTTTTGTAGACGACCTGGAAAATGCAACAGAAATTGAATTTGACGATATAAAAACAATGATATTAATTTCTAAATAATATAAAATGACAGATGAAATTACAAGATATTCTGATGCTGATTTAGCAGAATTCAAAGAGATTATCCTAGGGAAAATTCAAAAAGCACAAGCGGATCTGGATTTGATCAAGAGCGCTTACATGAATGATTTGAATAACGGAACTGATGACACTTCACCAACCTTCAAAGCCTTTGAAGAAGGAAGCGAAAGTATGTCAAAAGAAGCAAACTCGCAGCTGGCGATTCGTCAGGAAAAGTTTATCCGCGATTTGAAAAATGCTCTTTTTCGGGTCGAAAATAAAACGTACGGCGTATGTAAAGTGTCCGGCAAATTAATTGGGAAAGAACGATTAAAAATTGTCCCTCATGCAACAATGAGTATTGAAGCTAAAAACTTGCAACGATAAACCGTTAGTTAAACAATATTTAACGCTCCTTTGGGAGCGTTTTTTTTGATTTAATTGTTATTTTTGCGCCACTAAAATTTATAAAATGTCATTACGAAAAGCGTATCTCCTTATTTTCATGGTATTACTTGTTGATCAAGTTTCTAAAATTTATATTAAAACTAATTTTATTTTAGGGGAAGAGGTCGAAGTATTCAAATGGTTTAAAATTCTTTTTATTGAAAATGAAGGAATGGCATGGGGAACTGTAATTCCAGGTGTTTACGGAAAATTATTTTTAACCCTTTTTAGATTGGTTGCTGTTGGCGGAATCGGATATTGGCTTTGGGATTCCACAGAAAAAAAACACAGTTCTACTCATTTGATTGTGGCTATTTCATTGATTCTGGCGGGTGCTTTTGGAAACATAATTGACTCTGTTTTTTACGGCGTTATTTTTGGTGACAGTCAACAAGAAGTAGCTGCAGTATTTGCTGATCAACCGTATGGAACTTGGTTTCACGGAAAAGTAGTTGATATGTTTTATTTTCCTTTTTGGCATGGAAATTTGCCAAGTTGGCTACCTATTTGGGGCGGGAAGGAATTTACTTTTTTCAACGCTATTTTTAATATTGCTGATATGGCTATTTCTACAGGAGTTGGAATATTGATTTTTTTCAACAAAAAAGCTTTTCATCACGATTAATCCATACAATATTGTGCTATAAAAAAAGGACCTGTTCATGATTTGAGCAGGTCCTTTTTCTAATTTTTATTATGTCCGGGTGCGTACCGTTTAGCACTTTTTCCTCCATATATTTTTTTTGCTTGTCCCGGTGGAAGTTTTTTAGCTTTATAAGAAGATCTGCTAGTTCCGGTTTGAATGCTGCAGTTTGAAAATGAAACTGCGAATAGAAAAACCATAACGCTTACGGCAAATCTGGACTTCTTGAATGTTCTCATAACTTAATTGAATAGTATTTTTTGCAAAAGTATGGATTTAAAATTAAAATTTATAAATTTCCTTTGGCGTCACGCAATAATCTAATTGTACATCGCCTTCAAAAATATCGTCAATTAATTCTTCGGATTCAAAGAAAGACAGCCCAATTTTGATTACATCTGGTTTGCATTCTGACAAAAATGCATCATAAAATCCTTTTCCGTAACCTACACGATGTCCCTTTTTATCAAAAGCCAAAAGCGGAACAAAAACGACCTCAATCTTATTCGAGGGTACTTCAATTCCATTAACTGGTTCTGGAATATTATACTGGTTTTTCTGGATTTTAGTATTATCTGTCAATAGAAAATGAGTCATTTTGTGAGTGATAAAATCAGCTCTTGAAACTAGAATTTCTTTATTTTTTCCAGATAGTATGTGCAATATTAATTCCGTGTCGACTTCCTTGTGTTCCGTGATGGGAAGGAAAATATGAAAGTAGATGTGGTCCCAAATAGGAAGTATAAGTGTTTTATTGGCTATAGCCAAACTCATTTCCTCTTGTTCATTTTCGGATAGAGAATTCCGCAGTGCTTTATATTTTGAACGTAATGCTGTTTTATTCATGGTTTTTGATTTCGAAACAGATACAAATGTACTTTATTGTGTTTGCTGTTTTTTTAAGAAGAAAGATGATAGATCGCATCTCCCTGATACACGATTGGTGCATCGTTTACATTAAAAATATATCCTGAATTAGGTGCTTTTACTTTGTGTTCTACCTTTCCGTAGGGATCTGAAATTGTTCCTAATAATTGTCCTTTGGTTACGTAATTGCCAATTTTTGTGCATCCATGAAACATTCCGGAATATTTGGCTCTGATCCAAACTGATTTTTCAATGTAAATAGTCTCTTTTTCGGGGATTGTAATTTTTTTCTTGGAATGCAACATTCCCAAGTGATGTAAAATTCGTGTTGAACCATCAACTCCCTCTTGAGTGATTTCATCATTGATATCAATGGATTTCCCTCCTTCAAACAGCAGCATCTTTACCCCTAATTTGTTACAGGAATTTCTAAAAGTGCCTGGAATGTTTTTTGAAAACATCGTAAAAGAGGTGTTGAAAACATCTGACAAGGTCTTTAAAGCTGCATTATTTGGAATAATTCGAACTTGCGGCGCATTAAAACGGCTGGCTCCTCCAGAATGAAAATCGATCACATAATCTACATTTGGCAACACTTCTTTAATCAAATTGAAAGCAAATCGGCTTGCAAGGGAACCTGTTTTGCTGCCCGGAAATACTCGGTTTAAATCTCGTTTGTCTGGAAATTCTCTGGATTGATTTACAAAACCAAAGACATTGATAACGGGAATACAAATGATAGTTCCTGTTTTTGGTTTATTGATTTTCTGAACAATTAGCTGGCGCACAATTTCTACGCCATTAATTTCATCTCCATGAAGTCCAGCGGTAAACAATACCGTGGGGCCGTCAATTTTTGATCGTTCTACTATTATTGGTATTTTGAGCTTGGTCATGGTATGGAGTTTTGCAATTTCCATATTGATGGTTTTGCTGTCTCCCGGTAAGATGAGCTCTTTTAAAATCGTTATATTTTTGTGTTCTTGTATGTTCATAGGATGTTGAAAGGCTAAAATTAGAAAATTAATTGTGAAGAAATAAGAAGTGCGTCATTTTTCGCTTTTGAAAAATGTTATTTGTATTTTTGAAGTTCGAAATTAAATTAAAAAGAATCAATCTATAATGGTACTTCCTTCACTCGAACTTCAAATACAAACCTTACCAGACGGTCCAGGTGTTTATCAATATTACGACAAGGAAGGAAAAATTTTGTATGTTGGCAAAGCCAAAAATTTAAAAAAAAGAGTTTCGTCCTATTTTAATAAAATTCATGATACGGCCAAAACGAATGTGCTCGTAAAGAAGATTGTCACCATACGACATATTGTTGTTCCTACGGAAACGGATGCTCTTTTATTAGAAAATAACCTGATCAAAACCTTGCAGCCACGCTATAACGTGTTGCTTCGAGATGACAAAAGTTATCCGTGGTTGTGTATCAAGAAAGAACCTTTTTCGCGCATATTTGCAACACGTAGAATGGTCAAAGATGGATCGGAATATTTTGGTCCCTACACCAGTTTTAAGACTGTAAGTACTATTCTCGAGCTGATTAAAGAGTTGTATCCGTTACGAACTTGCAATTATGATTTGAGTAAAAGCAATATCGAAAGTGGGAAATTCAAGGTTTGTCTCGAATTCCATATAGGCAATTGTATGGGTCCGTGTGAAGGTCATGAAACGTTAGATAATTACCAAAAACAAGTAGATGCAATTCGCGAAATTCTGAAAGGGAATTTCAAGGAAAGCATGAAGGATTTCAAGCGGGTGATGACTAATCTGGCCGCCGACATGCATTTTGAAGAAGCCCAAAAAATAAAAGAAAAAATAGAAGTGCTGGAAAATTACCAATCACGTTCTACGATTGTAAATCCAAAAATCACAAATATTGATGTCTTTTCGATAGTTTCAGATGAAAGTGCGGCATATGTAAATTTCCTGCAAATTTCGCACGGCTCGATTATTCGTTCACACACGATGGAAATCAAAAAGAAACTCGACGAATCCGATGAAGAATTACTGGAATTAGCAATTATCGAATTAAGAGAGCGTTTTCAATTGTTGTCCCGAGAAATTATTGTCCCATTTGCTGTTGATTTGGGAGAAAATATAAGAGTAACTGTTCCGCAATTAGGGGACAAAAAGCAAATTTTAGATTTGTCCATTCGCAATGCTAAGTTTTATAGAATCGAACAATTGAAACAACTGCAAATTGTAGATCCAGATCGTCATACGAAAAGAATTATGGCACAAATGCAAAAAGACCTGCGCCTGTCAGTTGAGCCAAGACATATTGAATGCTTTGACAACTCGAATATTCAAGGAACTAATCCTGTTGCAGCTTGTGTGGTTTTTAAAGATGGAAAACCGAGCAAAAGAGATTATCGTCATTTTAATATAAAAACGGTTGAAGGTCCAGATGATTTTGCTTCAATGACCGAAGTTGTCTACAGAAGATACAAACGATTGTTGGATGAAAAGGAACCGTTGCCTGACTTAATAATTATTGATGGTGGAAAAGGGCAACTGTCATCAGCATTAAAAAGTATTGATGAATTGGGTTTGCGTGGAAAAATAGCCATAATTGGTATTGCCAAAAGGCTAGAGGAGCTGTTTTATCCGGGAGATTCTATTCCGTTATATTTAGATAAAAAATCAGAAACACTCAAAATTATTCAACAATTGCGAAACGAAGCACACCGTTTTGGGATAACCCATCACCGGGACAAAAGGAGCAAAGCAGCACTAAATTCTTCAATAGAATCCATTCCCGGTATTGGCGAGAAGACGATGTTGGCTTTGATTCAGCACTTTAAAAGTGTTAAAAGATTGAAGTTAGCGACAGAAAATGAAATTTCGGGCGTTATAGGTATGTCTAAAGCCAAAAAAATAACCGAATTTTACACAACAACGAAGGAATGATTATTTTATATTATCGAAATTTGGACAAATAATATCCAATCTTTTCCAATTCTATTACCATAAAAGTGCTGCTTATGAAGAAAATCGTACTATTATTGATTGTTTTTAGCAGTTTGACTGTATTTTCGCAAGAGCAAAAAAGACCCAAAGTAGGTTTAGTTCTAAGTGGTGGTGGAGCAAAAGGATTTGCACATATTGGAGTTTTAAAAGTCTTAGAAGAAGCAGGAGTCAAGATTGATTATATTGGCGGAACCAGCATGGGCGCGGTTATTGGCGGGCTTTATGCCTCGGGATATAATGCAAGCCAAATTGATTCTATTTTTCAGGCTACAGATTTTAATGAATTACTAAACGATTTTATTCCCCGATCTTCCAGAAATTTTTACGAAAGAAGAAACGACGAGCTGTATGCGCTAGTTCTTCCGTTTAACAAATTTAAAATTGGGATTCCCGAAGCCCTTTCTAAAGGAATGTACAATTATAATTTGTTGAGTAGAATTACCCGAAACGTAAGACACATCAAGGATTTTAACCAACTTCCTATTCCCTTTTTATGCATTGGTACCAATATTGAAACCGGTGATGAAGTGCTATTGAATAAAGGAAATTTAGCACAGGCCATGATTGCAAGTTCTGCATTTCCATCTTTGTTTTCTCCTGTAGAAATTGATGGAAAAATTCTGGTAGATGGAGGTGTTGTAAATAACTATCCCATTGAGGAGGTGCGCAAATTAGGTGCTGATATCATTATAGGTGTTGATGTTCAAGATGGTTTATTGGATCGGACACAATTAAAAGATGCGACTAAAATTTTAGTCCAAATTACAAGTCTTCAATCTATAGATAGAATGAAAAAAAATATATCCAACACGAATATTTATATCAAGCCAGATATTTCGCAATATAGTGTGGTTGCCTTTGACAAAGGAAAAGAAATAATACGAAAAGGAGAAGAAGCTACTTTTGCTGTTTATGAGCAACTAAAACTACTCGTTGATGAGTCCAATCCATATAGGAAACCAAAGTTGCCTTTGCATTCGGACAGTTTGCAAATTAAGGCAATAAATAGTAATGAACTAGATAATTATACTAGGGAATATGTCATAGGAAAACTTAGATTTAAGCCCGGAGCAAAAACCTGTTATGACGATTTACTGACTGGAATTAATAATCTTAATGCAACTAAAAATTTCAGTTCAATATCCTATTCTTTAGAACCAAACAACGAAGCTGTTGACTTGAACATCAGTTTGAAAGAAAATGCTACAAAAACGTATTTGAAATTCGGATTGCATTACGATAACTTATTTAAAAGTGGTGTTTTGATAAATTTGACCCGTAAAAAAACACTTTTCAAAAATGATATCGCTTCGCTGGATATTGTTTTGGGTGATAATATCAGGTACAATTTAGATTATTACATTGAAAACGGATTTAATTTGAGCTTTGGTTTTAAGTCTAATTACAACCAATTCAACAGAAATGTAGCTAAGGAGATCAGCAGCACAACCTTTGATAACCCGAATATAAATTTTATAAATGTCGATTTCACTGATTTGACGAATCAAGCGTATTTCCAATCCTTATTTGTTCAGAAATTTTTGATTGGTGGAGGCGCTGAATTGAAATTTTTGAAGATAAAATCAGAAACAGTCGCTAACGTAGATCCCATATTAGATAACAGTAATTATTTCAGTCTTTTTGGATACATGAAATTTGACTCATTTGACAATAAGTATTTCCCAAGAAAAGGGTGGTATTTTTCAGGTGATATTCAATCCTATTTGCTTTCGTCTAATTATACGGGGGATTTTCAACCGTATTCGATTGCCAAAGGTGATTTTGGCGTAGCTGCAACTTTATTTGATAACGCTACCGTAAAATTTCAAACTGATGCCGGGTTTTCTTTTGGTCAGGAAAGTGTTGCCTTCTTTAATTTCATTTTAGGAGGGTATGGCTATAATCCACTCAATAATTTCAAATATTTATATGGATACGACTATTTGAGTGTCGCAGCCAACAGTTATATAAAATCAACCGCAACGGTAGATTATGAGTTTTATAAAAAAAATCATATCAATTTCTCGGCAAATTTTGCTAATATTGGAGATCGGATTTTTGAGACAGTAGATTGGGTTTCAATACCAAAATATTCTGGATATGCCGTTGGATATGGTTTAGAAACGGTTATTGGTCCTATAGAAATTAAATATTCCTGGTCCCCGGAACAGGCTAAAGGATTTACTTGGTTCAGCATTGGGTTTTTATTTTAATTGTAATTTAGTTCAATAATAATTCCGATATTTGTTATAATGAAAACAAAATGGCTAGGTTTATTAGAGTATCTTCAATTCCTTATCAAGAGAAATCCTGAGTAAGTTCTCTTTTTTTGATTTATCATACACATTATAAAGTAATCTTAACTTTAATTTGTTACACTTTTAAACAAAAAAATCATGCCTTTATACCACAAATTAGGAAGTTTTCCGCAAAAAAGACACACACAATTCGAAAAACCAACAGGTGGTTTGTATTACGAACAACTCTTTGGAACAGAGGGTTTTCACGGTCATTCGTCATTGTTATATCACGTTCACAGACCAACACAAGTCAAAGAAATTCTAAAATCTTATTCGGTTGAACCAAAAATTGCCATTGGAAAAAACATCAAATCATTACTGTTAAAAGGTTTTGAGTTAAAACCCGAAGACGATTTTCTGGACAGCCGCAAAGCCATGTTGGTCAATAAAGATTGTACAATAGGATTAGCCGCGCCAAGACAATCATTACGCAACTATTTTTATAAAAATGCCGATGCGGATGAAATGATTTTCATTCACAAAGGGAAAGGAAAATTGCGCACCATGATGGGAAATATTCCTTTCGAATATGGCGATTACTTGATTATTCCCCGCGGAATGATTTACCAAATTGATTTTGAAACATCAGAAAACAGACTTTTCTACGTCGAATCATTTGCGCCTTTTTACACGCCAAAACGCTATAAAAACGAATCAGGTCAGCATTTAGAACACTCGCCTTTTTGCGAACGCGACTTTATTTTGCCAAACGAGTTAGAAACGCACGATGAAAAAGGTGATTTCCTAATTAAAATCAAGAAAGAAGGAATGATGCATGAAGTTGTTTATGCCACGCATCCCTTTGATGTTGTGGGTTGGGACGGTTATAATTTTCCGTACGGATTCAGCATTCACAATTTTGAACCCATAACGGGTCGCGTACATCAGCCGCCACCAGTTCATCAAACTTTTGAAACTTCAACTTTTGTCGTTTGTTCGTTCGTTCCAAGGTTGTACGATTACCACCCAAAAGCAATTCCAGCGCCCTATAATCATAGCAATATTGATAGTGATGAGGTTTTGTATTATGTAGATGGCGATTTCATGAGCCGCAATAATATCGAGCAAGGTCATATTACATTGCACCCAAAAGGTATTCCACACGGACCTGCGCCGGGAGCTATGGAACGCAGTATAGGTCATACAGAAACCCACGAATTAGCGGTTATGGTAGATACCTTTCGCCCGCTAATGGTAACCGAAGAAGCAATGGGATTAGATGACGGTCAGTATTATAAATCGTGGGTTGATTAACGTTTATTGTATTTAGATAATAATAAGGAGCTATTTCCTGCTGTACACTTTATCTTTTCCTGGCTAAAGAAGCCAGAAAAAGGATGTCGTTTCCATCAGGGCTAGGGCTTTATAATAAACAACAACATAATTTTAAATTAATAAATCTGTGTATGTCAGTTTTATCCGCGTCATCCGCGTTCCAAAATTAGATTTACCGAATAAAAAATAAATACCATGTCAAAAGAAGTAAAATCAGTAGAATACGGTCTAGAAAAAATATTTGAAGGAGCACAAGATTTCCTTCCTTTATTGGGGACTGATTATGTAGAATTCTACGTAGGAAACGCAAAACAATCCGCACATTATTATAAAACTGCTTTTGGTTATCAGTCATTAGCGTATGCCGGACTAGAAACTGGCGTGAGAGACAGAACATCGTATGTGCTGAAACAAGATAAGATTCGCATCGTATTGACTACGCCGTTAACACAAGATTCTCCTATACACGACCATTTAAAAAAACACGGAGATGGTGTGAAAGTTGCGGCACTGTGGGTAGAAGATGCCACAAGCGCTTACGAAGAAACCATGAAACGTGGTGCGCGTTCATTTATGGAGCCTACAGTAGAAAAAGACGAATTTGGAGAAGTGATTCGGTCTGGAATATACACCTACGGGGAAACGGTTCATATTTTTGTAGAACGTAAAAATTACACTGGTGTTTTCCTTCCAGGCTATAAAGAATGGAAATCTGATTATAATCCGGAGCCAACGGGATTAAAATACATAGACCACATGGTGGGAAATGTGGGTTGGAACGAAATGAATACTTGGGTTAAGTTCTATGAAGAAGTAATGGGATTTGTAAATTTCCTTTCTTTTGATGACAAACAAATCAATACAGAATATTCAGCGTTGATGAGTAAAGTGATGTCAAATGGAAACGGAAGAATCAAATTTCCGATTAACGAACCTGCTAAAGGAAAGAAAAAATCACAAATTGAAGAATATTTAGATTTTTATGGCGGACCCGGAATTCAGCACATCGCAATTGCAACAGATGATATTATCAAAACGGTTTCGCAATTGAAAGCACGGGGAATCGAATTTTTGTCTGCTCCACCGCATACGTATTATGAGGCTATTCCAGAGCGATTAGGCGATCACATGAAAATGATGAAAGAAGATCTAAACGAAATTGAGAAATTAGCCATCATGGTCGATGCTGACGAAGAAGGATATTTATTGCAAATTTTTACAAAACCAGTACAAGACAGACCAACCTTATTTTTTGAGATTATACAAAGAATGGGTGCCAAAGGTTTTGGTGCAGGTAACTTTAAAGCCCTATTTGAGTCAATTGAGCGAGAACAGCAATTGCGAGGAACGTTATAAAAATATATTATTTTTATACATAATTAAAAAATAAGCCGTAAGTTGCCCCTTATTTTGCAGATGTTGTGTTAAACTTTTTTTTTAACAAAAACAACTGGATTTGTTAACTACCTTTGCACACGCAAAAAGGGTAGGGGTGGTTTCCTACCTGATTTCATATAAATTTCATAGTTTATAGTTTTTTGGTTAGTTAATAGCATAAAAACTCAGTCATTATTTGACTGAGTTTTTTTGTTTTGATATATTTGGAACAAAATTTGCTCCAGCAGTCAATAAATTGACAAATAAAGTAATGAAAAAACTAATCTTATTCTTTGTATTGATAGTAACAGTTGGCTTTGATTCTCCTCAGGAAGATGCTTACGGCGCAGGCGAATGGTTTAAATTCAGAATTCATTACGGAATTGTGAATGCAGGTTATGCAACGCTGGAGGTTAAAGAAGCTACAGTTAACAGTAAAAAAGCTTTTCATGTTGTTGGGAAAGGATATACAACTGGAATGTCTCGTTTTTTCTTCAAAGTAGATGACTTATATGAAAGTTACATCGATAAAGAAACTGGAAATCCATACCAATTTGTTCGCAAAATCGATGAAGGTGGCTACACTAAAAATCAAGAAGGGTTTTTTAACCAGGCGACAAATAGAGTTGTAGTAAAAGATTACAAACATAAAACTGAAAAAATACTTTATATTCCAAAAAATACGCAAGATATTTTATCTGCATTTTATTATTTAAGAAACTATCCTAGTATTGATGAACTAAAAATTGGGGAATCAGTGGCAATTGACATGTTTTTTGATGATGAAACTACTAAATTCAAGCTAAAGTTTATTGGGAGAGAAAATATAACCACTAAATTTGGCGTTGTTCCTGCAATGATTTTTAGACCTTTGGTACAATCAGGACGTGTTTTTAAAGAGCAAGAAAGTCTTACGGTCTGGATTTCTGATGATGACAATAAAGTACCGCTCAGAATAAAAGCAAGTCTGGCAGTAGGATCAATTAAGGCAGATATAGAAGGATATAGAGGATTGAAAAATCCTTTTAAAACTAAAAAATAATGAGCACAAAAGATAATTCAGAAGCTATTTTAAAAGAAATTGCGCTTAAATATGAAGCGATAAATCAAAAAACGGAAACGCAGCTGGAAGGATTATTGTGGTCAAAACCAATTACCTATTGGGATTATATACAAACGGATGCTTTATTGAATCTTCAAATTCAAAGAACGACGCTTCCGGATGAAATGGTTTTTATCATGTACCATCAGGTTAATGAATTGATATTTAAAATGATACTTTGGGAGATAAAGCAAATTTCCTATTGTGAGAAGATCAACACGGTTTTTTTTACCGAAAGATTAATGCGAATCAGCCGTTATTTTGATATGTTAACCACGTCTTTTGATATTATGGGAAACGGAATGGAAGTGGAACAGTATATGAAATTCAGAAATACGCTTACACCAGCCAGCGGTTTTCAAAGTGCGCAGTACCGCTTTATAGAATTTTCATCAACAGACCTAATAAATCTGATTGATCATCGTTATAGAAATACGATAGACCGGAACACCACCTACGAGTTTGCATTAGAGCATTTGTATTGGCAGGCCGCTGGAAAAGAATATCAAACCGGTAAAAAATCATTTTTGCTAGAAGAGTTTGAAAAAAAATACAAGAAAGAATTTTTAGTATTCATGGAGGAATACAACACCATTAATATTTGGCAGAAATTTAAGCAATTACCGCCAATAGATCAAAAAAATCCAGAATTGATTCAGGCGATGCGTCATTATGATCATACGGTGAATATTACTTGGGTAATGCAACATCTGAATACAGCCAAAAAATATATAGATCAAAGTGGTAAAGGAGATGGCGAAGCTACAGGTGGAAGTGATTGGAAAAAATACATGCACCCAAAATACCAAAGAAGGATTTTCTTTCCGGAATTATGGAGTAGCCATGAATTAGAAAATTGGGGAGTAGAAATATAGATTGAAAAAAAAACAAGGTTTGAAACAAATATTTATTATCATTATTGCGCTGTTTACTTTAGGATCATGTAAAAAAAAGGAGGAAATAGCACCAGAAAAAGTAGTGAAACTTATTACCAAAAAGAGTGAATTTGGGTTCGTTCTTGCTGATTTTAATATCGTCAATGATACTATCGAGAGAGGAGATACTTTTGGAACTATCATTCAAAACCAGAATCTTGCTGGGCGAAAAGTGTATGAAATTGTTGCTCAAGTACGAGATTCTTTTGATGTAAGGGGCATTAGAACAAACAAGCCCTTTACGTTGTTAAGATCAAAAGATAAAAAACATAAATTAGAGTATTTTATCTATCAACCGGATAATTTGAGTTATTACGTAATTGATATGCGGGATACAATCGTTTCGGTTTATAAAAAGACCAAACCCCTAACGATCAAACGGCGAAGTATTGGAGGTGTTTTGAAAGAATCCCTGTCTGCAACTCTAGGGAATGCCAAAATAGAAGGTGCATTGGCAAGCAAAATAGCAAAAATTTATGCATATTCCATTGATTTTATGAAGCTCAAAAAAGGAGATCGTTTTGCGATAACTTTTACGGAGCGTTTTATAAATGATTCTGTTTATGACGGAGTCGAAGAGCTGGAAGCCTCCTTTTTTGAATACGGAGGCAAAATTATTTACGCTTTTCCTTTTGCTCAAAACCCTGATTCAGATAGAGTGGAATATTATGATGAAAATGGAAAAACGCTTAAAAATTTCTTCCTTAAATCCCCAATAAAATTCAGTAGAATATCCTCTCGATTTTCATCCAGTCGTTTTCATCCCGTGCAACACCGCTGGAAAGCACACAAAGGAACGGATTATGCTGCACCACGCGGAACTCCCATCACCGTCACCGCAGCAGGTGTCGTAGTGCAAAGTGGTTTTACTGCCGGAAATGGAAATTATGTAAAAGTAAAACATAACGGAACCTACTCTACGCAATACCTGCACATGTCAAAAATTTTGGTTAGACGAGGACAGCGGGTCAGTCAAGGGCAAGTCATTGGCTTGGTGGGAAGCACTGGGTTGGCAACAGGGCCACATGTGTGTTATCGATTTTGGAAAAACGGCAGACAAGTAGATGCATTGAGGCTTAAATTACCAAGCGGCGAACCTATGAATGGCAGCAATAAAAGTCGTTTTTTGACACAAATAACACCTTTGAAATTTGAACTAGATAGTGTGGCTAATTTGTAAATCACAGTTGTAAAATCAGCACAATTTTTTTTTTTAGAAACGAGTTGCTTACTATTAATCCCAATAAAGACCCGTGTCTTGTTATATCACTATAGGATAATATAATGCAAAACCATTTTTCATTAAAACTAATTTAAGTATTTTTGTCTAAAATTTATTAAAAATACTTATACATGTCTTTAAATACTATAAACCCTACTGAAACGATTGCTTGGAAAAAACTGGAAGCACATTATATCCAAATGCAAAAATCATCTTTGCAAGAATTATTTCAATTAGATGGGGACAGAACAGATAAATTTAATCTAAAATGGAATGATTTTTTAATAGATTATTCTAAAAATAATATCAATCAGGAAACGATGCAACTGCTGTTAGAGCTGGCCGATGAGGTTGGACTAAAAACAGCGATTTCAAATTATTTTGATGGATCAATAATTAATCAAACTGAAAATAGAGCCGTACTTCATACTGCGTTGCGCGCCAAAGAATCGGCAGTCGTTACCGTTGACGGTGTTAATGTAATTCCGGAGGTTTATGAAGTAAAACATAAAATCAAAATATTTACAGATGAAGTCACTTCAGGAGAAAGAACTGGTTTTACTGGCAAACCGTTCACTGATGTTGTCAATATAGGCATTGGAGGATCGGATCTTGGGCCTGCAATGGCTGTAGAGGCTTTACAATTTTATAAAAATCATTTAAATGTTCATTTTGTTTCTAATGTTGATGGCGATCATGTAACTGAAATCATTAAAAAACTGAATCCGGAAACTACTCTTTTTGTGATTGTTTCAAAAACATTTACGACACAGGAAACACTTACCAATTCTGAAACCATCAGAAAATGGTTCTTACAAACCGCAACTCAAGAGGATGTAGCGAAACATTTTGTGGCGGTTTCCAGTAATGTTCAAAAAGTTACAGAGTTTGGGATCAATCCAGACAATATTTTTCCAATGTGGGATTGGGTTGGCGGAAGATTCTCTTTGTGGAGCGCCGTTGGACTTACTATAAGTTTAGCCGTAGGATATGATAATTTTGAAGGCTTTTTGAAAGGTGCCAATGAAATGGATGAGCATTTCAAAACTGCTGATTTTGACAAAAACATGCCTGTGACGTTAGCGTTATTAAGCATTTGGTACAATAATTTTTTTGGTGCCGAAAGTGAAGCGTTGATTCCGTACACGCAATATTTACATAAATTAGCGCCCTACCTGCAGCAAGGAACAATGGAAAGCAATGGTAAAAGTGTAGGTCGAGATGGTAATCCAGTCGATTATCAAACCGGTACGATCATTTGGGGAGAGCCGGGAACCAATGCACAACATGCTTTTTTCCAGTTAATACACCAAGGAACAAAATTGATTCCTGTCGATTTTATTGGATTTGTAAAGCCTTTGCATGGAAACAACGATCATCATGATAAATTGATGTCTAACTTTTTTGCACAAACCGAAGCATTAATGCACGGTAAATCTAAAGAACAAGTACAAGCAGAATTTGATAAACAAGGAATTCCTGCTGATAAAGCTAAATTTTTGTTGCCTTTTAAAGTTTTTACTGGCAACAAGCCAACAAATACTATTTTAATTCAAAAGCTGAGTCCCGAAACGCTGGGATCTTTGATTGCTTTGTACGAGCATAAGATTTTTGTGCAAGGAGTTATATGGAATATCTTTAGTTTTGATCAATGGGGAGTTGAGCTGGGAAAACAATTAGCGAGCACTATTCTAGAAGAAATAGACACAAAAACGGTTAAATCTCACGACAGTTCTACGACATTTTTATTGGATCATTTTTTGAAAAATAAATAGCGAGCAATAGACCACTAATTTTGATGTTTTTGACCTAACATCAATTTTTAGTGCATTATTCTTAAACATAAAAAGCCCTGATTTTTTTAAAATCAGGGCTTTTTATGTTTAAGTAGCTTTACGATAGTGTTTTTATTGAAAATATTGCTATTCCTAAATAGTATTTATAACTGGTAATTATCTAAGAATTATGTAACAAAAAGTAGGTTTAAGTAAAGTGTTGTTTTTTATTGTATTAATAAAAAAGGGATAAATTTTTTGGACTAAAATGACTGCAAAGTAGAAGTTTCATCCTTAACGTTGTGTTAACTTATTAGAGTTAAAATGTTATATTTTTGCCAAAATTAATAAACTAAATAACAATGAAGGCAATGAAAAATTGGTTACTCACTGGGTTAATGTTTTTTGTAGTTTCAGCAGTTTTTTCTCAAGGAAAAATAAATGGAACTATAACTGATGGTAAAAGTTCTCTGCCGGGAGCGAATGTTGCTATCAAAGGCATTAAAATGGGATCGTCAACAGATTTGAACGGTAAATTTTCTTTAGAAAGTACAGTAAGCACTGGTGAATTGATTATTTCTTTTGTGGGATTCGATGAAAAAATAGTTAAATTTTCAGTTTCACAAGGAGGAACAACTAATTTAGGAACGATAGTTTTAAACGAAAATTCAAATGAATTAAGCGAAATTATTGTTAGAAGCAGTGTTATTGATATTGCTAAAGACAGAAAGACTCCGGTTGCTGTTTCAACAATCAAAGCGTCTGAGATTCAGGAAAAATTAGGGTCTCAGGAATTTCCTGAAATTTTAGTAAATACTCCTTCGGTTTATGTTACAAAACAAGGGGGTGGTTTTGGAGATTCAAGAATTAATATTCGTGGTTTTGATCAAAGAAACATTGCGGTTATGATCAACGGAATGCCAGTGAATGATATGGAAAATAGTGGTGTTTATTGGAGTAACTGGGCTGGTTTATCTGATGTGACATCTGCAATGCAGGTTCAAAGAGGTTTAGGATCGTCTAAGTTGGCAATTTCATCCGTAGGAGGAACTATCAATATTGTTACAAGAACTTCTGATTTGAAAGAAGGTGGTGCCGTTGCTACAACTTTTGGTAATGCAAATTATTTAAAAACACAAGCATCTTATTCTACAGGTAAAATGGCAAATGGATTATCTGCTTCATTTTTATTGAGTCAAACTCGTGGAGATGGTTATGCAGATGGAACTGAGTTTCAAGGGTACAATTACTTCATAGCTTTAGGTTATGAGTTTAATAAGAAACATGATATTCAATTCACTTTTACAGGGGCTCCTCAATGGCATAATCAAAGAAGTTTTGCAAACCCATTGTCAGAATACATTAAATATGGTAATCCAACAGCAAACGAGCCTAATATAAAATATAACTCTAATTGGGGATATTTAAATGGTCAGGAATTTTCTTGGACAAGAAACTTTTACAGTAAGCCGGTAGCATCATTTAATTATGATTTTAAAATCAGCGAAAAAACAAAACTATCTTCTGTATTTTACGGATCATGGGGTCGAGGTGGAGGTACTGGTAACATTGGTAAAAATCCTTTTTCATATAAAACCAAAGACGGTTTAGTGCCTTTTGATGATTTTTATGCTTACAACACAGGAACATATTCTTTTGCAAATGGAAGTAGTGTAACTAATTTAGGAACACCTCTTGCACCTAGTACAGCTGCGGGACACGTTGGAGAGTATGTTACAAACAGATCTGCAGGTTTTACAAGAAGAGCATCAATTAATTCTCATGACTGGTATGGTGCTGTTATTAACTTGAACCAAAAACTAACAAATGAATTAACACTTGATTTTGGTGTTGATGCAAGAACTTATACAGGGTATCACTTTAGAAATATAAATAATAGATTGGGTGCCGATGTGTATTATGATAATACAAATATAAACAACAAACCAGACGGTAGATATTTGTATGAAACGTACGCTGCTTCACCAAGTGCAAATCCATTTACGGACATAAAAGATCAAGAGAAAATCGAGTACAATAACAATGGATTAGTTAGATGGTATGGTGCTTTTACTCAATTAGAGTATTCTACTGAGAAAGTATCTGCATTTTTTCAAGGAGCAGTTTCTCAACAAGGCTTTAAAAGAGAAGATACTTTTGTATACCTAGAATCAGATCCATTATACAGTACAGATTATGAAAATATTTTAGGTGGAAACGTAAAAGGGGGAGTGAATTACAATATTGATGAAAATCATAATGTATTTGTAAACTCAGGATATTACTCAAAACAACCATTTTTTAATGCTGTTTATCCAAATAATAAATCTACTGTTAATGAAAATTTGATCAATGAGAAAGTGTTGGGCTTAGAGGCAGGATACGGTTTCCGTTCCTCTGTTTTCAATGCTAGTTTAAATGTGTATTATACTTCGTGGAAAGATAGATATCAAAGATCTACTGATGCAAGTATAGATAATTTTGGTGGTTATTTTGATTTTTCTGGAATTACTCAAATACACTCAGGTATTGAATTAGAAATGAGCGCTAAGCCATTACCTAAATTAAGTTTAAACGGTATGGTTTCTTTAGGAGATTGGAATTACGAAGGCGATGTAACTAGTAATAGATTTGATGCTAACAATCAGCAAATTGGTACTGGTAGCACATTGTATTTAGATAATGTAAAAGTAGGAGATGCTGCTCAGTTTACGGCTAGTTTAGGTGCTAAATATGAAGTAGTAGAAAGAGTTACGGTTGATGCAAATTATAGAGTTGCTGACAAATTATATGCGTCAATCGACCCTGCAAGATTTTCGGCACAAGATAACAAAGGATCTTTAGAATTACCTTCTTACGGATTGATGGATGCTGGTTTCTCATACAAAATGCTTGTTGGTAGAAATAAAAGTAATTCAGTAATTTTCAGATTGAATGTAAATAATGTGCTAGACGAAGTTTACATTTCTGAATCAAGTACTAATATTTTTGCAGATGATAACGTAAGCTCAACTAATCCAGCATTGGGGACTTATGCGTCAAACAATAGAACCTATAATGGTGTTGCAACTGCAAATCAAGTTTACTTCGGATTTGGAAGAACTTGGAATTTTAGTTTGCGTTACAACTTCTAATAAACTTTAGAAGATTATACAGCCCTCATTTCAATTTGAAATGAGGGTTTTTTTATGCTTAAAAAGCAAAGATTTAGCTTCAGGAAAATATCGAAATTTGAGTTTAAAAAAATGAACACTATCATTTGCAGTCAAAAAGCAAAAAAAAATGTTTAAGAAAAAAAATATTTAGGCCAACCGCAATATTCTTAACGATTCGTTAACTTATTAGAGTTAAAATGTTATATTTTTGCCAAAATTTTTTAACTAAACAAAAAAAAACAAAAATGAAAAGAATTATTTTTATTTTGATTATTTTTTTATCAGTTGTAGGTCATTCGCAGGTCACTAGTTCTGCTATGTCTGGTACTGTTAAATCAAATGCTGGAGAGACTCTTCCGGGAGCTTCAGTTGAGGTGGTTCACACACCTACAGGAACAAAATATTTCTCAACTACAAGTGCCAACGGAGGCTATGCAGTTCAGGGTATTAGACCAGGTGGTCCTTACACTGTAAGAGTGACTTATGTGGGTTACAAAACAACCGAAATTACGGAAATTAATGCTCCTTTAGGGAATAATTTAACTGTAAATATTGTTGTAGAAGAAGAATCAAATGCATTGAATGAAGTAATTGTTACTACAAAATCGAAAGGTAATTTTAATAAAGGAAGAACCGGAGCATCGCAACAATTTTCTAATAGAGAAATTACAGCAGTACCAGTAACAGGAGCACGTTCTATAAATGCAATTACAAAATACAATGCTAACGCAGGTAGTAATGGTACTTTTGGAGGTCAGGACTCAAGATTGAACAACTTTACTATTGATGGATCTGTATTTAACAATGGTTTTGGTTTAGGTAGCGACTCACAAGCGGGAGGAAGAACTGGTTCTACAGCGATTTCTTTAGATGCTATCGAGCAATTACAAGTAAATATTGCTCCTTACGACGTTCGTCAATCTGGATTTTTAGGATCAGGAATAAACGCAGTTACTAAAAGTGGAACAAACGAAATTGAAGGATCAGTTTACAATTCGTTTAGAAGCAACAAAAAAGACTTCATAGGGAGTAAAGCAGGAGATAGAACTGTAGTTCCAGGAAAATTTGAAGAAAAAATTTGGGGCGCTAGAATTGGAGCACCAATCATTAAAGATAAATTATTCTTTTTTGGTAATTTTGAAACCATAGAAAATATAAGCCCGGCTACTACTTGGACATCTACAGATTCACCACAAGCAAGCGCTCAGGTTTCAGCACCTACTTTTACTGAGATGCAAACACTTTCTAATTTTTTACAAGACAAGTTTAATTACACAACTGGACCTTGGGAAAATTATGATTCAGAAAGAATTTCTAAAAAATTCCTAGCAAGACTAGATTGGAATATCAATGACAATCATCAATTGACAGCTCGTTATGTATTTCATGATTCAAGTTCTGATGAGTTAACTTCAAACTCAAATTCATTAGGTTTTGGAAACAGAAGAACAAGTCCTCTTGCAATGTCTTTCAAAAACAGTGGATACGTTATTCAAGATAATACTAGATCAGTAGTTTTAGAATTGAACAGTAAATTAAGTAATTCTTGGTACAATAATTTCATAGCTGGTTATGATAAGCAAATCGAAGACAGAGCTTTGCAAGGTGGAGGTTTGTTTCCAACAATCGATATAAAGAACGGTTCAAACACTTATATTTCAGCTGGTTTAGATCCATTTACACAGGGTAATAAACTTTCTTATTCTACTTTACACTTTACTAATAATTTGACAAAAACTACAGGAATACATTCCTTATTATTTGGTGCTAATTTCGAGTATTTTAAATCAAGCAACTTGTTTTTCTCTGGGTCAAACGGTGTTTATATTTTTGATTCACTAACTGATTTTTACGCAGCGGCTAATCAATCTGCAAACACTGGTGGAATTCCATCAACAACTGCACTTCCTGCACGTTTCCAATTCAGATATTCTGCATTGCCGGGTGCACAAGAGCCATTGCAAATATTTAAATCAAATAAATTAGATTTGTATACGCAAGATGAAATGAAATTGAGTGACCGATTCAAATTAACAGTTGGATTACGTGCATCAGCTGTTTGGTTTGCTGATACAGCGCTTGAAAACCCTGCTGTTACTGCTTTAACTTTTGGACAAGGACAAAAATTCAATACTGGCGAAATGCCGGAAACTCAGTATTTATTTGAGCCAAGAGTTGGTTTTAACTTAGACTTAAATGGCGATGCAAGTACATTACTTCGTGGAGGTAGTGGTATTTTTACAGGTAGAGCACCTTCAGTTTATTTATCTAATGCTATTGGAAATAATGGTGTACTTACAGGTTTTGTAGATGTAAGTGGAGCAACATTAGCTGCAGGTGGATATGGTTTTACACCAAATCCTAATGATTATTTCATCCCTGAAACGCCAACACTTCCTACTACATTTGAATTGGCTTTCACAGATAAAAAATTCAAATTTCCACAAGTTTGGAAAACTAACATAGCGGTTGATCAAAAACTTCCTTTTGGTTTTGTAGCTACTGTAGAAGGTATTTTTCAAAGAAATATTAATGCAATCCATTATTACAATGCTAATTTTGAAGCGCCAGTTGGAACTTTCAGTGGCCCTGATAACAGACCAAGATACGCTCGTTCAAATGCAGGTGTTCGTGTAAATGATAATGTTTCAAGTGCAGTTGTTTTAACAAATACTGACAAAGGAACTTTCTACTCTACAACTTTTAAATTAGAGTATCCTTACAAAAAAGGTCTTTGGGGATCTTTTGCCTACACGCATTCAACTGCAAATGATTTATTATCTCCTGGTTCGATTGCTTCTGGTTCATGGACAGGCGCTAGATCTGTAAATGGTAATAATGATTTGCCATTAGCATTGTCTAATAACAATACACCACACAGATTGGTGGGTATTCTAGGATATAAAATTGAATATGGTAAAAATGTAGGAGCAGCGACTTCTATTAACTTAGGATACATTGGAGAACAATCTGGGCCATTTTCTTATGCTTACGGTGGTGATATGAATGGTGATTTAGTTAATGGAAATGATTTAATTTATGTCCCAATGAAAGCATCGGATATTCAATTTTCGAATATAATAGCTTCGGACTTTAATTCTTCTATAAGAGGAACTGCAGCAGGGGACGTAATAGTTTATACACCAGCACAGCAAGTTAGTGCTTATGACCAGTACATTGAGCAAGATAAATATCTTTCTTCAAGAAGAGGGCAATATGCTGAAAGAAATGGTGGAGTTTTACCTATGTTGCATAGATTGGATTTATCTGCAACCCAAGATTTTTATATCACAATAGCTGGTAAAAAGAACAACTTCCAATTTAGAGCTGATATCTTAAACTTTACTAATTTCATTAATAAAGATTGGGGTGTTACACAAAGAGTTACAAATGCGAACGTTTTAAATTATAATATAACGACTGCAAATGTTCCTTTTTATAAATTAGCAACTCAAGTAGAAGCTAATGGAACAAGAGTTTTAATTAAAGATACTTTCCAGAAAAATGCGTCAACATTTGATGTTTGGCAAGCGCAATTTACACTTAGATATATTTTTGGTAAATAAGAGTTATTTAAGTATTTGAATTTTTAGAACCACGTTGAAAAACGTGGTTTTTTTATGCCTTTTTTTCTTATATTTGTTAAAACAAAAATATTTTTTATGTACGATTTTATTCAAAAATTCCATTCAGGCTGGGCTTATCTGGCGCTTTTAGTATTAGTGGTTGCCGTTGTTAATTCCTTGATTGGGATGTTTTCTAAAAAAGAATTTACTGCCAAAGACAGAAAAATTGCTCTCTTTGCATTAATCGGAATTCACACACAATTATTAGTGGGTATCATTTTATACTTTGTGTCTCCTAATGGATTAAATATGATAAAAGCCGTTGGAATGGGCGGGTTAACGACAGAAAGCAGATTATTAGCTTTAGAGCATCCTTTGATCAATATAATAGCAATAGTTTTGATTACAATAGGTTGGTCAAAACATAAAAAATTAATCACAAGTGAATCTAAATTTAAGACATTTTCTATTTATTATGGTTTAGGTTTAGTGCTTATTTTGAGCCGAATCCCATGGAAATTATGGTTTTAAAAAACCTTTTAAGCTCTAGAAATAGAGCTTTTTTTATCTAGGTATGGTTTTTGTAAAATAGATTTAACTAAAAAAACATAAATGAAAAAATCAATAACATTCTTTTTTTTGTTGGCAATAATCACCTTTGCCAGCAGCCAAAGTTCTACCACCGAAAGACAAAAAGCAAGTACACAAAAAGATACCATCAAAAAAAGTCGAGCAGCAATCGAGCTGGAAGATAAAAAACTAGATTCTTTGATCTCTTCTTTAGATAAATTTAAAATTTACAAGAAAGCCGCTCACGCATCCTATTACGCAGATAAATTTAATGGCAGACGTACTACTAGCGGAACCAAATTTGACAACAATAAATATACCGCGGCACACAAAAAATTGCCCTTTGGAACCAAAGTAAAAGTGACCAATGAAAAAAATGGCAAGTCCGTAATTGTAGAAATTACTGATAGAGGTCCATTTGTCAAATCAAGAGAAATTGACCTTTCTAAACGGGCATTTATGGATATTGCAGCTAATAAAAATAGCGGCGGGTTGCAGGTAACAATAGCGGTATTGAGTAATTAGATTACCAATTTCTAAAAGGATTATTGCTCAAGTAGGAATTGTAATAACGAGTATCACCCGTAACTTCTTTGTCCAACCAATTTGGTTTTTCAAAAGATTCGTTTTCTGACTGCAGCTCAACCTCAGCCACAATAAGTCCTTGGTTTTCACCATGAAATTCGTCTACTTCAAAGATGTGATTCGCTATTTTTATTTCAAAACGCGTTTTGTCAATTACTCCTTTTTCACACAAAAGTAATAATTGTTGCGCATCAGCTACGGGAATTTCTTTTTCCCATTCAAAACGGGACGTCCCACTGTCATTAGAAATTCCCTTTACAGTCAAAAAGCCCTTGTCTCCTTTGATCCGCACCCGCACTGCACGCTCTGGGGCTGAGTTCAAGTATCCTTGCGCAATGTGATTTTGTGTAAAGGCAAATGCCTTAAACGAGTCATCTTTGACTAAAAACTTTCTTTCTATTTCTATCATTTCAATCGGAATTTAATTAGTTTTTGGAGCCATTTCCAGCTATGCATTACAATTTCTCAATCATAAAACTTTTTTTCAATGTAAAAAAAGGAGCTTCTTAGGTCGCTCTTTTTTTACAAGAAAAAATAGTTTTTTTCATTCGAAGATTTCCATTTCTATCTGGGCTATTCCCAGCAAACAAAGGTATTGATTAATTTACTTTTTTTGGTTTCAATGACTTGGTCAAAATTGGATCTTCTTTAATTGTAAATACGCTTTAGTATTTTCAGATTGTTGGAATAATAGATAAAAATCTTGGATTAATGTCGTAAGCTAAAACGACAATTTTAACTTTATGGTAACGAAAATTCATCGGTCTGTTCGTATTTTTACAGCAAAACAGACAAAGTTGATTAAACCATTTTTTAAAAATAAATACAAGCCAACCCCAATTGGAGTACTTACGGAATTCTTTGGTGAAGCAGAATCTTGGCGGGACGTGGAAGACAAATTAGAGCCGTTGATTGAATTGATTCGGTTGATTCGTCCTGCACAAACAAAAAAAGCAACAACAGTCGATTTACAGCGCATTATTACTTTCTTGAAGGAAAATTATGCGTGTAAGAAACAATTCTCCATTTATCTGAAAGAAATTTTAAAAGACGTCAAATTTAATAAAATCCTATCAGATGCGGCAATTTTGCAAGATGTGGATTTTTTGTTTGAGGTCAAAAAAAGAATTTTCGCTAAGTTTTTACCTTATCAACCCCAAAAAGACACTTTAGAATACATTCTTAATCAGGTTTTTTATCTAGCAAATGACGGAATTTGGGTTAGAAAGATTCCACAAGAGCAATTGGAGGAATTATACAAACTCTTAAAGTTCAAGTCTATTTATGACAGTGTGGCTCCTTACTCGGTTTTATCTGAAGTTTTAGTATCCATGCACTTAATTACACAACGCATCAGCGGACGCGCGATGGAAACAGATGTGATCAAAATGGTACCTGAATTTGATGATTTTGAAAGTCCTTTTTCAGCTTTTGAAAAGGAACTATTTCAAATGGAAGATTATGTCAGGAGTTCCGAAAAGCATTTTATCACTCCCGATAATTTGTCCTATTCACAGCTGATGGTATTGCACAAGCAATGTGAGGAATTTGTAGATAGAGCTTTTCACAACAGTTCTAAGTACGGGATTTCACTGCGGGTAAATCAGAACTTACTTAAAATCAGACAGCAATTAGAGCGACTTAAATTTTTAATCCCGTTGCTTATCGTTGGAAAGGAAAGCGATAAAAAAAACAATGGAATTATTTTAGCGCTTCGTTTGATAAAGTTCAATTGCTACAAGAACAATGTTAGGAAATTCATTGCCGAAAGTACACAGTTGATTTCGTATGAAATAACACAGCACACGGCTAAAACGGGAGAGCAATACATCACAGAAAGCCGTAAAGAATATTTTAAAATGTTCCGTACTGCATTAGGAGGTGGCCTAATTGTGGGCATATTGTGTATTATTAAGGTTTTGCTTTCTAAGGCAGACACCAGTTTTTTTGGGCATGCTTTTTTGTATAGTATGAATTATGCCTTTGGATTTATCGCTATTTATCTTTTGGGATTTACTTTGGCTACAAAGCAACCGGCAATGACTGCTGCGGCTTTGATAAAAGCTTTACAAAAAGGGGTTGTCAAACAAGGAAAAGAAGCAGAGAAATATGAAGCTTTTGCTATTCTTTTTGCTCGAGTGTTCCGGTCCCAGTTTATTGCTTTTGTGGGGAATGTGATTATGGCTTTTCCGGTATCATTACTTGGAATTTGGCTAATTGATTACGCATTTCAGTATAATATTGCGGCAACTAAATGGGAGACGTTGCTTATTGATATTAGTCCAATTCATTCACCAGCTATTTTTCATGCGGCAATTGCTGGAGTTTTTCTGTTTTTATCTGGGATTATTTCAGGAAGCGTTGCCAACAGAGATAAGCACAATCAGGTTTTTTTCCGGATAACGGAACATCCTATTCTAAAAAGAAGTTTAGGAAAAACGCGTACTTTAAAGTTAGCGCAACTGTATGAAAAAAAAGGAGCTGGAATTATTTCTAATTTTTGGTTTGGTGTTTTTATGGGTAGTACCGCTTCAGTAGGTTTGTTTTTGGGCTTGAATCTTGATATTAGGCATATTACTTTTGCTAGTGGGAATCTTGCCTTAGGCTTATATGGAGCAAATTATCAAGTGAGTGAATCAATGCTTTTTTGGGGTATTTTTGGGATTGGAGTGATTGGTGTAGTGAATTTTATAGTTAGTTTTAGTCTTTCGTTGGGATTGGCGCTCCGCTCTCGGGCCATTTCACTATTTGAATTGCGATTCATAGCTGCTTCAATCTGGAATCATTTTAAACATAGACCCATTAGTTTCTTTTTTCCAACAGAAAATAAAAAGAAGTCAGATGTTATTGTCAATTATTTGACATCAGAAGGCAAAGGCGAATGAAAATAGATGATTTTTAGAAAGAAATTAAGCGTGGTGTTTGACTTGTACTAAACGATTAGTTGTGCAGTACTTAATAGAAAATGGTAATGCAATCAGGATTTGTTCCTAGAGACTCGTGTAGGTTTGTTGGATTTTAGTGCTGCAATATATAATCTACAACTAGTTGTATGATTTGTTTTATCTGCAAGATTTACTCTTGTTGTTAGTATAAATAGAAATATGGTACTTGTAAATCAAAATTATAAATTTGATTATAGCGTGCTAGTCGTAGCAAATACCTCTAAACAATTTATGTTGTAAATTTGCCAATCGCAAGGTAAATTGCGTTTGAAGATTTTTTTCTAAATTCTTTCGATGTTCAAGAAAAATAGATATTAATTCTGATTTAAATAATTTCGCTGGACAAAATGATTCCAAACAGAAAAATTATACATGTGGATATGGATGCATTCTACGCTTCGGTTGAGCAAATGGATAATCCATTATTGCGCGGGAAACCCATTGCGGTAGGAGGTTCAGAAAACCGTGGTGTGGTAGCAGCAGCTAGTTATGAGGCCAGAAAATTTGGAGTGAAGAGCGCAAGCAGCGGTGTTATGGCTAAAAAAAATTGTCCCGAACTTATTTTTGTTAAACCACGATTCGAACGGTACAAAGAAATCTCGAGTAAAATCCAAAAAATTTTTTATGAATACACAGATTTGGTTGAGCCATTGTCCTTAGATGAAGCCTATTTAGATGTGACAATTAACAAGAAAGGGAATCCCAGCGCTACTTTATTAGCACAAGAAATAAGACAACGTATTTACAATGAAGTGGGCTTGACGGCCTCAGCAGGCATTTCCGTCAATAAGTTTGTCGCTAAAATTGCCAGTGATTATAACAAACCCAACGGTCAAAAAACAGTTAATCCAGAAGATGTTACTTCGTTTATGGAAGAATTAGCCATTCGGAAATTTCATGGAGTAGGCAAAGTTACTACCGAGAAAATGTACCAACTAGGTATTTTTACAGGAAAGGATTTAAAAAGTAAATCGGTAGATTTTCTAGAGCGACATTTTGGAAAGTCAGGGATTTTTTATTTTAATGTGGTCCGCGGAGTTCATAATAGTGAAGTAAAATCGAATCGAATATCTAAATCAGTAGCTGCAGAACATACTTTTGATACTAACCTTTCCTCAGAAATTTTTATGATGGAACAACTGGATCTCATTGCTGATATTTTAGAAAGAAGATTAAAGAAAAAGAACGTGGCTGGAAAAACAATCACCTTAAAAATTAAGTATAGCGATTTCACACAACAAACCAGAAGCAAAACATTGCCTTATTTTATTTCTGGTAAAGGAATGATTCTAGAGGTTGTAAAAGAGTTGTTGTATCAGGAGCGTATGAAAAATTCTGTTCGTTTGCTCGGTATTTCCTTAAATAATTTAAATACAGAGGAGAGAAAATTTGTCGTTGTACAATTAAAATTTGATTTTTAAAAAAGGGAATCAAGTTCAACAATGGTTAAAGTTAGATAATTTTTATTATTTCGGTGTAAATAAAATTACATTTGATCCTTTAAATTAATTTAGTATGAAGGATCTTAGAGAATATGAAGAGGCTATTGCAATGTATAACAAGAGATTAACGATCAAGACTGTTCCTGTGTACTCATGGGATTTTCATGATGAATTTTTGATTTCAGTCAAGAATTTTTTCTTGGATTTGAACAGACTGAATACAATTGCTCTACAAAATAAGTGGATTCATAATAATTGGGATTTAAAAAGTAGCCTTAAAGAAGAAGTGATAATCGTTACTGATAGCAATTTGAAAATTGTTTTTGCCTCCCATAATATCAAAAAGATGAATGGGTATGAAGAAGCAGAGGTGTTGGGAAAAAGTCCAAAGATGTTTCAGGGTAAGGTTACTAATCTGAGTACGTCAAGTGAAATTCGTAATGCGATAATTGGTCAGGAGGCTTTTGAAAAAACAGTATTGAATTATAAAAAAAATGGCGATGTTTACGTTTGTCTGATCAAAGGATTTCCTGTTTTTAACAGCAAAGGTCAGTTAAGTCATTATATCGCTTTCGAGAAAGCAGCCTAAAAAAAGAAAACCTTTCCAATTTGGAAAGGTTTTCTCTTATAAAAAACGATTGAATTTAGTTTTTACTATTTAATTTTGAAAGTAACCTTAAAAATTCGATATACAACCACACTAAAGTAATCATTAGTCCCATGGCGCCATACCATTCCATGAATTTTGGCATTTTTTGTGCTACGCCTTTTTCGATTCGATCAAAATCTAAAAATAAATTTAAAGCAGCAATTACAATCACAAAAATACTAATTCCGATACTCATTAGTGAGTTCCCATAATGTACGGGAACAAAACTGGTAAACATCGAAAACACCCATGAGAGAACATAATAGGTGGCGATTGCTAATGTTGCTGCCACAACAACGGATTTGAATTGTTCTGTTACTTTTACAATTTTATATTTATACAATCCCAAGCAAACTATAAAAGTTACAAAAGTTGCTCCAACTGCTTGTATAACAATTCCAGGATACTTAGCTTCGAAAATTGCTGAGATACCACCAATAAACAGTCCTTCAAACAAGGCGTAACCAGGTGCTAGAAAGGGAGCGTATTGTGGTTTGAAAGCTGCTATCACAACTAGAATAAGTCCAATTACTGCACCTCCAATTGTCAAAGCAATTGGATTCATCCCATTAAAAGCCAACCACCAAACTACGATAGCTGAAGCCAAAAGAAGTAAAAATAAAATTAAACTTTTATTAATGGTTCCTGACAAAGTCATGTCTTGGTTGTAATCTATTATGGTAGCTTGATGTACTTCGTCCTTTTTAGAAACTGCCGTTGTCGAAAATGTTTTATTGTTTAGAAATGGATTTTTAGAATTTAAACTCATAATTCATCGGGTGATTTGTTTTCCAAATATAAATTTTATTTGGCAAAAATTGTTCAAGTAGACTGTTATTTTTTAATTTGATCCGTTGTAATATTAAAAAATCCGTCTTATTTCGTTTAGTAACGAAACAAGACGGATCACTAGAAAAGTAGTTTTAACTATTCTATTTCAGAAACTCTCAAGGTATTTACCATTCCTTTTTCCTTTATTGGCATTGCTGCTAAGTTGATAACAAAATCACCTTTTTGTACAAAACCTTTTTGTTTTACAATTTCGTTTATGTCTGTCACGGTATCATCTGTACTTACGTCCTTAGTGTACATAAAAGATTTTACTCCCCACAATAGGTTAAGTTGCGTTAGGATTCTTTTGTTTGAGGTAAATACTAGAATATGTGCATTTGGTCTCCAAGCAGAAATCTGGAAAGCAGTATATCCACTATTTGTTAATGTACAGATTGCTTTTGCTTTAATTACATTAGCCATCGTTGCTGCGTGGTGACAAATTGTTTTAGTTATAAAACGTTTTGTTTTTATCTGTGGTGTGTTTTGTGGTACATGAATGAGCGGTGAATCTTCAACCGCTTCGATGATTTGAGTCATTTTTTGAATTACCTGAACCGGGTAATTTCCAGTTGCTGTTTCTCCAGAAAGCATTACAGCATCTGCGCCATCCATAACAGAGTTCGCAACATCATTAACTTCAGCACGAGTTGGTGTAAGTGAAGTGATCATTGTTTCCATCATTTGTGTAGCAACGATAACAGGTATACGAGCTGTTTTAGCACGTCTAATCAATTCTTTTTGAACTAGTGGTACTTCATGAGCTGGAAGTTCTACGCCTAAATCCCCACGAGCAACCATCAATCCGTCACAATAAGCAACAATTTTGTCAATATTTTCTAATGCTTCAGGCATTTCAATTTTAGCAATAATTGGTATTTTATGATCAGAGTGTTTGGCAATTAATTCTTGTAATTCTTGTAAATCTTGAGGTGTTTTTACAAAAGATAATGCCATCCAATCCACGTTTTGACCAATAGCAAATATGGCATCAGCAATATCTTTTTCAGTCATTGCTGGTAAAGATATTTTTGTATTTGGTAAGTTTACCCCTTTCTTAGATTTCAATTCGCCACCTTGAATGACTCTTGCAATTACTTCTGATTTTTTATCGGTTTCAACGATTTCGAAGATCAGTTTACCGTCATCAAGTAAAATTCTCTCTCCAGGATTTACATCATTTGGAAAGTTTTGATATTTCATAAAAACTTTCTTCGCAGTTCCAAGAATATCTTCGGCAGTAGTAAATGTTATTAAATCTCCATCGTGAACTACTACACCCTCTTCCATAACTCCTACTCGAAGTTTTGGACCTTGTAAATCACCAAGGATTGCTGTTGTATAACCAAACTCTTCGTTTAATCCTCGGATAAGGCTTATTTTTTCTTTTACATCATTGTAGTCAGCATGTGAGAAGTTTACTCGGAACACATTTACACCAGCTTCAATCATGTCTTTTATGATCTCTCTTGTACTGCATGCAGGCCCAAGTGTGGCTACAATTTTAGTTTTTTTGTTTGTAAGCATTGTATTAAAAAATTAAATTGTTTTTAGATTTTATTTTGTTTGTATCTACTATATAAACAGCCGATATACTGTTTATGGTATTTAATAGTAGTTGTATTTTAGATCCGTTTACGGTATCGTTATTGTTTTCTATTTTTAAAAAGTAATCTACTTTTTTGAATTCGGGAAGTAAAAAAACTTTTACTGAAACCTCCATGTGTATGTTTGAAAATAGATTTTGGTTATTTATTTTGTTATATTGAATAACCTCATTTTTATTTTGAATCAAATTCCAAGACAAGCCACTTTCGATATCGTCATAATAAAATCGAGAAAAACTTGTTTCTCCTTCTTTGATATTAATTTGAATTTCATTTTTACTTTTACTCAAATTTATGGGCAAGATTTGATTAATAAAAAACGCCAATCGATAGTCTTCCAAGGAAGTATGAATCGCAAAAAGGTAGTAATCTATTTCGTCAAATTCGCCAAGATCAAGCTTGTGATTCGCCATTTTGTGAAAAAATATCCTGTAAATATAGTATTTCTATTGAAGTATCTACCGTTCGAGATGCGATGTTTTTGTTAATTTATAAACGAAAACGATATAGTTTTGTGCATTTTAATTTATTTTCTATTCATTTTTTCTTGAAATACAAAATAAGCGCGTTGGGATGCTTTTTCTTCTGCTTTCTTTTTTGAGGTTGCTCTGGCTTTAGCAATCACTTTATCGTCGATGCTCAATTTCACACCAAAAAGACGTTGGCCATCAATAGCATTGTCTTCAAAAATATCATAATGAAATATTTTTTTCTCTTTTTGACACCATTCTATAATCAGACTTTTGTAGCTGATTACTTTACCTTCGAGTCTTGCAATATCTACATAAGGAACGACAACTCTTTTTTGAATAAATTTTTCGCAGTATACGTAGCCTCGGTCTAAGTAAATTGCTCCTACTAATGATTCGAATATATTTCCATGAATATTTTCGCCAAAATGCTGTAATGGCACTTTGCTTTTGATGTGTTGTACTAAATTTAAATCTTTGCCTAATTCGTTCAAATGTTCTCTGCTGACAATTTTTGAACGCATTTTTGTTAGATAACCTTCATCTCCTGCGGGTGCCTTATCAAATAAATGAGCTGCAATAACTGAGCTTAGCATAGCATCACCTAAAAATTCTAACCGTTCGTAATTGATGGGGTTTCCTAAAGCGTCTAACCGATTGGAAGAACGGTGGGTAAATGCTTTTTTGTAGAGATCAAGATTTAAAGGGGCAAATCCTAAAATTTTCTCGATAGAATCAAAAAAAATCCCGTCTTCTGGAGAACGGGATCTTGAAAATATTTTTCTAATTATACGCATTTATAATTAGATTTCTAATTTTTTTACTAATACACAGGCATTGTGACCTCCAAAACCAAATGTATTGCTCATCACCACATTCATTTCTCTTTTTTGAGCTTTATTGAACGTAAAGTTGAGTTTAGCATCTATGTTCTCATCATCTGTAAAATGATTGATGGTTGGGGGAACCAGTCCGTGTTTTAAAGAAAGTATCGATGAAATTGTTTCCACTGCTCCAGCTGCACCAAGTAAATGGCCAGTCATGGATTTAGTTGAATTTAAATTCATCGTGTAAGCGTGTTCACCAAAAACATGTAAAATTGCTTTTGATTCGGCCATGTCCCCAAGCGGCGTTGATGTACCGTGCATATTTACACCGTCAACATCGCTAGCTTGTAATCCAGCGTCTCTTAAACAGTTTAGCATCACGTTTTTAGCGCCTAGTCCTTCAGGATGCGGAGCTGTGATATGATAGGCATCAGCTGACATACCGCCACCACCTATTTCGCAATAAATTTTTGCTCCACGGGCAACTGCATGTTCGTATTCTTCAAGTACTAATGCTCCAGCTCCTTCACCTAAGATGAAACCATCTCGGTCTTTGTCCATTGGTCTTGAAGCAGTTTTTGGATCATCATTTCTTGTCGATAATGCATGCATGGCGTTAAAACCTCCCATGCCTGCTATAGTAACGGCAGCTTCTGAGCCTCCGGTTACCATTGCATCTGCGTGACCTAATCGAATATAGTTGAAAGCGTCAATAATAGCGTTTGTTGAGGAAGCGCAAGCAGATACCGTCGTGAAGTTTGGTCCTCTGAACCCATATTTTATAGAAATATGACCACCAGCAATATCGGAGATCATTTTTGGAATAAAGAAAGGATTAAATTTTGGTGTACCATCTCCAGCTGAAAAGTTTATCATTTCAATTTGAAATGTTTCTAATCCGCCAATTCCTGAACCCCAAATAACACCTACTCTGTCTTTATCTAATTTTTCATAATTGAAACCAGCATCAACAACGGCTTCATCAGAGGCAACCATTGCATATTGCGCGTAGCGATCCATTTTTCTGGCCTCTTTCCTGTCTAAGAAATCTTCCGCTTTAAAATTTTTCAATTCGCAAGCAAATTGAGTCTTAAATTTTGAGGCATCAAAATAAGTTATTGGCGCCGCTCCACTAACGCCGGTAATGAGCCCATTCCAATACTCTTCAATGTTATTTCCAATAGGTGTAAGAGCGCCTAAACCTGTAACAACAACTCGTCTTAATACCATAGATTCTTTATTTTTTGTTATCTTTAAACAAATAAAACCCATGCTATCTTCAGCGTATTATTCGTACAAAAGAGCCATGGGTATTACAGTAAATATATTTTTGATTGAAATTCAATCCCGAATTTAATTTAAAAAAATAATAACACCCGTTTACAATTCTGCAAACGGGTGTGTCTTTATTATTTTTTAGCTTCCTCGATGTAAGAGATTGCTTGACCTACAGTAGCGATGTTTTCTGCTTGATCGTCTGGAATTTGAATATCAAATTCTTTTTCGAATTCCATAATAAGCTCAACAGTGTCTAATGAGTCAGCTCCTAAATCATTAGTGAAGCTTGCTTCTGTTACAACTTCGTTTTCGTCAACACCTAATTTGTCTACGATAATCGCTTTTACTCTTGATGCAATGTCTGACATAATCTTTAATTTTAGAATTTAATTTGTTGGCAAAAATAAAAAACTTTATTTGAAAACAACTATTTAGTTAATAAATGTGTCATCTAAATTATGAAATTTATTTTAACAAAGGGATCACAATGTTATTTATTTTCATTTTTTATTCCTTTTTTTGCACAATTAAAAGAATTGAATTTATGAAAAAAATAGTAGTTTTTGCTTCTGGATCGGGTACTAATGCTGAAAATATCATAAAGTATTTTGCAAAATCCGAAGTTGCGACTGTTCAAGCAGTCTTTGCAAATAGTTCAATTGCCAAGGTGCTAGACAAGGCGAAAAATCATGGCGTATCAACAAATATTTTTAATAAAGAACAACTTATTGTAGGTGAAGTATTGCAAAAATTAAATTCAATTCAGCCTGATCTGATTGTTTTAGCAGGGTTTTTATTAAAATTACCCAAAAACATCATTGCCGCATATTCAAATAAGATCATAAACATTCATCCTGCATTGTTACCCAAGTACGGTGGTAAAGGAATGTATGGAATGAATATTCATAAAGCAATAGTTGAAAATAAAGAGAAAGAAACCGGAATTACCATTCATTTTGTAAATGAAAATTATGATGAAGGAACTATTATTTTTCAACAAAATATTGTTTTATCCGGTGATGAAAGTGCGGAAGAAGTGGCTCGTAAAATTCATGAATTAGAACAAAAACACTTTCCAGAAGTCATTGAAAAATTGTTAAATGCTAATCTCTAACTTTATATTTTGGAACACGACGTACACATATACACCGATGGTGCTGCCAAAGGGAATCCCGGAAATGGCGGTTACGGAGTAGTCATGGAATGGGTAGGAAAGCTCTATAAAAAGGAATTCTATGAAGGTTTTCGTCGAACGACCAATAATAGAATGGAATTGTTGGCCGTTATTGTGGGACTTGAAAAGTTAAAAAATCCAAATACAAGAGTGCTTGTCGTTTCAGATTCCAAGTACGTGGTCGATTCAGTGCAGAAAAAATGGGTTTTAGGCTGGGAAAAAAAGGGATTTGTTGATCGGAAAAATTCCGATTTATGGAAACGATTTTTAGTGGTGTATAGAAAACATAAAGTGGATTTCAAATGGATCAAGGGGCATAACAATCATGTCCAAAATGAAAGATGCGATGAATTAGCTGTTATGGCATCAATGCAAAAGCAACTTTCAATCGATGCTTTTTATGAAAAAGAAGAGGCAAAACTGTTGTAGTTCACAGATATAAATTGGCAAAACTTTACGCGGTAGACTCTTTGCAACTTTACAACTTATGAACTATCTTTGCACCTTAATTCGAAACGTATATAATGAATAAATTATTGATTGTTGGAACAGTAGCTTTCGACGCAATTGAAACTCCATTTGGAAAAACGGACAAAATTTTAGGTGGTGCAGCAACTTATATTGGTTTATCCGCTTCTTTTTTTAATGTACAATCAGCTATAGTTTCTGTAGTTGGTGATGATTTTCCACAAGAATATTTAGATTTATTGACTTCAAGAAACATTGATATTTCTGGTCTTGAAGTTGTAAATGGTGGGAAGACTTTCTTTTGGAGTGGTCGTTATCACAATGACTTGAATTCAAGAGATACGCTGGATACACAATTAAATGTTTTGGCTGATTTTCAACCAAAAGTACCGCAAGACTATAAAAATTCCGATATAGTAATGTTAGGAAACTTGCATCCTTTAGTACAAAGCAGTGTTTTGGATCAAATGGAAACACAACCTAAATTGACAGTATTGGATACTATGAATTTCTGGATGGATTGTGCTTTACCGGAATTATTGGATGTAATAAAACGTGTAGATGTAATCACCATTAATGATGAAGAAGCAAGACAACTTTCTGGAGAATATTCTTTAGTAAAAGCGGCTGCAAAAATCCAAACGATGGGACCTAAATACGTAGTTATTAAAAAAGGGGAGCATGGAGCGCTTATCTTTCATAATAAAGAAGTTTTCTTTGCACCTGCATTACCACTAGAAGAGGTTTTTGATCCAACTGGAGCAGGAGATACTTTTGCGGGAGGTTTTGCAGGATATTTAACTCAGAGTGAAAATATTTCTTTCGAAAATATGAAAAATGGAATTATTCATGGCTCTAATTTGGCTTCTTTTTGTGTGGAGAAATTTGGAACCAAAAGAATGGTTGATTTAGATAAAGAGGAGGTTGTGTCCAGATTACAACAATTCAAATCACTGACACAATTCGACATAGAATTATAATATATATTGAAACCTCGGAAACGGGGTTTTTTTGTTAAATAAAATTAGCAGGGAATTACCTCTGAATTATGCTTTTTTTTAAATCAGGTCAATTTATTTTTAGAATAACACAACAACACAAACAATTTTACAATGAGCGATGCTTTAAAACACGAGTGTGGTATAGCCTTAATTAGATTACTTAAACCGCTTGAATTTTACAAAGAAAAATACGGAACGGCATTCTACGGAATCCAAAAAATGTATCTTTTGATGGAAAAGCAGCACAATCGCGGACAAGATGGTGCTGGTTTTGCAAGTATAAAATTAGATGTAGAACCAGGAGAACGCTACATAAGTCGGGTTCGTTCCAATCATGCGCAGCCAATTCAGGATGTTTTTGCACAGATAAACGACAGGATTAATGAGGAAATGGCCGCTCACCCGGAATATGCTGATAATGTAGCTTTACAAAAACATAAAATCCCTTATTTAGGAGAATTGTTTTTGGGACACGTTCGCTATGGAACTTTTGGGAAAAACAGTATCGAGAGTGTTCATCCATTTTTACGTCAGAATAACTGGATGCACAGAAACCTTATTTTGGCTGGGAATTTTAACATGACAAATGTTAAAGAGCTTTTTCAAAGTTTGGTTGAACTGGGTCAACATCCAAAAGAAATGGCAGATACAGTTACTGTAATGGAGAAAATTGGACATTTTCTAGATGATGAAGTTACTGATTTGTATCATGAATGTAAAGTGAACGGTTTAACCAAAAGAGAAGCTTCACCAATAATTGCCGAGAAACTAGATGTTGCTAAGATTTTAGCCAGAGCTTCTAAAAACTTAGATGGTGGTTATGCTATGGCAGGACTTTTAGGTCATGGCGATTCATTTGTGTTTAGAGATCCTGCAGGAATTCGTCCCGCTTATTTTTATCAAGATGATGAGATTGTGGTTGTGGCTTCTGAAAGACCTGTAATCCAAACGGTTTTCAATGTTCCTTTCGAGAAAGTTCAGGAAATTGAGCCAGGAAACGCATTGATCATCAAGAAAAACGGAACTGTTTCTATGCAAGAAATTCTTCCACCAACGGTTAAAAAGGCGTGTTCTTTTGAACGAATTTATTTCTCCAGAGGGAGTGATGCCGAAATTTATCAGGAAAGAAAAACACTGGGGAGATTGATTCTTCCAGCGGTTTTAAAATCAATTGAGCAAGATACAGACAACACCGTTTTCTCTTATATTCCAAATACTGCTGAAACTTCATTTTACGGATTGGTAGAAGCAGCACAAGATTTTTTGAATCAAAGAAAGAATAATTACATCCTTCAAAATAGAAATACCCTGACAAAGGAATCGTTACAGGAATTGCTTTCTGTAAAAATACGTACTGAAAAAGTAGCTATTAAAGATGCAAAACTAAGAACCTTTATTACAGAAGATAGTAGTCGTGACGATTTAGTAGCCCACGTATATGATGTGACGTATGGTGTTATAAAACCAACGGATAACTTGGTTATTATTGATGATAGTATTGTTCGAGGGACTACTTTGAAAATGAGTATTATCAAAATGATGGATCGTTTGAATCCAAAACGAATTGTTGTCGTTTCATCGGCACCGCAAATTCGCTATCCGGATTGCTACGGAATTGATATGGCTAAATTGGAAGGTTTAGTAGCTTTCAAAGCAGCTTTAGAATTGCTTAAAGAAAGAAACTTGTATCATATTGTGGATGAAGTTTATGCTAAGTGTAAGGCACAAGAAAACTTCAAGGATAGTGAAGTGGTAAATTATGTAACGGCAATTTATGCACCTTTTCAACCACAAGAGGTTTCAGATAAAATTGCGCAAATGTTGAGTTCACCGGAGATAAAGGCCGAGGTAAAAATCATTTTCCAAACGGTAGAAGATTTGCATATTGCTTGTCCTAAAAATTTAGGAGATTGGTATTTCACAGGAGATTATCCAACTCCGGGAGGAAATCGTGTGGTAAACCGAGCATTTATGAACTTTTATGAAGGAAAAGACGCCCGAGCCTACTAGCAATAGAGGGTTGTGAGTTTTTAATCGGTTTTCTAAGTTGTTCATCTAATTTATTTGGTGGCAACGAAGAACTAGTATAAATTTGAATCACCATAAGATTAGTAGGTTAAGTTTATGGTAGATTTGGGGCAAAAAGGGTGGAAGAGATTCCACCTTTTTTATTGGAATAAAGTCAGATGAAAAGAGTAAAGAAGAAAGAGAATAGAAGAAAGACGAATAAGCCAAGAGTTTATTCGTCTTTTTTGGTATAAAAAATTTGTGAAAACTATTAGGCATAAAAAAATAGACAAATTAACTTTTAAGTTATTTCGTCTATTCTCTTTACTCTAGGTTTTTTTCGAAAAAAAACTATTTCTCTAAAGCATATCTTCTTGCAACTTCTTTCCAGTCAATCACATTAAAAAAAGCTTCGATATAATCTGGTCTTCTATTTTGATAATTCAAATAGTAAGCATGTTCCCAAACATCCATTCCTAAAATTGGAGTTCCACCACAACCTATGCTAGGCATTAATGGATTGTCTTGGTTAGGAGTTCCGCAAACCTCAACTTTTCCACCTTGATGAACACAAAGCCACGCCCATCCGGATCCAAATTGAGTTGCTCCAGCTTTGCTGAAACTTGCTTTAAATTCTTCAAAAGTTCCAAAAGCAGCTTCAATCGCCGTCAATAAATCTCCTGTTGGAAGTCCGCCACCGTTTGGTGTCATCACAGTCCAATACAAATTATGATTGTAAAAACCACCGCCATTGTTACGAACAGCTGTGTTTGTCATATCAAGATTAATCAAAATGTTTTCAATCGTCTTACCTTCCATATCTGTACCTGCAATTGCTGCGTTTAGATTGGTCGTGTAAGCATTGTGATGTTTTGAATGGTGTATTTCCATTGTTCTTGCATCAATATGTGGTTCTAATGCGTCGTACGCATAAGGTAATTGTGGTAATTCAAAAGCCATAATATGTTTGTTTAATAATTTATAAATATATTTATCCAAATTTAAACATTTAACTTTGGAAACGGAAATTCTATTTCGTTATAATTTCATTAAATTAATTGATAGTGTGCTCTTTGGGGTTGCAACAGACTTATTTTCAATAGCTATATACTTCGTGAGTTCGCTCGTTCGTGTCCTGCTTTTTCGCTTCAAATGAAATTAACTGAACTACTATGAGAATAAAAGTTAGGTGAAGTAATCTTATTATCCACCGAAAAGGGGTATAATATGGATTTCCACTTCCATCACGGCTAAACACGAAATTGTTAAAATTACTATTTTGTTTTAAATTACGATTGCGCCATAGCCATACATACAATACTGATTTTAGTACCAGGAATTTTTAGTAAAGCTCTAGAACAGGCCTCTAATGTTGCTCCGGTCGTAATTACATCATCAATTAAAAGAAAATGTTTGTTGTGGTCTTTTTCAGTAAAAACAACATCAAAAATAGTTTCAATTCCTTCTGTTCTTCCTAATAAGTTTTTCTTGGATTGTGTTTTGGAATACACATTCCGAATCAGCAGTGAATCATTATAGACAAAATCTAAATTAGAAGAAAGTGCTTTTCCAAAAGTGGCCACTTGGTTGTATCCCCTTTCCTTTAGTTTTCTTGGGTGTAACGGAACTGGAATAATTTCATCAATACATTCTAATACTTTGAGATTTTTTAAATCTTCAGCGTACCATTCGCCAAGAATTGCTCCTATTTCCTCATGTCCTTTATATTTTAAATTATGAATAAGTTCTTGGGCGATTCCCTTTTTATGAAAATAAAACAATGCCGAAGTATGCACGACAGGAATTCGTCCGTAAAACTTTTTGAAGGCATCATTCTCTGGATTCAAGTGATGATTCGTCAACGGAATATTGTGTCTGCACACTGTACAAATGACATTTTCATTGGTCACTAAAAAGGAGCCGCAGCCGGAACAGACTTTTGGAAAAAACAGATTTATAATGCTTTCAAACATGTAATCAAGGATTTATTTATAAAAATAGACAAAACAATGCTTCAATCTTTAACAATATCCTTTTTTTTAAGTTCCCTTTTCATATTTTTGCAGTACTATGGCAAAACAAGAAGATTTATTTAAGAGTGTAATTTCGCACGCAAAAGAATACGGATTCATTTTTCCGTCAAGCGAAATTTACGATGGTTTAAGTGCAGTCTATGATTATGCACAAAACGGAGTAGAGTTAAAAAAGAACATACGCGAATATTGGTGGAAAGCAATGGTTCAAATGAACGATAACATTGTAGGTCTTGATGCATCCATATTGATGCACCCAACTACTTGGAAAGCATCTGGTCACGTAGATGCATTCAACGACCCGCTGATTGACAACAGAGATTCAAAAAGAAGATATAGAGCCGATGTTTTGATTGAAGATTATGCTGAAAAACTCAACATAAAAGCACTTAAGGAAATCGAAAAGGCAAAAGTACGCTTTGGTGATGCCTTCAACGAACAGGAATTTGTCACTACAAATCCTCGTGTTATGGAGTACAAGTCCAAGGAAAGAGAAATTCTGGAACGATTGGGTCGTTCATTAGGAAATGAAGATTTAGAGGATGTAAAAGCATTAATCGATGAGTTGGAAATTGCTTGTCCAGAAACAGGTTCCAGAAACTGGACCGAAGTACGTCAGTTTAACTTGATGTTTGGAACAAAACTTGGGGCTTCTGCTGATACAGCAATGGATTTATATTTGCGTCCAGAAACAGCGCAAGGTATTTTTGTAAATTTCCTAAATGTTCAAAAATCAGGACGAATGAAAGTTCCTTTTGGAATTGCGCAAACCGGGAAAGCATTCAGAAATGAAATCGTTGCCAGACAATTTATTTTTCGCATGCGGGAATTTGAACAAATGGAAATGCAATTTTTTGTACGTCCAGGAGACGAAATGAAGCATTATGAATTCTGGAAAGACGCTCGTTTGAAATGGCATTTATCACTTGGTTTAGGAAGAGAAAATTATCGTTTTCACGATCACGAAAAATTAGCGCACTATGCTAATGCTGCCGCTGATATTGAGTTTAATTTTCCTTTTGGATTCAAAGAATTAGAAGGAATTCATTCGCGCACAGATTTCGATTTGAAAGCACATGAACAGTTTTCTGGTAGAAAATTACAATATTTTGATGCTGAATTAAATCAAAATTATGTTCCTTATGTAGTAGAAACTTCAGTGGGTCTAGACAGAATGTTCTTGGCCGTTTTTGCCACTTCCTTGAAAGAAGAAACCTTAGAAGATGGCTCTACAAGAACAGTGTTGAAATTACCTTCTGTTTTGGCTCCAACGAAAGCAGCCATTTTACCATTAGTAAAAAAAGATGGTTTACCAGAAATAGCACATAAAATAGTAGCTGATTTACGCTGGGATTTCAATGTGGCGTATGATGAAAAAGATGCGGTAGGAAGACGCTACAGAAGACAAGATGCACTGGGAACTCCGTTTTGTATTACGGTTGATCACCAAACTATTGAAGACCAAACGGTAACAATTCGGCATAGAGATACAATGAAACAAGACCGTGTGGCTATAGCCGATTTGAAGTCTATCATTGAGAATGAAGTTTCAATAAAAAACTGGTTGATGAAAATAGGGTAGTTTAGACATATTTAAACTAACATTATAAGATAGAGGCTTCTCGCATGAAAAGCCTCTATCTTATAATTTTAAAATCTGTAGCCAAACGATATTCCACCTCGACCAACGATCTCGTAATCAGTATCGGTACTATTGAATAAATTTCTTCCAACTCCAGCATTTATCTCAAAAACGAATCCTTTTTTAGTAACCCATTTAGAACCTAAACCAAAACCAAGCGCAAAATCAGTTCTGGTTTCGATACTTGAATTATCTGAAATGTATGGATCGTAGGAATTATTGTTATAAACATAGCTATCATAAGAATTCAACATTCCAAAACCTTCGGCAAAAAATCCTGCAGCTGGCTTTTTGCCAAAATAATAACGGTAGTAAGGTGTCAAACTAAAGTTTGGCTCAATATCCTCAATTATTGGAAAAAATAAAGAAACTCCAAAAGCAGATTCTTCATTTATTATGCGTTCAAAAGTACCTTCGAAACCGCCTGCGACTAAAAAGGCAACATTTAATTTAATTTCGTTTTTCTTGAAATCAGTAGGTTCTTTTTCTTGGCTGAAACCAAATAATGAGGAAGTTAAGCAAATTAAGACAAAAAGTTTTTTCATAAGATTGGTTTTTTTTGAATAAAAGTAAGATAATTTTTTAAAAAAAATATTTTTCGCACTTACTTTTGGGTAGGTAATTCACACAAAGTAATTATCAGTAGATATTGCTGCTCCTTAAATGATTAGTAATACAAATACCAAATCCCAGCTGGGGAATGCTTTTTGGTTAATAACAGGATGTTTTTAGCTATACTTGGAGATGTAAATTTATTTTCCAACTTGTTTTAGAAAAAGAATTGTGCTCTTAATCGGATATATCTGCATTTCATCTTAATGTATCAACATTTGCTAAGAACATATCAACAACACCAATGAAAAAAGGGCTAAATGCCTATTTTTAGAACATTAAACACAAAAATTATAATCATTTTTTGATGCCCTTGTGTAATTAGTCTTCGAAAGTAATCCTACTAAATTAATACGCTAAAGTATATTTTGCTTTGGAAATCGGATGTAATGCCTAACAATTCCAGGAAAAGCCATTGATGAATTATTCGTACATTATTATTGACGACAATCAAGAAAGTGTTTTGAAAACAAAAGGCATTGCTGATGGTTTTCCAGAACTTACTTTTGTGGCTTCCGCAAATAATTATACCGATGGACTTCATCTTGTTTTACAACATACCCCACAATTTATTTTTCTCGAAATTGACCCCGCTGATCTAACTAGTAATTTGTCGTTATCGCTTATCAATGAATTGCACAGGTATTTAAAAATTGTCCCTAAAATTATTGTTACCACTAATAAAAAAGAGTTAGCGTTTGAAGCAATACAACATGGTGTAACCGATTATTTATTGAAACCATTGCTTAGAATCGATTTAGTCAAATTAGTTTTAAAATTAAATAAATCTGAAGTCGACAGTGAAGCCAATAAGAATGAAGCCCCAAGCCTGGATGAAAAAATAACATTTCTACCACAAATTGAAACAGTACATCAAGGACATTCGTTGACTATATGTATTAAGTCTTACGGTGATTACCGGTACATCGATGCAAAAGACATCAGTTATTTACGCGCCGATAATAACTCAACAGACATCTATTTGAATAATGGTGAAATGATTACAGCTTTCAAAACATTAAAACATTTTGAAGAAGCGCTATCATATCCCTTTATCAGAATCCATAACAGTTATATTGTAAATAGGAACTATATTTCCAGAATTCACAGCGGAAACGCAGTTTGTTATATTAAAAACAGCAGTGTAAAACTACCTTTTTCTAAGTCTTACAAGGCAAAGATCGATCTAATTATCTCCGAATTTGCTAACGGAAATTATTTAGAAATCTAAAAATATCCATTCACCCAGATTTGGCGCCTATTCACTATCATTCGGGTAGGTTCTACCATAAAGACCTTTTTTTGTAGGATAAAAAGAAGTTGTCTGTGTAGTTTTACCAAAGAAATCAACGAAAATGGTTTTAAACAAGTAAAACAAAACAACAACATAAAACCCCCAAATTATGAAAAAAGCAATTTTAACAATCGGATTATTTTCTTTAGTAATGGTATTAACTTCTTTTACTTCAAATGAAGAAATTACTTCAACATCAAAAAACGATAAAGCAGAAGTTTTCACAATTGAAAATGTACAATTAAATCTTGTTGGGAATGGATCAACAAGTCAGGGGAATAAGAAAAACGACTAATAATATAGTAGTAAATATCTTGATTTAAGAAAGCTGTCAAACATTTGGCAGCTTTTTTTTATGCCAATACGTTTATTTTCTTATTTTTGATGGTAAAACAATTTTGCTATTGAAACATTCACTCTATACATTACTTTTTTTTATTTCTTTATTTTTTGGGTGTACTAAAAAAAATACTCAAAATGAAATTGATTTAAACTCTAATGACAGCCTTTCTTCCTATTTGTCTCTGGCAAATGATTTTGATCTACCATCTCAACAGCGAGAACAATACATACAAACTGCCTTTAAAATTATTAGTACTCAAGAAAATGATTCTTTACATCGTGTAAACCTCTTCAAGGTTGCAAATCGATATTATAACATAGAAAATTGGAAGGAGTATAAAAAAATGGTGCGATTAGTGCTCGAAAAATCTGCAATGCAGCAGGATGCTTTTAGTCTGGCAAAAGGGAACAATTATTTAGGAGATTATTATGATTCTCAGGGTATCCCGGATAGTTCATTTTTATACTATAACAAAGCAGAAAAAATCTATTTTGAGTTAAATGATAACTATAATCTAGCGAAAACTATAATAAAAAAAGCAAACCTGCAATTCAATCAGAGTGACTTGTTAGGTGCTGAAAAAGCGGTATCTAAAGCTTTAAAAATCATAAAGAGTAGTAATAAAAGCGATGTGTTATATGACGCTTATAATTTGTTAGGATTGATTTATAATGAACTGGAAGATTATAATACTGCAATGCGGTATCACAATAAAGCTTTAACCAGTATCGATGACGAGTTAATGGCCTCTTTTTATCAGCCCAAAGCAACTTCCTATAATAATATTGGTTACCTCCACCTTAAGAAACAAGACTATAAGCAGGCAAAAAAATATTTTCAAAAAGGATTAGATCAAAAAAATGTATTTCAGGACAAGCCTACATTGTATGCCATGTTATTGAATAATTTAGCGTATTCTAAATTTAAACTTTACGAAAAGGAAGGGTTGCCAGACTTGTTTTTTCAGTCATTAAAAATCAGAGATAGTTTACAACTTAGTGCGGGTGTCATAGCCAGTAAAATTAACTTATCCGAATATTTTATTTCAAAAAAGGATACTTTCCAAGCAAGTCTTTTTGCTAAACAAGCCCTTGAGTTAGCCCAAAAAACAAACAATTATCGAAATGTGCTAAATTCTCTAAAACAATTATCTATTATAGAGCCTAAAAACGCTGCGATTTATGGAAACGAATACATTCAAGTCAGCGAGAAACTACAAAAATCAGAACGTAAAATGGGTAATAAATTTACCCGTATTGAATACGAAACAGAGGAAATAAAAAACGAAAATACAGACTTAGTACAACAAAATAGGAATTTAGTTTATATTTTCAGTGGTTTGGCAATGCTTGGTTTGTTTTCCTTTGTCATTAGAACACAAAAAGCAAAAAATAGAGAATTGTTATTCAAGCAACAACAGCAAATGGCCAATGAAGAGATCTATAATTTATTGATTTCACAACAAAATACCATCGAAACCAATAGAATAAAGGAAAAGAAAAGAGTAGCACGCGAATTACACGACGGCGTTTTAGGTAGGATGTTTGGCGTACGAATTAACCTAGATAGCTTGAATAAAATTGATGGTGGAACAGCTGTAAGCAAAAGAAATGATTATTTAATAGAATTGAGAAACATTGAACAGGATATTCGGGAGATTTCTCATGATCTGAATAGAGAAAAATCAGAATTAATTAATAACTTCGTTGCCATAGTTGATAATTTATTCGAAGATCAAAAAAAGACTTATAAATCAAAATTTATTTCATGCATTGATTCGGGGATTAAATGGGAATTGATAAGTAACTCAATCAAAATTAATTTATATCGTATTTTGCAGGAGGCACTTCAAAACATAAATAAATATGCTAATGCAAATACCATTAAAATTGAGCTAAAAAAAGAAGAAGATCACTTGATATTAAAGATCACAGATGATGGGATTGGTTTTAACTTAAAAACAGCTAAGAAAGGAATTGGTCTCCAAAACATACTTTTTCGAGCTAAGGAATGCGATGGCGTATTTGACATAGAATCATCAAAAGGAACGGGGACAATTATAACAGTTACCGCTCCACTAAAATAAAAAACAAACATACAACTTATACAAAAATGGCGATTGATTCAGGTGAAACAGTAACTACAAAAAACAAGATATTAATAGTAGATGACCATCCTTTTATTATTGAAGGATATAAAAATGCAATTACAAGATATAATCCCGATCAATTTGAATTTTTTATAACTAAAGCTAAGGATTGCGAATCAGGGTACCATATTATCACTAATCCGGATACGGAGGCATTTGATATTGCTTTTTTGGATATAAGCATGCCACCGTATGAAGAAAAAAATATTTATTCCGGTGAGGATTTGGCAAAATTATTATCAGAATATATGCCAAACTGCAAAATCATCTTGCTGACCATGTACACGGAATTGTTAAAGATAAAAACCATTATCAAAACAATAAACCCCAATGGGTTGGTTATAAAAAACGATTTAACATTTGATGAATTAATTTTTGCCTTTGATAAAGTCATAAAAAATGAAAAATATTACAGTCAATCAGTTCTAAATATGTTGAATCAAGCCGAAGAAGGAATGATTGAAATTGATCAATTTGACAAACAAATTTTGTTTCATTTATCTAAAGGAACTAAATTACAGGATATTCCTCAGTACATTCCAATTTCACTGGGCGCAATAGAACAACGAAAATTAAATCTGAAAGAATTATTAAAAATTGAGCACGGAAGCGATAGTGATTTAGTTCGAGAGGCCAAAAGCAAAGGATTGCTTTTTTAAATAAACAAAAAACGACATCAAGTAGATGTCGTTTTTTGTTTATTTTAACTAAATGCTAGTTCGTCAAAGCGTCCCAGCCACGGGCTTTTAAAGCAATTTTTGTATTGGCCCGAGTAACTAAATGAATACCTTCACTTTGTTGTGTCATGTGACCAATGATCGTAAAATTTGGATTTGCTTTAATTTTTTCAAAGTCTTCCATGGCAATGGTGAAAAGCAACTCGTAATCTTCTCCTCCATTAATAGCAACTGTCGTACTATCAATATTAAATTCTTCACAAACGTTAATAAATGTTGGATCAATTGGTAATTTGTCTTCATATAAATTACAACCCACTTTTGACTGTTTGCACAAATGCATAATTTCTGATGACAATCCATCCGAAATATCAATCATTGAAGTTGGTTTTATTTCTAAAGCGTGCAATAAGGTACGAACATCTTTTCTGGCTTCGGGTTTTAATTGACGTTCAATTAAATACGTGTAAGCATCTAAATCCGGTTGTGAATTTGGATTCACCTGAAACACTTGCTTTTCACGTTCCAAAACTTGCAATCCCATATACGCAGCTCCAATATCGCCTGTAACCACTAATAAATCAGTTTCTTTTGCGCCATTTCTATATACAATTTCATTTTCATCAGCTTCGCCAATGGCAGTAATGCTAATAATTAACCCTGTTTGGGATGAAGTAGTGTCACCACCTATAACATCAACATTATATTCACGGGCGGCATGCGTAATTCCTGCAAACAATTCATCTAGTGCTTCCAGAGGAAAACGATTGGATACTGCAACAGAAACCGTGATTTGTGTTGGTTTTGCATTCATGGCACAAATATCTGATACATTGACCACAACTGCTTTGTAACCTAAATGTTTTAACGGCATGTAAGCCAAATCAAAATGGACGCCTTCAATCAATAAATCTGTAGAAACAACTACTTTTTTATCTTTGAAATCCAAAACGGCTGCATCATCGCCAATTCCTTTTAATGTTGAAGGTTGGTTGATTTCAAAGTTTTTTGTCAAATGGTCTATCAATCCAAATTCTCCTAATTGAGCTATGCTTGTTCGTTGTGGGTTTTTATCTTCGATCATTATTATAATTGTTTTAAGATGGCAAATATACAAAGAAATTTTCGCCTTGGATTAAAGCAATTTTCATGAATTTTATCCGATCTTTAGAGTACTTAAATCATACAAAATGAAGTCGTTTAATATCGTTACACTTACCGTGAATCCTGCTTTAGACAAAAGCACTCATTTTAAAGGCTTAGTCCCGGAACAGAAAATACGATGTGATGAACCTCGTTATGATGCGGGAGGTGGCGGAATCAATGTCTCTAAGGCAATCTCTCGTTTGGGGGGTACTTCTTTAGCTGTCTTTACTTCGGGTGGACCAATGGGTAAAATGCTGGAGGAATTAGTGGCTAAAGAATCGGTTGAATTTAAAGCAATTGAAGTGCAAACTTGGACCAGAGAAAGTTTTGTAGCCGTGGATGACAATACCAATTCTCAATACCGATTCGGATTTACAGGAGGAAAAATTTCCGAAGAAGAAAGCAATAAAATATTAGAAACTATAGTTGCTTTAAAACCAAAATTCTTAGTAGCCAGCGGCAGTTTGAATGAAGGCTTGTCTGATGATTTTTATTCAAAAATTGCAGAAATAGCAAAAAAATCAAATGCTAAATTAATTGTTGATACCTCAGGCGAAGCATTAAAAAAGGCATTAGAAGTTGGCGTTTATATGATTAAACCCAATGTTGGTGAACTCTCAAAATTAATAGGTGTAGAGCGATTGGAACTGGAAGAAGTAAACCAAGCCGCAAAACAAATCATAGCTAAAGGCGGCTCCGAAATCGTAGTTGTTTCTCTTGGTCCGCAAGGTGCTGTATTGGTTACAAAAGATTTGTTTGAATTTGTTCCTGCTCCTAATGTTGCTAAAAAAAGTACCGTTGGTGCGGGAGACAGCATGGTTGGCGGAATGGTTTGGGCGCTTTCGCAAAACAAAAGCCTTAAAGAAGTAATTCGTTGGGGCGTTGCATGTGGATCAGCGGCGACGATGAATGAAGGAACTCAATTGTTTAAATTTGAAGATGCTAAGCGATTGTTCGAATGGTTGAAGGATAAATAAAAAGTAATCGAGAATTAAATTATTTCTGAGTTTTTTTCCATATTTCAGGATTTCTAGAAGTGTGAAAAACTGCCAAAATTGTAATTATATTAAATGAATCATCAATTGTATAATGAATCAGAAAAGGAAATTTTTTTATTTTTCTACACCTAATCTCGTTATATTTTATGCTAAATAGATAAGGGTCTTTTTGTAAAGAATTGATTTGTTTTTTGGTTTCGGTTTTATAACGTAAGCCCAATTCTTTCAAATGCATTTCATACTATTCGAAAGCTTCTTGAATGTCATTGAATGCATCGATATCTATTTTTATTTGAAAACGCAAATCTTTAAAGTGATTGAGAAACTTCGTCCCAATCTAAAAGTCTTTCAGGATTTGTTTTAGTTTTTGCGATTCGGTCCAAAACGATTCGTTGGTGTTCAACAGGAATCTCAATATTCTCATTCCAAATAGCATCATTAACTTTCAAACGGTCTTTTGGAGAAAGTTGTTTTACAGCTTCAATTAACTGATTGACATTTAAATCGATATTTAATTTTACGGTTTCCATAAAACAAAGTTAGTCAAAAACAAATTGTAGCAAACAAAAAACCTGACAATTTTCATCGTCAGGTTTCTAATATATTTATTCCTAGTTCCCTCTTCGGGGGTTAGGGGATTTAATCATTCAATTTCAACACCGCCATAAACGCTTCTTGAGGAATTTCAACATTACCAACAAGTCTCATGCGTTTTTTACCTTTTTTCTGTTTTTCCAATAATTTACGTTTACGGGAAATATCGCCACCGTAACATTTTGCGGTAACGTCTTTACGCAACGCTTTTATTGTTTCACGTGAGATTACTTTCACCCCGATAGCTGCTTGAACAGGAATGTCAAATTGCTGACGCGGGATTAATTCTTTCAACTTCTCACACATTTTTTTACCAATCGAATACGCATTATCGGCATGCATCAAGGAGGATAATGCATCTACAATTGTAGCGTTCAATAAAATATCCACTTTCACTAAATTAGAAGTTCGCAACCCAATTGGCGTATAGTCAAACGAGGCATATCCTTTAGAAACTGTTTTCAAACGGTCGTAAAAATCAAATACAATCTCTGCCAAAGGCATATCAAAAGTCAATTCTACGCGTTCCGTAGTCAAATACGTTTGATTAGTAATCAACCCACGTTTTTCAATACACAAACTCATTACGTTTCCAACATAATCAGATTTGGTAATAATAGTTGCCTTAATAAAAGGTTCTTCAACATGGTCTAAACGAGATGGCTCCGGTAAGTCTGAAGGATTGTTTACTATAAGCGGTGTTGTAGGATCTTTTTTAGTATAAGCCAAATACGAAACGTTGGGAACCGTAGTAATAACCGTCATGTTGAACTCTCTCTCCAAACGCTCTTGGATAATTTCCATGTGTAACATTCCCAAGAATCCGCAACGGAAACCAAATCCCAATGCGGCTGAACTTTCCGGCAAAAACACCAATGAAGCATCATTCAACTGCAATTTTTCCATAGAGTTTCTCAACTCTTCATAATCTTCTGTATCTACGGGATAAATCCCCGCAAAAACCATTGGTTTCACATCTTCAAAACCCTTAATTATATTTGTTGTTGGCGTTTTCGCATCTGTCAATGTATCACCAACTTTTACTTCTTTTGCCTCTTTAATTCCGGAAATCAAATACCCAACGTCTCCCGCCGAAATAACTTGTTTTGGAACTTGATTTAATTTCAAAGTACCAATTTCATCTGCAAAATATTCGTTTCCAGTAGCCATGAATTTAATCTTTTGGCCTTTTTTAATCTGTCCGTTTTTTACACGAAAAATAACTTCGATTCCTCGAAACGGATTGTAGTGCGAGTCAAAAATCAACGCTTGTAGCGGCTCATCTACATTTCCTTTTGGAGGAGGAATTCTTTCGATAATAGCTGCCAAAATATTTTCGACACCCAGACCGGTTTTCCCCGACGCATGAATAATATCTTCCAGTTTGCAACCCAATAAGTCCACAATATCATCGCTCACCTCTTCAGGATTTGCACTGGGTAAATCTACTTTATTCAAAACCGGAATAATTTCCAAGTCATTTTCTAAAGCCAAATATAAATTCGAAATCGTTTGTGCCTGTATACTTTGCGCTGCGTCTACAATCAAAAGCGCACCTTCACAAGCCGCAATTGAACGAGAAACTTCGTACGAAAAATCCACGTGTCCCGGAGTGTCAATCAAGTTCAAGATATATTCCTGTCCTTTATACGTATATTCCATCTGAATCGCGTGACTCTTAATCGTAATCCCGCGTTCGCGCTCCAAGTCCATGTTATCCAGCAATTGCGCTTTTTCTTCACGAGCGGTAACGGTTTGTGTAGCGCCAAGTAATCGGTCAGCAAGGGTACTTTTCCCGTGGTCAATATGTGCAATAATGCAAAAATTCCGTATATGTTTCATTTTCTGTTGATATCAAATTTATTTTGGGCGTGACCACAAGGGTCGGGCTATTCGCTGCAAGTCCTCGCAAAGTTCCGCTTTCGCTACACTTTGCTGTGGGCTATTCGCTGCTATCCCTCACGCAATCGCCAAACCACGACAATTAATCTGCAAATATAAGCTAAATTCAACAGTTTCAAAGTCCCGAATATGTAAACTAACCGCTTTAATACGAAGTCTTTCTCCTTTCTTCTTTTCTCCTTTCAGCTAAATAGCGTAATTTTGCAAAAAATTAAGGACGATGATCAAGATTGGCAACATAATATTACCCGAATTCCCTTTACTTCTTGCACCAATGGAAGATGTGAGTGATCCGCCTTTCCGCCGATTGTGCAAAGCGCATGGTGCCGATATGATGTATTCAGAATTTATTTCTTCCGAAGGATTAATTCGTGACGCCATAAAAAGCCGAATGAAATTAGACATCTTCGATTACGAAAGACCCGTAGGAATCCAGATTTTTGGCGGTGACGAAGAAGCCATGGCCATGTCATCAAAAATTGTGTCTGCGGTAAACCCAGATATAATTGATATTAATTTTGGTTGCCCTGTCAAAAAAGTCGTTTGCAAAGGAGCCGGAGCCGGAGTTCTTAAAGATGTAGATTTAATGATTCGCCTGACAAAAGCCGTAATTGACAGCACACATTTGCCAGTTACCGTAAAAACCCGTTTGGGTTGGGATGACAACTCCATTAATATAGATGAAGTTGCTGAGCGTTTACAAGATATTGGCGTTGCTGCTTTGAGCATACATGCCAGAACCCGTGCCCAAATGTACAAAGGTCATTCCGATTGGTCGCACATTGCCCGAGTCAAAAATAATCCCAGAATTACAATGCCTATTTTCGGGAACGGCGATATCGATTCTCCGGAAAAAGCATTACAATATAAAAATGAATACGGTATCGACGGCATCATGATTGGTCGAGCTGCGATAGGGTATCCGTGGATTTTTGACGAAATCAAGCATTACTTCAAAACCGGAGAACATTTGGCAAAACCCACCGTTGTCGATAGAGTAGAAGCGGTTCGAAATCACCTCACTTGGGCAATGGAATGGAAAGGCGAAAGACTAGGGATTGTGGAAACGAGACCACATTATACCAATTATTTCAAAGGAATTCATTCTTTTAAACCTCACAAACAAAAATTAGTAACGCTGGATCATCCTGAAGAATTATTCGCTGCTTTGAATGAAATCGAAGAAACGTATGCAGGATACGAGGTTGTTTAACTAAATATTTTGAACACAAATTCCACTAATTTGGACAGATTATTTCGTGTAAATTGGTGCAATTCGTGTTTTATTTTAAATGAGAAATCTTATTCTAACAACTTTTTGCTCACGCGACTACTCGCAATCAGCGAAGCAATAAAGCCTAGCGAGACAATTGTTCCCATAACAATCAGTACATTTTCGAGAGAGAAAATCACAGGATATGCTAGTGTAGGTGTAATCATAATCAGTTGAAAATGTTCTTGAATCAGTACGATTATAATTCCTAAAACCAAGCCAATTATTCCACCAAAAACACTTAGTAAAGTGCCTTGAAGCAGGAATATTTTTTGTAAATCCTTGATTTCAGTTCCCAGATTAAAGAGGGTTTTTAGGTTTCCTTTTTTGTCTAAAATCATCATTATCAGTGCGCCAATCAAGTTGAAAAGTGCCACAACAATCACAAGCGTAAATATTAAGTATACCGCAATATTCTCCGTATTCAACATCTTATAAAGCGATTCGTTGAGTTGAGCCCTGTTTTTTACGGTAATTTTGTTATTAAAAATTGTTTGAAGTTGGTCTGTAACTGAACTTTCGTCAGCATCGGTTTTCGTCTTAATTTCAATTCCGGAAACCTGATTGGTTTTGTATTCCAATAATTCTTGCGCTAAACCTAAATCAGCAAAAACATATTTAGAATCTAAATCTTCACTGATGGCATAAATACCAACAGGAATCAAATCTGTTTTATTGAAGGCTTGTTCGGCATTTTCTATGGTGCCTTTACCGGGTTTTGGAACTAAAACCTCCAATTGACGATTAAAATCTAACAATCCCATCGAGAATTTTTGGGCAAGACCATACCCTACTACCACTTGATATGTGTCAGTTTCTAGCCATTGTCCATTAAAAAGTTTAGATTCGATAGCATTTACTTTGCCAAAATTAGCATCAACACCTTTGAGGTAAGTGACTTGTTGTTTGCCGTCAAAAGTGAATAAAACACGTTCTTCAATAATTTTAGTGTAGGAAGCTAGACCGGCAATTTTCTTGATTTGGCTTTCCTGATTTGGAGTAATCATAAAGGATTTCCCTAAAGTGCTGCTTATTTTTAAATCAGGGTCTATATCATTAGTAAACGAAAGACTAAAAACTTTCAACCCGCTAAAAACAGATAAAACCACAAACAAAGCCATGGCACCAACAATAATTCCCATGCTGGCAATCCTATTGATGATGTTTATAGCATTGTTTTTACTGTTGCTAAGAATGTAGCGTTTGGCTATATAAAGGGGAAAATTCAAATTTTATTGAAATCTGCGTTTGTCCAAAAGATCTCTGTTTTCAATTGGATTATCTCTATTTGCTAGCGCATTATCAATTTTTTCAATATAGTCTAAAGAGTCGTCAATGAAAAAAACCAAATTGGGAACTTTTCTTAATTGCAGACGAACACGTTGTGATAAATCATGTTTTATAGTTTTAGCGTTGGACTTCACCGCCTCTAAAATTTCTTTAGCTTTGTCCTGAGGAAAAACGCTTAAATGCACCGTTGCTACTGATAAATCTGTAGTTACAGTAACCTTGGATACCGAAATAATTAAGTTAGCCACTCCATTTTTTCTCACTTCACCTTGCAGAATATCAACCAAATCTTTTTGGATAACCCCACCTATTTTTTTCTGTCTATTTGTTTCCATAATGCAAAAATACTACTTTTAAGTTTTATCCAGAAGTTTCGAGACAAATTTTAAAAATAACCTAACAATTGATGTGTTTTTAGATGCTAATATGGAGCATGAAGAAGTACTTTCAATTTCACAGGTTTTCTATTTTATAAAAAACACACCTTTAGAGATAGCCAAAAAGCGGCAGTAAATAGATAAGATTGAAGAGTATTCACATTGAATAGAAGTGTTCAATTATAATTGCTACTTACAGAGTAGAAAATCAAATCATAGAAGCAGTAGTTTCTTCGTTAGTTCAAAAAAAAGGCATCCAATTTTTATTTTTAGGCTAAAATGCAATTATTTATTGAAAATCAATATGTTAGTCTTTTTTTTGTATATTTAACATTATAATTCTTTCCTAAGAATATTTTAATTTGACGCTGAATTTCAAATACCACTTTTTCAGCATTAAAGTGTATACCATTTTCCAAAATTCATTTTTAATTGTTTTTAAAGTTATTCCTTTTCGGAATACACTTTCTATGTTTTTAGTTCAACTGTTAAAATTCATTTTAACAGTTGAACTTTTATTGGATTTATATTTTTTTATTAAATGTAACCATCACCATTTGAATCTATGAATAAATTTTACGTTGCTTTCTTTTTTATCATTCAACTGGGATGCATTACGGCACAAAACAACACAGGATTTTTTGGAAAAATCGTGGACTCAAAAACTCAAAGTTCGTTAGGGTTTGTCGTCGTTAGTATCCAAAATACTACCTTGATGCAACTCACTAAAGAGGATGGTAATTTTAGTTTTGATTCCGTTCCCACAGGAAATATATTGCTTCTGGTACACAGTCAGGGCTTCAAAGATGGCTTATATCCCGTTGAAATTACCGAAGGACAAATGCTGGATTTAGGAACCATAACTTTAGAAGAAGATCAATCCACAGAACAACAAAACAGCATTATCACACTTATCGAAAGCGATTTTGGCGAGGACAACAGCAGTTCTGAAAGTACTTCCGGACTCTTGCAATCGTCCCGAGATGCTTTTTTGCAAGCCGCCGCTTTCAATTGGGGGCAAGCCCGTTTTAGAGTTCGTGGATTAGACAGCGAACATTCCACGATGATGATTAATGGTGTTTCAATGAACAAAATTTATGATGGAAGACCACAATGGGGTGAGTGGGGCGGATTGAATGACGCGCTCCGCAATCAGGAATTTACACTGGGAACAGCACCTTCAGATTATGCTTTTGGAGGGATTTTAGGAACACAGGAAATCAATACGAGGGCTTCTATTTACAGACCGGGTTCCCGAATCTCCTTTTCATCAACCAATACCAATTACAGTTGGCGCACGATGGCAACACATGCCTCTGGCATGAATTCCCGTGGTTGGGCTTTTGTAGTTTCGGCAGGAAAGCGCTGGGCGCAGGAAGGATATTTCGAAGGGACCAATTATGATGCGAATTCTTTTTTTATAAGTCTTGAAAAAAAATTAAGCGAGAAACATTCGTTGAATCTTACTGCACTGTACACGCCTAATTCTAGAGCCAAAAATTCACCAAACACTGCAGAAGTTACGCAATTGACAAACGTAAAATACAATTCGTATTGGGGTTTTCAGGACGGTAAAAAAAGAAATGCCCGGATCAAAACCATTGAAGAACCCACGATTATGCTGAATCATTATTTTAAAATCAATGATAAAACCAATTTGAATTCGAGTGTGACGTATCAATTTGGAACAATTGCCAACAGCAACATCGATTATCAAAATGCCAATAGTCCAGACCCAACGTATTACAGGAAAATACCCAGTTATTACAGTTCGCTTTATGCGCCGGACAACGGAGAATTTTCGGGAGCATTCACTCCGGATTATGAAAATGCAGAGAAAAGCAAAGCTGAATTTTTAGCAAATTCTCAAATTGATTGGACGGCATTGTACCAAGCCAATCAAAATCCAGTTTTGGATGCTAATGGAACAATTACGGGCTACGAACCTACAAAAAGCAAGTATGTTTTGTATGAAGATCAAGTTGAAGATGAAACGGCGGTGGCCACAACTAATTTGAGTGCGCAACTGTCAGAAAATATATTTTTGAATGCCGGAGCATCTTTCAAAAAACTAAAATCGCATAATTCACAAAAATTGTTGGACTTGCTTGGCGGTTCTTATTTTGAAGATATTGATGCTTTTTATAGCGGAAATCAATCGGAATCTGATTTGAATAATCCAGACCGACAAGTAGTCGTTAGCGATACATACGGATACAATTATAATTATTTTGCCAACACGGTAGAAGCATTTACACAATTCAAATTCACGTACAACAAAGTGGACTTTTATCTGGCGCAAAATTTTTCCAAATCGGAGTATCAACGGGAAGGTTTATACAAAAACGGAATTTATGAAACCAATTCATTCGGGAAAAGTAAAAAAGTTGCGTTTGAAAATTTTGGCTTCAAAGCCGGATTCAATTTGAAAATCTCCGGCAAACAGTTGGTGACTTTTAATGCGGCACATTTGACTAAAGCACCTTCTTTGAAAAATACGTTTGCAAATTCCCGATTGAATAATGCAATTGTAGACGGAATCGAAAGTGAGAACATCAGCAGTTTGGATGCGAGTTATGTCTATCGCTCTCCAAAACTGAAAGCCCGATTGACAGCTTATTATTCCCTGATTAAAAATGCGACTCAAATTTCCTTTTTTTATGCCGAAGGGATTTTTGATGATGGCTCCGGTTATTTAAACACCGATGCTTTTGTGAGTCAAACATTAACGCAATTAAACAAGAAGAATATGGGTGCCGAATTTAGTTTGGAATACCAATTAAGTCAAACTTTTAAAACCACTTTTTCGGCAGGTTTTGGAGAATATACGTATGATAGTAATCCGAAAGTGACGTTGACTAACGATGCCGAAGCAACTCCAGAAAACACCAGTCCGGTTTTTGATTTTGGAACGGCTTCCCTCAAAAATTACAAGCAAGCGGGAATGCCACAACGGGCGTATTCCTTGGGAATTGAGTATCGAGATCCAAAATATTGGTGGATTAGTGCCAATGTAAATTACCTCACCAACAGTTATATTGATATTTCACCCATTTCCAGAACCGAAATATTTTATAGAAATCCCGCAAGCGGTTTCAATTTTCCAGAAGCGACGGAGGAAAGAGCCGCGACACTTATAAAACAGGAAAAATTTGATCCAACCATGTTACTCAACCTTGTGGGTGGCAAATCATGGCGAATTTATGGAAAGAATGTTGGCGTTTTTGCCAGCATCAATAATGTACTCGATGTTACCTATAAAACGGGTGGTTACGAACAAGCCCGAAATGCCAATTTCAGACAAATTAATCAGGATGTTTCCAGCGGTACACCTTCTTTTGGGCCAAAATATTTCTACGGATACGGAAGAACGTATTTCGTGAACCTTTATATCAATCTTTAAATTAAAGTATATGAAATCAAAATTTTACAAATCGATTCTATTTTTACTGTTGACAATCACATTTGGCAGTTGCGTGACAGATGAGGTTGAGGCTCCAAAATTAGTTTGTACCCAACAGGATTTAAGTACAAATAAAACTGTCAGCGAAGTTTATGAGGTTGCAAATGCCATTGTAACGCAATACAAATACGATGATATTATCGAGGCGTATGTAGTTTCCAGCGATGAATCGGGGAATTTTTTCAAGTCGATTTCCTTTCAAACTTTGGCAACAGCCACAATACCAGCTATTGGATTTAGTGTTCCTGTGGATGCTACAAATTTGTATATTGATTACAGGTTGGGCAATAAAGTATACATCAAATTGAAAGATCAATACACGGATATTTCGTTTGGTAGCATGCGCATCGGAAGTATTTTTGTAAATTCTTACAATGAAGGCGGAGTAGGGCGGCTTTCGCAAAATGAGTATAAAAAGGTGCTGAGTGCATCGTGTACAAATGTAAAGGAGGAGGTTTTGGTTCGGTCGTTAACTATGTCTGAACTCCTGAATGATTCTAATTTAAATACGTTGGTCGAATTGTCCGATGTTCAGTTTTCAGCTTTGGCAGTTGGTCGCCATTACTTTGAAGAAACGAACAATGTGGGTGGTGCGACAAATTGGGGATTGGTTGATAAATTAGGGAATCAAGTTTATTTTAGAAGCAGTAGTTTTTCTGATTTTGCTACAAAAGTTGTTCCTGATGGAAGCGGAAAAGTAAGAGGAATTTTAACGAAATATGGAAGTGACTACCAGTTATTGCCCCGCTCCGAAAAAGATGTATTGATGACCGGAACAAGAGCAGTTCCTTTTTTCTCCCAAGATTTTGAAAAAGTTGTTGATAAGTCGAATTTAAGCCTCGCGGGATGGGCAAATATGGTTCAAAAAGGATCACTTTTCTGGAAAGGTACAGTATTTTCGGGAAACGGTTATGCTGAATTTAATATCTCCGGTACAAAAGTAGTTTCAAATATAGCTTGGTTGATTTCACCAAAAATTGACATGGATGTTCATACGAAAGAAGTACTGACTTTTAGAAGTGCTCAACATCATTTAGATGTTGATTCACCATTAAATTCTCTTGAAGTTTATGTTTCCACAAATTTTGACGGATTGAATTTTGCAACTGCGACTTGGGTTCCGTTGATTGTCAATTTACCCAAACAAGCCACGCCTTGGTATCAATTTGTAGGAAGTGGCGCCGTAGACTTATCTTCGTATAAAGGTAAAATCAATATCGCTTTTAAATATACCGGTTCTGGGAGAAATCTGGCTCTGGATGGTGCTTTTCAAGTAGATGATGTACAGGTTTTTGGGGATTAATGATTTTTATAAAAGGTTTTACTTGAATTGCTATATTTGCAGCCTTAACCTTTAAATTAAATTATGAAATCTACTTTATTAGCATTAGTTTCTTTATTATTTGTTTCTTGTTTATCGGATAATGAACCATCTAAACCTGTTGATTACACGGTTCAAAACGAAAAAGAAATCGTTGATTACATTGCCAAAAATAATTTAACAGCAACGAAAACCGATTCAGGATTGTATTATGTTATTAATGAAGCGGGAACTGGAGTTCAACCAACGGCATCATCTAATGTAACTGTTGCCTACAAAGGGTACTTTACGAATGGAAACATTTTTGATAAAAGCGATTCTGCTGGATTTTCATTTGGTTTAAACGAAGTGATAAAAGGATGGACAGAAGGTATTCCTTATTTTAAAGAAGGCGGAAACGGAGTTCTTTTAATTCCTTCTCATTTGGGTTACGGCAATGGTAGCGGACCAATTCCAGGAGGTGCTGTACTTATTTTTGATGTCAAACTAATTAAAGTAAATTAGTTCAAGACTATTATAAAAGCATAAAAGGCTGTCTATTTAGACAGCCTTTTATAGTTAGTTACTTTTTGATTTCAACGATGCTTATCGCATAACCTCCACCCGGAGCACTGAGTTGTGCGAGTTTCGATTTGTTGGTTACGGTCATTTTACGAATAGTATACGCTTGCGGATTAGTTTTATAATGTGCATCTTTTGCATCAGCATAAATCGTTGCCTCATACTTTTTTCCTTTTTCCAAGAAATCAAATTTGATTGTTGAGGTACGAGAAGTTTCTCCATTTACATTACCGATGAACCAATTGTTAGTCCCTTTTGCTTTACGCGCAACAGTAACATATTGACCCGGTTCTGCCTCAAGGTATTTACTGTCCGACCAATCTACAGCTACATCTTTTATAAACTGAAATGCATCTGGAAAGCGATCATAATTTTCTGGAGTATCAGCTGCCATTTGCAACGGGCTGTACATCGTTATATACAAAGCCAATTGATTTGCAAGTGTGCTATTTACATGGGAGTTGTTGTCCTTGTTCATTTTACTCAAATCCATTTCAAAAATTCCAGGCGTATAATCCATCGGTCCGCCCACTAAACGTGTAAAAGGCAACACCGTCACGTGATTTGGTTTAGAACCTCCAAAAGATTGATATTCGGTTCCTCTTGCCGCTTCGTTACCTATTAAGTTAGGATATGTTCTTGCAATTCCTGTTGGACGAACTGCCTCGTGCGCATTCACCATAATTTTATAATCAGCAGCTTTTTCTATTGCGAATTGATAATGGTTATTCATAAATTGGTTATAATGATTCCCACCGTTTTCAATGATAGAACCTACGTAACCACTTTTTACAGCATCGTATCCATTGTCTTTCATAAACTGATACGCTTTATCCATGTGACGCTCGTAGTTACGTACCGAACCCGAAGTTTCGTGGTGCATCATCATTTTAACACCTTTTGATTTGGCATATTCATGCAATCCTTTGACATCAAAATCCGGGTATGGCGTCAGAAAATCAAAAACATAATCTTTGGAGTGACCAAACCAGTCTTCCCAACCTTCATTCCAGCCTTCGACTAAAACGGCATCAAAACCGTGTTTCGCTGCAAAATCAATATATTTTTTCACATTGGCGTTATTAGCACCATGTTTTCCATTTGGTTTTGCTTTTGAAAAATCAGTTACGCCAAGTTGTACCGTAGGAAATTCATCCGTATACGCCCAAGAACTTTTTCCAGTAATCATTTCCCACCAAACACCTACGTATTTAACGGGTTTTATCCACGATGTATCTTCAATTTTATTAGGGTCGTTCAAGTTCAATGTCATTTTTGAAGCCAGAATTTCTCTAGCATCATCACTAGCAATTATGGTACGCCAAGGCGAATGATGTGGAGCCTGCATGTATCCTTTATCTCCTTTGGCATCTGGAGTCAACCAAGATTCGAAAACCATAGTTTTATCATCCAGATTCAAATGCATACAAGAATAATCGATTAATGCTGCTTCGTGTAAATTGATATACAATCCATCCGCTGTTTTTAGCATTAGTGAAGTTTGAACTCCTGTCAAAGAAAAAGAAGTTTGGGATACATTTGCCGTTTTTGCTTTTTCAGCCAATCCTCTGATTTCTGATAGTTTTGAGGTCGTATAATCGTATTCTTGGGTATCATAATCACCAGGAATCCAAAAAGCGGTATGATCGCCTGTCATGGCAAATTGTGTTCTTTCTTCTTTGATTACAAAATACGTAAGGTTTTTTTGCGAAGGAAATTCATAACGGAATCCTAGTCCATCGTCAAACAAACGGAAACGAATCACAATTTGTCTGTCGGTTTCTTTTTGATTTAAGGTTACTGCTAATTCGTTATAATGATTGCGAATGGAGGCTACTTCTCCCCAAACTGGTTTCCAGTTTTCATCAAAAGTTGTTGCTTTCGAGTCAACAACAGTGAAATCATTTAACAACGATTTTTTGTCGTTTTTTAACTCAAGACCCAATTTACTTGGCTTTACAACTGCTTTATTTTTGTAATTTAAACTGTAACTTGGAGTTCCGTCGTTTTGTAAGGAGAACTCCATTACAAATTTTCCATTTGGTGATTTTAACTGCTGCGATTTTGCAGGGCTAAAAAATGCGAGCCACATTAAGGCTGTGAAAAGAAATTGCTTCATTTTTTAAATAGAATTTGATAAATTAATTTTTCAGGTTTGGTAATAGATTGTGATCAACATGATTTTCACGAAATCGATTTATTTAAAAATCTATAGTTTTCCAAATTTCGAAAAGGTAAAAGTAAACGCTTTACACACTACATATTTTTGTCATCATAAAAAAGTAGATTGAGTTTCAATTTGAAAAACGCAAGATACTGAATAACTGTTTATTATGTGAATTTAGTATTTAAAAAAAGTGGTAGATTTATAATAAAAAAGTGGTCTTTGAGATTGTTTTAATCCCAAAGACCTTCTTGAAAAACAGCATTTTTCTATTTTAAATTGGTTCCAATCCGCATTACGTTAGCTTCAAAATCTTCTCGTGGACCCGCTGCTTTGTTTTTAAGTTGCGAACGGTAATTGTAAATTGTAGATACCGAATAGCGTAGGAAAGTTGAAATTTTTGCACTGTCTTTAATACCCAAACGAATCAGTGCAAAGATTCGCAGTTCTGTATTTAGCAGTTCGCCTTCTTTCAATTGTATGGCTTCTTCATCAATTAGCAAAGCGCTGAATTCTGGTATGAAATTAGGAAAGAGTTGTAGGAATGTCTTATCGAAATTCGTGAGAAATGCAGCAAGTTCATTTTCAACAAACTGTTTTGATTTTACGGCACTAATCAGGTCGTTCATTTTCCCCGTTGTTGCCATCACATTCAATTTTCGGCGGTATTCGTCTAATTTTACGATGTAGTCTGAACACTGATCCATGTAACGGCCAATGTATATTTCTTTCAAAAGATTGGCTTCGGTCAGCGTATAATTTGTCTCGTTTAACTTCTCATTAAAGGTGCTTAATTCTGTATTCAGTCCCGAAAGCTTGCTGTTGGCCAAACTTAAATCCTGCTTTGCTTTGGACAATTTTTTCATTTGCTTAAAAAGTAAAAAAAGCACCGCCAACAGGAACACGGATAATATACTCGCACTTATTAAAAACAGTACCAACTGAAATCGATTGGTTTCATTTTGTTTTTGATACGCTTCGTTGATAATGGGCAGCATCTTCGAAATTTCATAGGTTCGTAATCGCGCATTACAAAAAAGAGCATCTTCAAGCGAACGTTTTATGTATTTGTAAGCGCGGTCAATATCTCCGTTTTCATACATCAGAAAAGCCAACGAACGCAACGAAATGTATTCTTTTTTGGCCAACTTTAAATCGGAAATAGCCGAAATGGTCAACCATTTTTTCTCCTGATTAAAGTCTTTTTTTTGGCGATAGGCCTGCGAAATAATGTAGGCAATAACCGCTCGATCATCACTGTTGAGAGCAATTTTCGGGAAATAGTTCAGTAATAAAGCCAGTGTTTCCTTGTGTTTTCCGGCATCAAGAAGCGTACTGGATTTCGCCATAATATAGGCGCTTGATTGCGGTTTGTAATAGTTTAAAGAAGAATCACGGTACTTTTTTGTTAAAACAATATACTTCTCTTTTTCCTGAAGTGAAGCCGCATAATCAGACATATAGCCATAAACGACGCTATTTACGGTGAAATAGTAACCTTTTAATTCGGGTGAAGTAGTGATGTTGATTCGATTAAGAATATCCGTTGCCTCCTTGTACATTCCTAATGTTCCCATGATGGAAGCTAGATTTAATCTGGCATGATTTAGCTTTTCAATGTCAATTAGTTTTTCGGCAATTTGAAAACTCTTTCGAGCGTAAATCAACGCGGAATCTGATTGATACGATTTATATTCCGCGTACAACTTTCCGTAAACATCATATCTTTGAATATCGGACGAAGTAGAAAGCAGCAGTTCTTTGAGTTTGTTGATTTGAATCTCTTTTTTATCTGAATACAATTGGTAATCAGCAACTGTTTGATCCAATTCCTGCAATAATTGTTCAGAATTATTTTGGGCAAAAAGAAAAACGGGAAACAAGAATGCAATAAGTACAGTCAAAAAGCGATTCATTCAAATGGTATTAAATTGCTGTAAAAATAATTAAAAATCCAATGGAACTGCTAAAGTAAACAAGGCAAAACGGGTGAGATTTTCAAATTCGGCAAATTTGCTAATTTCTTTTGGTGCCTCTTTGGTCTAATATGTCGTTCGACCAAAATACTATCATTATTCACACGTTATGATTTTTTTATAAACCCAGAACTCAATAAGTCCCTTACAAATCATTAAATTTGTAACTTATTCAAAAATATGTTAGAAAAAGAAGTAATAAATTTCGAAAAAACGGCTATAGTTGGTATTGTGACTCAAAACCAAAGTGAAGAGAAACTAAACGAATATCTTGACGAATTGGAGTTTTTGACTTTTACCGCAGGAGGCCAAGTGGTGAAACGTTTTTCACAAAAAATGGAACGTCCTAATCCTAAGACTTTTGTAGGAACTGGAAAAATTGAAGAGATTCATCTTTTTGTAAAAGAAAATGATATATCGACTTTGGTATTTGATGATGAATTATCGCCTTCACAGCAAAAAAATATATCTAAAATCATAACAGAATGTAAAATTCTGGACAGAACGCACCTTATCCTGGATATTTTTGCGCAACGTGCCGAAACTTCGTATGCAAGAACGCAGGTAGAATTAGCACAATGTATCTACATGTTGCCTCGATTATCGGGACTGTGGACACACCTTGAACGTCAAAAAGGGGGAATTGGAATGCGTGGACCTGGAGAGACAGAGATTGAGACAGACAGACGTATTGTACGAGATAGAATCGCTTTATTGAAAGATAAAATCAAAGCAATCGACAAGCAAATGGGAACCCAAAGAGGCAATCGCGGTTCCATGGTACGCGTGGCTCTGGTTGGGTATACTAATGTGGGGAAATCGACTTTGATGAATGCCGTTGGGAAAAGTGACGTTTTTGTAGAGAACAAACTTTTTGCAACTTTGGACACCACCGTTCGAAAAGTAGTCATCAAAAACCTGCCTTTCTTGCTTTCGGATACCGTAGGATTTATCAGGAAATTGCCAACACAACTGGTTGATTCTTTCAAAAGTACGCTGGATGAGGTTCGTGAAGCGGATTTGTTATTGCATGTAGTTGATATTTCGCATCCGGAATTTGAAGATCATATTGCATCCGTAAATCAAACTTTATTGGACATCAAGGCAAATGACAAACCGGTTATTATGGTTTTCAACAAAATCGATGCTTACAAGCATTTGACTATTGATGAAGATGATTTAATGACCGAAAAAACGCCAAGACATTACACGCTGGAAGAATGGAAAGCGACTTGGATGAGTCGAGTAGGAGAGCAAAATGCGTTGTTTATTTCGGCTACCGAGAAAGAAAATTTCGAGGAATTCAGAGAACGCGTTTACGAAGCCGTAAGACAAATTCACATCACCCGTTTTCCGTACAATAAGTTTTTATATCCGGATTATAAAGACGCGGTGGAAAAAGAAGACACAGACGAAGAAGAAAACGAATAATTTTCTCGTAAACATAAAATACACAATCCCTTTTGACATTTTCAAGAGGGATTTTTTTTGGGCATGTCCAAGCTTTCTCTGCGTTGCAGCTGTGTCAGACTGTTCGCTGCAATCTTTTATTTCGCTGCGCTACATAAAAGGATTTTCGCTGCCATCCTTCATGCGGAGTAACGATAACGATAATTAACAAATAAAAAGTCCATTTGATGATTTGTAAGATAATTTTTAAAGTGTATATTTGAAAGTAATACGCTATGCAGTAGCGCCTAGATAAAAGTCAGTAATAATTATGAGAAAAAACGTATAATTCAATAGCTTAAGATGTAAATGATAGAATATTTTTGTAAAAAATGGAAAGCTATAAAAAGAGCAAATAATATACGTAAAATCAAAATTAAGAACAAAAATAAAATCCCGCCTTATCTTAAAAACAATAGTTTTGAAGAAGAATTAAATTATAAATTATGGTCAACTAAAGGTGCAAGATTTTCTGCAAGTCATAGAAATCATACCTTAAACAAATTATCTTCGAAATCAATTGGATATTTATCTGCATATCTTATAATTATTGGAGTCGTCAATTTGTACGATATCAATTTATTAGGTGTTGAAATATTTGATAATCAAGTTGGTTTCATTTCAACTGCTTTTTCTGTTTTAATCCTTCTCTTTAGTCAACTTGAAAGTTCTGAAAATTTTGCCTTAAAATCAGAACGACATCATAGTTGTTCATTAGATATTTCTGAACTCTACAATAGGGCAAGATTTACAAAAGACTTTACAACAAACCCTTTAACAAAACAAGGCGAACTTCTACAAATAAGTATTGAATATGATAGAATTCTAAAAAAATATGAAAATCATTTACCAATAGATTATATGAAATTTCAACTAACTAAACCAGACTATTTTGAATTAAGTTCTGCAAAGATAAAATGGATTCAGTTTAAATACTATGGCAAAGTTTATCTTGTTTACCACATATTGATATTTGGACCTTTATTGATACTAATTATAATAGCACTAAGTAAAAGTAACTATTGCTAATACACGCTAAATGCAATTTGGATTTTAGGCTTAATTGGAGTTGGTTTTGTATTTGACTGCAATGGCAAATCCGAATAATGGGCTTAATTTAATCCTAAACTGCTTTTAGATAGGGAACTTTTATAAAATTTTATAACAACCTATCGTTAAAAATTATAAATATTATTCTTTTGATTACTATGGATAAAATGTGTGTATTTTGTGGTAAAAAACCAGAAAAGAAAAATAAAGAGCATGTACTTCCTCAATGGCTATTAAAACTTACTGGCGATCCAAATAGAATTGTGACCTTTGGTCATGAAACTAACAGTGGTAAACCATTAGTATTTAATTGGAAAAATTTAACATGTCCATCATGCACGAAATGTAATGATAGGTATGCTGCCTTTGAAGCCGAAATTAGAACTTTAGTTGAAAAATTATTAAATAAAGAGGAACTAACAGGTAATGAATCAATTAAAATTTTAGACTGGTTAGATAAAGTTAGAATTGGCTTGTGGTTAAATTATTATTATTTGGAAAAAAATAAAGCATTAATAAATCCTAGACTATTTATTGATAATAGATTAGGTAAAAAAGATAGATTTTTACAAATACATTTTTTAGAATCTACAAAAAAATCAATAGGATTAAATGCTTTTGGAGTTGAAACTTTTGTATTTCAATCTAATCCATCTTGTTTTGGTTTGAGAATAAACAATATCTTATTAATAAATGGATCAAATGATTATTTAGTTTCTCAAAGTTGTGGGTTTCCATATCCTAAAAAAATGGAATTACAAGAAAATGGAATGACAATTATAGGTGATTGGGAATATAATAGAAATACACAAAAGGATATTGGCGATTTAAAATTAGACAAAGGAGTTTTAACTATTATGCAACCAATTCAAACTGACAATGAACACACCTTTAATTTTTTTAAGGATTCATATTTAAGAGAAAATTGTATAAATATAGAGAAGCAAAAAGGGACTTTATTTAGAATTGAAAATGATTTGGTACGATCTATAAATGATTTAAATAAAAAATTGAAATATGAGTCAGTGATCAATGAAAATACAAAATATATTGGAGAAATAATTTCCAAAGTCTATGAAGGACAAAACACCTTTTTAAAAAAACAATTAAAATCTACCAAAACAATTTATGCGAACTCTATTTTACTAAATGAAGTAAAATTTAATTTTTATAATGAATATCACAAAAAATGAAAATCCCACTAGCGCTCGTTTGTCCACATTCCCTGGTGCTCGTTTGCGACGAGTACCTACTTAAATTAAGAAACAAATTATAGCGTTTGCAACGCGGATCGCTAAAACCGGAGTTTCTTTAAAGGAGTATACTACTGTTTTATAGTAGAGTTTCTTAAAATCAATATTTTCATAAAACATGTCTGAGAATTACAAAGTTATCGATAGTACAGTGCCAACTTTTATTACGATAACAGTTGTAGATTGGGTTGATTTATTAGTAAGACCTAATTATTTTAGTATTTTAGACGAATCCTTAAATTATTGTATAAAGGAAAAAGGATTGAGTGTGCATGCTTATGTATATATGACTAGTCATATTCATTTAATTGTAACAGCATTTGATGGTGAATTACAAGGTGTTATTCGGGATTTTAAAAAATTCACATCTAAAAAACTGATAGAAGCGATTAAAGAATATCCTGAGAGCAGGCGAGAAACAAATTATAGCGTTTGCAACGCGGATGATACAACTTAAAACATTATATGAAAAATACGAGTATTACAATCTTATTATTTTTAGTTCAATTAAGTTTTGGACAGAATCTAAACATAATAAATAATCAAGCAATCCAATTTAGTCTAAAACAAAAAAAAGACACAATTGATTTTATATTGATTGACACAAAATTAGACGAAATAAAACCGATTTTTTTATTTTGTCAAGGTTCTTTACCATTGCCACTATTTGTAAAACCAGAAAAAGAAAAAATGTGGATGATTGGCGGTGGAATTACAAATTTTGACTTAAATGAGATTAAAAAAAAATATCATTTAATTGTAATTTCAATGCCAAAAACATCTGTAATTGTGAATGAAAAAAACTTAAATGAATCGTATTGCTATATTCCAAATCCTAAACAACCTGATGAATTTGATAAGGATTATGTGAAGTCTGATTATTTAGAAAATTATGAAAATAGAGCGAAAGCAGTTTTGAAATTCTTGCGAAAACAAAAATGGGTAGATAATTCTAAATTAATAGTTGCAGGACATTCACAGGGTTCAAAAGTTGCAACTTTAATAGCTTTAAATAATAAACAAGTCACAAGTTTAGGATTATTTGGTGCAAATCCATTCGGTAGAATTGACCAAAATATTCGAGATTACAGAAAAAGTGCAGAAAGTAAACAAATGACTTGGGAAGAAGCAGATAAACGTATCGAACAAACATATGAAATGTTTAAGGATTCTTACGATGAAGAAATATTAATAGAGAATCCAAATTTATTAGCATGGAAATCATTTTCAAGACCATTAATAAATGATTGGCTGAAGATTAAAATCCCAACCTATTTAGCTTATGGAACAAATGATATTGCTTCAGATTTATGTGATTTAGTTCCTTTATTTTACATTCAGAATTCAAAAACAAATTTGACTTATAAAAGATATTTAAATTTAGAACATAATTTTTTTGAAGTAAAAGAAAATGGAAGGGCAAATTATGAAAAAGAACATTGGAAAGAAGTAATGAACGAATTTATCAAATGGACATTAAAATAAACATCAGATGCTATGCTGAGCACCCGACTAGCGCTCGTTTGTCCAAGTTATCTGGTGATCTTCTGTGCTAAGTGCTAGTGGAGACACTCTAAAATAATTTATTTTTTATTTGTAAATTGTTAACTTTTAAGATAACTTTGTAACATGGTTAGAGATATTATATTTTACGAAAATCATTTTATTGAATTTTATCAAAAACAAGATGAAAAAGTAAAAGAAAAAATAAAATATGTTCTTGAACTGATAAAACAAGTTGAAAAAGTTCCAGAGAAATTTTTAAAACATCTTACCGGAACAAATGGACTTTATGAAATTAGAATTGAGTATCAGTCGAATATTTACAGAATATTTTGCTGTTTTGACAAAGGAAAATTGGTGGTGCTTTTTAATGGTTTTCAGAAGAAAACACAAAAAATACCAAAAAATGAATTGGACAAAGCATTGATTTTAATGAATGAGTATTTTCAACATAAAAACTAATAAAATGGAAAATTATAAAAATATAACCAATTTTGACCAACTTGTTGAAGTTGAACACGGAAAAATTGGAACTGAAAGTAGAAATAGCTACGAAGAAAAAACACAAATGTTCATCATCAGTGAAATGCTGAAAAATGCTAGGAAAGAAGCAAAAATTACTCAAGAACAATTAGCAGAAAAAACTGGAACTAAAAAAAGTTACATTTCAAGAATTGAGAATGGAAAAGGAAATATTCAGCTATCCACTTTAATCAGGATTTTTGAATTAGGATTAAACAAACGTATTGGCTTGACATTTTTATAAATAAAATCCTTATTAGTTTTCGTTTTTCAGCTTTGCGGCGAATCCTTATCTAAACGAAGACACAAATTATTGCGCTTGCTACTTAAGTAATTGAAATAGAATTATTTACAGAACAAAAAAAGACCTTTATAAATTTCTAAAGGTCTTTTTTTATAAAAATGTATTTTCTTAGAAACCGTAATTAACGCCTAATCCAAATACTTCTCTAACCTGAACGGCTTGAATCGAATTGTCATCATAAATGGCTTGTAAGGCTACGTTAGCCGACAAGTATTTGTTGATTTTCATGATGACATTCATTTGGTAATCAACATCAACGTTTTGAGGATTATCTAAATAATTGGAATATAAATTCAATCGGTTTTCTATAGATACATTCGTCATGATATTGAATTTATAGTATGCCGTAATACTGGCTCCAAACTCAAATCGAGTGGAGTCGCCTTGCAATACTCCAAACGAAGGACCAAATTCTGTAAAATGAGGGTGAACGATAATTAGTTTTGCTGTCGCAGGAGAAAAATTGACACTCAAATTATCACTCTTTTTCCACAGCATTCCTGGTCCCAACTGGAAATAAGCCGGAGAGAAAAAATGAGATATTTTATCATCATTTTTGTCTAATCCAGTGTCCATTTGAGTCTTGAAATTAAAAAACATCGAATAGTACCATTGCCCTTTGGCTTTCTTTCCCCAAAGAGAATTCAGTTCCAGACGATCGTCCGTTTTTGCAGTTTTTTCGTCTCCTTTTATTTTGGTTAAACCGTACGCTAAAATAAATTTGTTATCCCAAACGATATCTTCTTTTTTATAATTGAAGTCATAATTTAGTCCAAAATTCCCCGCAATATTCGAAGTTCCACCACCGAGCCATTGCTTATTGTAAGCCGATTGATTAAAAAGCAGTGAGATGTTTCCTTTTTTGGTCCAATACTTTATCGTGTCTGTTGCCGTTTCTTGTGCAGTAGCAGAAAGCATTGCAAAAAGAAACACTACAGAAAAAGCTATTTTTTTCATGTCTATGTATTTTAAATAGAATTTAAAGTATTCATCAACGTAAATATATTATCCTTTTTTAGGCGCTTTGTATAACGGAACGGCTGAGCATGCCTCGCCATACAAAATACTTCGGGCAAAAGGTTGCAAGTAATGCGCTGCTAATACGTAAGCCCGCATCGGAACCGGTTTTCTGGAGCATCCTTTTATAATAACAGGCTTATTTTCATAAACCGAATAATCAATTTTAGGCAACAATTCTTCATACAAAGAAACATCTAAATCTTCCAAAGTTCCATTGATGATTTTCTTGGCAAATGGCGCTAGTTGAATGGCCACCAAAATTGAAGCCCAAGCCGGAACAATAGCATCGGTGCTGCAATGAATCGCTACATATTGATCTTGGTATTGTGACCAATCGTGATTTTTCAATTCCTCTCTAAAGTCTTTTTCTTTCAATAAAAAACCTTCCAAAAGCCATTGCGAAATATCGATTTGCGCACGGATTCCTTTTGGATAATAATCTTCGAGATCGAAAACTTCCAAAACACTATTCGCAACTTTATTTATAATTTCATCTTCCATACCATTTTTTTATAGATAGCCTTCAGCCTGCAGTGTGAACAGTTGGGCATATAATTTTTTATTTTCCATTAACTCATTATGCGTTCCTGATTCTAAGATCTTACCTTCTTGTAAGACTAAAATACGGTCTGCCTGTCTCACAGTGCTAAATCTATGAGAGATTATTACACTGGTTTTATCTTTTATTAATCCTATAAATCGTTCAAAAACTTCGCTTTCAGCTTTGGCATCCAGTGCCGATGTGGGCTCGTCTAGAATCATAACCTCAGCGTTTTTCATGTAAGCCCTCGCCAATGCAATTTTTTGCCATTGTCCTCCGGATAGTTCCTGACCTTTTGCAAATCGTTTTCCTAGTTGTTGATCGTAGCCATACTTTAATTCAGAGACAACTTCGTTGGCCAAACTCAATTCAGCCGCTTTTTGTATTCGTTCGTAATCATTAATTTCATCAATTTTGCCGATGGCGATATTTTCTTTCACTGAAAATTCATACTTGAAAAAATCCTGAAAAAGGACTCCAAAATATTCCTGGTAATTAGCCTTATTATATCGATTTATATTTATGCCATCAAGCAAAATTTCACCCGATGTTGGCTCGTAAAACCGAAGCAGTAATTTAGTAAGTGTTGTTTTCCCAGCACCATTCTGCCCAACGAATGCTATTTTTTCTCCAGCTTTTATAACAAAACTAATGTCTTTTACTATTTGATTATCAGATTCCGGATAAGCAAAATAGACGTTTTTAAATTCAAATCCGGTTTTGATTTTTTCTGGCAACGGAACCTCCTTTTCATTTTTATATTCGGAAGGAATGTCAAGAAAATCAAAATAATCTTTCAGATATAAAGAGCTTTCGGATATCCGAGTAAATTTCGAAAAAAAATCTCGCAGACTACTCATTAAACGATTGAAACTCCCGGATAAAAAAGTTAATTCACCAAGTGTAATTCCGCCCGAAAGAACTCTGTAAATTATAAAAACATATGCTGCATAATAACTAATTGATCCTAAAACATTAAATAAAAACCCATAACTGGAACGTTTTACAACGAGCGATTTATTTAATTTAAAATAGCGCGTTGCAAGGGTTTCAAATCTTTCGACCAGAAAGCTAGTTAATCCAAAAAGCTTAATTTCCTTTGCCGTTTTATCATTAGCGCCAATAAATCTAAGGTAATCCAATTCCCTTCTTTCGGAAGTCCAGCTTCTAGCCAGCGAATATTGTTGTTGACTGAAACGTACTTCGTTAATAAAAGACGGAAAAATGCTTAAAATTAATAAGACAATTAAATAAGGTTCAAAATAAATCAATCCTATTACAAGCGAAAAGATAGAAATAGTAGTTTGCGCCTGACCTAAAACATTCGACATTAAATCGACACGACCTGCCGTTTGCGTTCTTGCTCGGTCAAGCTTGTCGTAAAATTCAGAATTTTCCAGCAGACTAATATCGATTTCATTAGTCTTTTTGATAATTTTAATCGAACTATTGATATTATACTGATCTCCAAGAATTCCATCGGTAAGTGAAATTGCCCGACCTACCAAATCAGATAACACGACGAGTATAAACTCTATTGCTACAGAATGCCAAAGCGCAGAATAATCCTTTTCGCCGTGTGTTGTAATTTGGATGATGGCATCAAAAATGAGTTTTCCAACCCATAAAATTGCAACGGGTAACAAAGCCGCAACGATTCTGCAAAAAGCTGATGTCAAGAATAACGTTTTGTTAGTACGCCAAATTTCTTTGAAAAAGCGGGGTATAAAAAAAAGCGAATCAAAAGAAGATTTTAGTCCAAATTTTTGATCGTTTAAAGATTTGGGTTGAGTCCGCGCCATTTTAAAGCATTCCCAATTCTAATTTTGCTTCCTCACTCATTAAATCTTTGCTCCAAGGCGGATCAAAAGTAATTTCTACTTCAGCGTCTTTTACATGTTCAATTGATTTTACTTTTTCTTCTACTTCTCTTGGTAAACTTTCTGCAACTGGGCAGTTAGGAGAGGTAAGCGTCATCAGGATTTTTACTTCATAATCGGTATTGACCATCACGTCATAAATCAGTCCTAATTCATATATATCTACAGGAATTTCAGGATCGTAAATAGTTTTTAATATTTTTACGATTGATTCTCCTAATTCAGTGGTGTCTATTTCTTGTGTCATTATTTTTAATTTAAAGTTTAAAGTTTAAAGTTGCAAAATGCACTTCAAAATTCGTTTATTAATATTCAAGAAATGCATCTTGAAAAATACTTCTTATATTTTATAAAATTACTTTTATGGTTTAAAAGCCTAAATCAATTCTGTGCATTGAACGCCAAAGCATACATTTTAATGTTTTTTATCATCGATACCAATCCGTTGGCGCGAGTTGGTGATAAATGTTCTTTCAAACCTATTTCGTCAATAAAACCCATGTCGGCTTCCAGAATATCCGATGCTTTTTGATTGGAAAAAGTACGAATTAATATAGCAATAATTCCTTTGGTCAAAATGGCATCACTATCAGCGGTGAAAACAATTTTATCGTCTGTTTGTTCTCCTTGCAACCATACTTTCGACTGGCAGCCTTTGATAATGTTATTTTCTGTTTTGAATTCTTCTTTGATTATAGGAAGTTTTTTTCCTAATTCGATGATGTATTCATAACGCTCCATCCAGTCGTCAAACATGGAGAACTCATCAACAATTTCTTCTTGTATCTCTTTAATTTTCATACTATTCTGAATTTATTTCAGTTTTATTCTTTAGCTAATGAAAGCATGGTATTTACGAACTTTTTTATTTCTTTTGGTGGAAAACCATGATCAAAACTATTTGTTTCATAGGTTTTATCTTTAAAGGTGATTTTAAAATTGGCAATAGCCGCACCGTCATAAAAACGTTTTTCGGTCGGTGCTTTTAATTTGGATAAACTATCCAATTCCATCTTTTTAAAACAATTCACTAATTCTTTCCAGTCAGTGTCTGATATTTTTGTTGGAGTCGGTTTGTCATTTCCGTCTCTGTCTTTTGAAACCGTCAGCACCTGGTTTTTTACCGTTATTTTTTGATAGAAACCTCTGGTATTTGCCGTATATTCAATGACAGCAGCTTCAATATCTTGCGCTCTGGCACTACTACAACCGTTGCCAATGAAAATAGTCAGGAATAGTAATGCTAGGATTTTCATGTGCTGATAATTTTAATATTTTAAGATAACATGCGTTGCGCTTTTTTAATAGCTTCAACCATAACGTCAATTTCTTCGTTGGTATTGTAAAAAGCAAATGAAGCCCGTATTGTTCCCGGAATTTCAAAGAAATCCATGATGGGCTGGGCGCAATGATGGCCTGTTCTTACGGCTATTCCTAATTTGTCAATTATAGTGCCAATGTCGTACGGATGAATGGCTTCAATGTTAAACGAAATTACGGAAGTTTTTTCTTTGGCCGTGCCATAAATCTTCAAGCCTTCAATTTCCAATAGTCGTTTGGTTCCGTATTCTAATAATTCTTTTTCTTGTTGTTGAATGTTGTCAAAACCAACTTCATTCATATAATCAACGGCAGTTCCCAGAACAATTCCTCCAGCAATATTTGGTGTTCCAGCTTCAAATTTATGAGGCAACTCCGCATAAGTTGTTTTCTCGAAAGTGACTTCCTTGATCATTTCGCCTCCACCTTGGTAAGGTGGTAATTTATTCAACCACGATTCTTTTCCGTACAAAATTCCAATACCTGTTGGACCACATATCTTATGTCCTGAAAAAACGTAAAAATCACAATCTAATTCCTGAACATTTGGTTTCAAATGCGGAACAGCTTGCGCTCCGTCAATCAAGATCGCTGCACCAACTTCATGCGCTTTGTCAATCATATATTTAATTGGATTGACAGTTCCAAGAGCATTCGAAATATGGTTTACAGTTACAATCTTAGTTTTATCCGAAAGTAATTTGTCATATTCGGACATGATCAACTCGCCATCAAGATTCATTGGAATCACACGCAAAGTCGCTCCGGTTTTCTCGCACAACATTTGCCAAGGCACAATATTACTGTGGTGCTCCATTGCCGAAACTAAAACTTCATCGCCTGGTTTTAAAATTGAAGCAAATCCGTTTGCAACTAAATTTATTCCATGCGTTGTTCCCGAAGTAAAGAGCACTTCATGAGCAAATTTTGCATTGATGTGATTTTGAAGTTTCCCGCGGGAAATCTCATAAGCATCAGTTGCTAACTGACTCAAAGTATGAACGCCTCTATGAATATTAGCGTTGACTTCCTGATAGTATTTTGAAATCGCATCAATCACAACTTGTGGTTTTTGCGAAGTGGCTCCATTGTCAAAATAAACCAATGGTTTTCCGTTTACTTTTTGAGAAAGAATAGGGAAATCAGCTCTAATTTTATTGATATCTAACATTTTATTGGCTTGTTTTTAATGTTTTTATTGGTCTAAAGGAACAATAATAGTCAACACTTTTTTAGACAGACTAATTTGAAATTAGCGAGTCATTATTTAGAATTTTTCTAAATACAAAAGTAGTGAAATTGGAATTAATTTTTGGCAAACACTTGTTAATAAAACTTGATTTTCTCAATTCGGTATCGGTTTATAAATGTGGTTCTTTTTTATTAAATTGCTTCAAATTAATTCTCTATGAAAAAATTCTTCAAGCTCATTGGTTTTGCCTCTTTTATTGGAATCTTTTATTTGGGGTTCACAACTTATCCAAAACTGGATTTAATTTCTGGCTTTTCAGCCAAAAGTATCGCCTCGGGTCATTTTATTGATAATCGTTCGCAGGAAATGATTGAGAAAGGCGACAATGATATCGATATGATTGATTTAGCCAAGAACCAAATTGAAGATGCCGGAAAGTTTGCCATCGCCTCGGTTTATGGTTTGAAAGAACGAAAAGCAATTTACCGTGAAGGTTTAGGAGCGACTTTAATCAACGGTGATTTTGATGTTTCAAAACCGTATTTGCTTCCCAAAAGAACAACAGCGAACAACAATTCGCCTTTTCCCTATGGAAATAAGGAACCTAAAGACACCATTTTTAGTAATGTTGATTATACAAAATTGAATGCGGCTGTCGCCAATGCTTTTGATGCAAAAGGGCAAATCAAAAAAAGAACACGTTCCCTCTTAGTGGTTTATAAAGATAAAATTATCGCCGAAAAGTATGATACGGGTTTCGATAAAAGCAGTAAAATATTGGGTTGGTCGATGACAAAAAGTATTACCAGCGCTATGTTTGGAATTTTGGAAAAAGAAAAAAAATATGATATTTATAAACCTGCTCCTATTGCAGAATGGAAAAGTGATGATCGAAAAATTATCACTACAAATGATTTATTGCACATGAATTCCGGTTTGGAATGGGAGGAGCAATACGATAAAATTTGTGATGCTACCGAAATGCTTTTTCAGGCCGAGGATATGACTCGCGTTCAATTAGAAAAACCGGCTGCTTTCAAACCTAATACGCATTGGAATTATTCTTCGGGAACCTCGAATTTGCTTTCCGGGATTTTGCGGAAGCAATTCAAAACGCATCAGGAGTATTTAGATTTTTGGTTTTCGGCTTTGATTGATAAAATTGGAATGAACTCGATGGTGATCGAAACGGATATGGCCGGAAATTATGTGGGTTCTTCCTATGGCTGGGCTACCACGCGTGATTGGTCAAAATTTGGGCTATTGTATTTGCACAAAGGCAATTGGAACGGCGAACAGATTTTTAACGAAAGTTGGGTAAAATATACCGCAACGCCTACGAATACGTCAGACGGAAGATATGGCGGTCACTTTTGGCTCAATGCCGGTGGACATTTCCCCGATGTTCCCCGCAATATGTATTACTGCAGCGGTTTTCAAGGTCAGATGGTGGCGATTATTCCGTCACTGGATTTAGTAATTGTACGAATGGGATTGAAGGAAAATCCTAATTTTGATTTTAATGGAATGTTGAAAGGGATAATTGAAAGTGTGAAGAAATAAGTTTTATGATAAAGAATAAATTTTTACAATCAGTTTTAATGATAATTGGAGGTTGGTTTTCAATAGGTTTAGGTTATTCTACGAATCTAGGGTACTCAATAATAAATACATTTTGTTTTTTGGGAGGTCTTGTATTGTTTTTTATAGGAATTATAATGTTTATTATTGCAGTGAGAGATTAAATAATTAACAGCAAAGGGCACAAAGTTTTGTAAAAACCTTGTGCCCTTTGCATTAATCTTTGTGAACCTTGTGCTTAAAAACTACAAATCAAATCCCATTTTAACACCTAACTTAGTGGCGATAATTTTGGCAATTCGTTGTCTGAGTTCTGGGATCTTAACGCTTTCGATAACTTTGTTTGAAAAGGCAAACATCAATAAGGCTTTAGCTTCTTTTTTAGGTATTCCGCGTTGTTGCATATAGAACATTGCAGTTTCGTCTAGTTGACCTATGGTGCAGCCGTGAGAGCATTTGACATCATCCGCAAAAATTTCCAATTGTGGTTTGGCGTTGATTGTTGCTTTGTCGCTTAGAAGTATATTGTTATTTTTTTGAAAAGCATTCGTTTTTTGAGCTTCTCTTTCTACGTAAATCTTTCCGTTAAAAACACCCGTTGAACGATCGGAATAGATTCCTTTGTAGTCTTGGTGACTCTCACAATTTGGTGTTGAATGTTGTACCAAAGTATAATGGTCTACATGTTGCTTATCCCCAATGATGGTGATCCCGTTCAGATAACTTACAATTCTTTCCCCAAAATGGTAGAAATTCAAGTTGTTTCGGGTTAGGTTTCCACCAAAACTAAAGGTGTTTACAGAGACACTACTTTCTTGTTTTTGAGAAACGTAGGTGTTATCAATAAGGTTGGCTTCTAGTGTGTCATTTTGAATTTTGTAATAATCAACAATAGCGCGTTTTTGAGCAAAAATCTCGGTAACAGAATTCGTTAACACTGGATTTTCGTTTAAACTTTGATGACGTTCAATAATTTGGGCATGAGAATTTTCTCCTACAATAATCAAATTTCTTGGTTGAACCATTAGCGCTGCTTCATTTCCTGTTGAGAAATACATAATCTCAATGGGTTTATCTGCTACCTTGCTTTTTGGTATATTGATGTACGCTCCTTCATTAGCGAAAGCGGTGTTTAATGAAGTTAGACTTTCGTCTTTGCTGGCAATTTGATTAAAATACGTGTCAATGATCATTTTGTATTTTGGTTTGGTCAATGCTGATGACATTAAACAAACATCAATCCCCTCGTGTGTGGTTGAAGATAAATTAGAGCTGAAAACACCGTCAATAAATACTACTTTATAGGTGTCTATTTCGTGTAAAAAATATTTTTTTACGTGGTTGAATTCAACTGCATTTTCCTGTTTTGAAAAAACGGTAAAGTCATTTTTTAGAATGGCGTTTAGCGATGTGTATTTCCAAGCTTCGTCTTTTTTAGTTGGGAAACCTTTATTTTCAAAGTTTTTTATGGCAGCAGTTCTTACGTCATGAAGTTCAGAGTGAACATCAATTCGTTCTTCGAAAGCCATAAAAGACGATAATAATTTTTCTTTTAATTCCATTTTTATATTGTTTAAAGTTTAAGGTTTAAAAGTTTAAAGTTATCTCGAGACAACGTTAGACTTTAAACTTCAAACAAATTTTTAAGCTTCTTGTTCTTGTTTAATCCAGTCATATCCTTTTTCTTCCAGTTCATGCGCTAGCTCTTTTCCACCGGATTTTACAATTTTTCCATTGTATAACACGTGAACGAAGTCAGGAACGATATAGTCTAATAATCTTTGGTAATGCGTAATCACTACGATTGCATTTTTGTCACTTTTTAGTTTGTTAACTCCATTGGCAACAATACGCAAGGCATCAATGTCAAGACCAGAATCAGTTTCATCAAGAATAGCCAATTTTGGTTCTAGCATTGCCATTTGGAAAATTTCGTTACGTTTTTTCTCTCCACCAGAAAATCCTTCGTTTAATGAACGAGACAAAAACTTACGATCAATTTCTAGTAATTCTGATTTCTCCCGAATTACTTTTAGCATCACGTTAGCAGGCATTTCTTCATGTCCGTTTGCTTTTCGTGTTTCGTTGATGGCTGTTCTCATGAAATTAGTGACTGAAACTCCTGGGATTTCTATTGGATATTGGAACGACAAGAACACTCCTTTGTGTGCTCTTTCTTCTGGCGCTAATTCAGAAAGATCTTCTCCGTCCAGAGTAATTTCGCCTTGAGTTACCTCGTAGTTTTCGTTTCCAGCAATGATCGAAGCCAATGTACTTTTTCCTGCACCATTTGGTCCCATTATTGCATGGATTTCTCCTGCTTTTACTTCAAGATTGATTCCTTTTAATATTTCTTTCCCCCCAATTGAGGCGTGTAAATTTTTTATACTTAACATATTGTCTTTGTTTATTCGTAATGACCTTTTAGTGATAAAATGTCTAATATTTCAATTGTATTTTCTTCGGTAACTTTATATATAATGCGATGTTCTTGATTTATTCTTCTTGACCATTTTCCAGAAAGCTGGTATTTCAATTGTTCTGGCTTTCCGATTCCTTCAAAAGGATGAAGTTGAATGTCTTCTATTAAATCTGTAATTTTACTTAAAATGTTTTTATTTCCAGATTTAATCCAAAAATCTAAATCTTTCCTAGCTTTAATGGTAAATACTATTTGCATAAAGCACGTATTTCTTCCATCGTCATTTTTATCCCTTTCCCGTCTTTTAGACTTTGTTCTGCTTCCAAAATTTCTTTTACAAACTCAGTGTTATATGGATTTTCGTCTTTTACAATTTCAAAGCCAAGCGATTTTGCCAATGATTTCAACAGAGGAAAATCTTTTTTCTTTACATTTTTTAAAATTATATCCATAATATTTAGATTTAAAAAATTACCCTACCGAACCTTCTAACGAAATTTCTAATAATTTTTGTGCTTCTACGGCGAATTCCATTGGTAATTTATTCAATACATCTTTACTGAAACCATTTACTATTAAGGCAATTGCTTTTTCAGTGGGGATTCCGCGTTGGTTGCAATAGAAAACTTGGTCTTCGCCAATTTTACTTGTCGTAGCCTCATGTTCTATTTGTGCCGATGGATTTTTACTTTCGATATAAGGAAAAGTGTGCGCACCACAATTGTCTCCCATTAATAAGGAATCACATTGCGAAAAGTTTCTGGCATTGTCCGCATTAGGTGAAATTCGAACTAAACCACGGTAACTGTTTTGTGATCTTCCTGCAGAAATTCCTTTAGAAATAATGGTTGATTTCGTGTTTTTACCTAAGTGGATCATTTTAGTTCCTGTATCGGCTTGTTGGAAATTGTTAGTCACCGCAATCGAATAAAATTCCCCTGTTGAATTGTCTCCTTTTAAAATAACAGAAGGATATTTCCAAGTTATAGCAGAACCAGTTTCTACCTGTGTCCATGAAATCTTTGCGTTTTTCTCACACAAACCTCTTTTGGTTACAAAATTAAAAACCCCACCTTTTCCCTCTTTATTTCCGGGATACCAGTTTTGTACTGTAGAATATTTAATTTCAGCATCGTCTAGAGCAATTAGTTCTACTACAGCAGCGTGTAATTGGTTTTCATCACGACTTGGGGCGGTACAGCCTTCTAAATAAGAAACATAGCTACCCTCATCAGCAATTAATAATGTTCTTTCAAATTGTCCGGTACCTCCTTGATTGATTCTGAAATATGTTGAAAGTTCCATTGGACAACGAACACCTTTTGGAATATAACAGAAAGATCCATCTGAGAATACTGCTGAATTTAAAGCCGCGTAAAAGTTGTCTTTTTGCGGTATGACGGTTCCTAAATATTTACGGACTAATTCTGGATGTTCTTTGATAGCTTCGGAAATACTCATAAAGATAATTCCTTTTTCACCTAATGTTTTCTTGAAAGTAGTAGCTACTGAAACAGAGTCTACTACGATATCCATGGCTACATTATTCATCATTTTTTGCTCATCAACGGAGATTCCTAACTTTTTGTACATTTCTAAAAGTTCTGGGTCTACGTCGTCTAATGTTTTATTAGGATCTACCGCTTTTGGAGCTGAATAATAGGAAATTGCCTGAAAATCAGGTTTGGTATAATGCACATTAGCCCATTCCGGCTCTGTCATTTGCTCCCAAGCACGAAAAGCCTCCAGACGCCAATCTGTCATCCATTGTGGCTCTCCTTTTTTGTTCGAAATCGCGCGAACGATATCTTCATTTAAACCAACTGGAAACGTTTCTGATTCCAATTCGGTGTAAAATCCATATGCGTATTCTTTATTTTCGAGTTCGATTTTTAATTCGTCTTCTGTATATTTTGACATAATTTTATTTTTTAAAATCATTAAGACATAATTGCCTTAATGGTTTAAGTCTTTTGTTACTGGTTATAGCGAAAATGATTCCCCACAACCACAAGTTCTATTGGCATTAGGATTATTGAAAATAAATCCCTTACCATTAATTCCTCCTGAGAATTCTAATATTGTTCCGGCTAAGTACAAAAATGATTTTTTTTCGACAGCGATAGTGATATTGTTGTCAACAAAAATTTTATCGTCTTCACCTTTTACTTTGTCAAATTTTAAATCATAGGACAATCCAGAACATCCGCCGCTTTTTACACCCACTCTTACGTAGTCGATGGTAGCGTCAAAACCATCATCTTTCATTAAATCGATGATTTTTTTTCTTGCTGTGTCAGAAACTTTTATCATAGCTTATATTGATTTTGTCTAAATTAACAACAAAGGTAATACATAAAAAACTTTTTTTTGTGTTTGATAACATTTTTATAACTAATGTAAAAATAGAAAAAAGCTATTTGAAAGCCTTAAAAGCATTTGAATTCCCTAACTTTGGATTCTCTCGTAAAATAAAAAACATGAAATTATATCCTATTGAAACCGGAAATTTTAAATTAGATGGTGGGGCAATGTTTGGTGTGGTTCCAAAAACAATTTGGAATAAAACCAATCCAGCTGATGAAAATAATCTGATTGATATTGCAGCACGCTGTTTACTAATTGAAGAAGGAAACCGATTAATTTTGATTGATACCGGAATGGGAAACAAGCAATCGGATAAATTTTTTGGCTATTATTCGCTTTGGGGAACACATTCGATGGACAAATCGCTAGCTAAATATGGTTTTCATCGGGATGATATCACCGATGTTTTTATGACCCATTTGCATTTTGATCATTGTGGTGGTAGTGTACAGTGGAACAAAGATAAAACAGGGTATGAACTAGCTTTCAAAAATGCTAAATACTGGTCAAATGAAAGTCATTGGGAATGGGCAACAAAGCCGAACCCAAGAGAAAAAGCATCTTTTTTATCGGAAAATATTTTGCCAATACAGGAAAGTGGGCAGTTGAATTTTATCCAAAGACCGGAAGGCGATTTTCTTTCAACATCAGAGTTAGGTTTTGGCATCTTCTTTGCTGATGGACACACCGAGAAGCAAATGATTCCACACATTCAATATAACGATAAAACTATTGTTTTTTGTGCTGATTTATTGGCAACAGCCGGGCATGTTCCAGTTCCTTATGTTATGGGTTATGATACAAGACCTTTGCTGACCATGCCTGAAAAAACAAAATTTCTTAATGCAGCAGCTGATAATAATTATTATTTATTATTAGAGCACGATGCGCACAACGAAATCATTACAGTGGAGAAAACAGAAAAAGGCGTTCGTTTGAAAGAGCGATTTTCGTGTGAGGAAGTCTTAACATAGTGTTAAGGATAGCTTCATTTGTAACAAAAAAAATTATTTTAGACAAATATTTAAAATTAATAAATACATTTTCAATGAATACCATTAAACCTATTTGTATATCTGCTTTTGCCTTTTTGGCACTAGCAGGATGTGGCGCTTCAAGACAAGTTTCAAACAATTCCAATTCTGGACTAGTTGCCATCAGCGCTCCTTTAAACATCACAAAAAAAGCACCAATTACTGAAAATGACCTGAAACGTTGGAGTCATTTAGATATTGTCACGGATACCATTCCGGGTATGAGTGTCGATAAAGCCTATGCTGAATTATTGAAAGGTAAAAAAGGTGTACCTGTAATTGTTGGAATTCTAGATTCAGGCGTAGATATTGAGCACGAAGATTTAAAATCAGTGCTTTGGACTAATACTAAAGAAATTCCTGGAAACGGAATTGATGATGACAATAACGGATATATTGATGACATTTACGGTTGGAATTTTCTGGGAGACATCACTAAAGAGAACTTGGAATACGAAAGAATCATCAAAGATAAAACCTTAGTTGATGATGCTACTTATCAAGCTGCAAAAGCATTGAATGACAAAAAAGTTGCCGAAGCTAGCTCTGGTAAAGCTCGTTTAGAACAAATGTTAGTAGCTATCAACGCTGGTGATGCGACTTTAGTAAAATATTTTGGAAAACCAGTGTACACAATCGAAGAGGTAAATGCAATTGTCACACAAGAACCGGAAACACAAAAAAGCAAAGCAGCAATGCAACAAATGCTTTCTTATGGATTGCCTGTAGCAGACTTAAAAACAGCAATTGAAAATGATCTTAGCGGTTTTATCGCCCTTATAAACGGAGACAATTTAAAAACAGATTACCGTAAAGTTGTAGGAGATAATCCAAATGACATCACGGATACTAAATATGGTAATAATAATGTGATGGGACCAGATAAGAACGAAATTCTTCATGGAACTCACGTTGCCGGTATTGTTGCTCAAAGCAGAAACAACGTTTTAGGTGGTGATGGTGTTGCTAATAACGTTCAAATCCTTACCGTTCGTGCAGTGCCAGATGGTGATGAGTATGATAAAGATATTGCACTTGGAATTCGTTATGCAGTTGATAATGGTGCCAAAGTAATCAACGGAAGTTTTGGAAAAAGTTTTTCGCCACACAAGCAATGGGTTTATGATGCTATAAAATATGCAGAAAAAAAAGACGTATTGATCGTTCACGCAGCCGGGAATGATGCAAAAGACATTGATTATGCAGAGAATTTTCCTAACGATTCTGAAGATAAAATAACGGAATTTGCAGATAATATGATTACAATTGGAGCTTTGAATTTTGAATACGGTAATAAAGTTGTGGCTCGTTTTTCTAATATTGGAAAAATTAATGTAGACGTTTTTGCACCCGGAGTAAAAATCTATGCTACAACTCCAAACGACACCTATAAGTATTTACAAGGGACTTCAATGGCTGCGCCCAATGTAGCCGGAGTGGCTGCTTTGATTCGTTCATATTACCCAAAACTATCCGCCCAACAAGTGAAACATATCTTGATGGATTCAGGAATTGCTATTTCAGCAGAGGTAATTGTTGGTGGAAAAGCAAATGATACGCGTTCTTTTACTACTCTGTCTAAATCAGGGAAAATAGTAAATGCTTACAATGCTTTACTGATGGCAGAAAAAATGTCTAAATAATTTATAAAAAACTCATTAAATGGAAGGACAAATTGTCCTTCCATTTTTATTTATACCTACCTATGAAAAAATTACTTTTATTTTCTTTTGTTGTTTTTGGCTTTGGGACTGTTTCTGCCCAAAACACTTCATATTGGCAACAGCACGTTGATTACAAAATGGATGTTTCCATGGATGTGAAAACATACCAATACAAGGGCAACCAGGAATTGGTTTATACCAATAATTCTTCGGATACGTTGAGGAAAGTGTATTATCATCTATTTAATAATGCTTTTCAGCCAGGAAGCGAGATGGATGCCAGAATACAAACCGTTAAAGATCCGGATGGCAGAATGGTCACCAAAATAAAAGTGGATGGCAAGGAAGTGAAGGAAAGCCGAATCAAAAATTTGAAACCAAATGAAATTGGTTATTTGCGAATTTCAAATTTCAAACAAGACGGAGCAATTGCTGCTGCAAAAGAGATTGGGACTATTCTTGAAGTTACTTTGGCTAAGCCAATTTTGCCAAACACTAAAACCACATTTACACTAGATTTTGAGGGTCAGGTTCCCATTCAGATTCGTCGTTCCGGAAGAAATAATGCCGAAGGTGTAGCATTATCCATGGCACAATGGTATCCAAAAATGGCTGAATTTGATTTTGAAGGTTGGCATGCAGATCCTTACATCGCCAGAGAATTTCATGGTGTTTGGGGAAATTTTGACGTAAATATTACAATTGATAAAAATTATGTTTTAGGAGGTACCGGTTATTTACAAAACAAAAACGAAATAGGTCACGGCTATCAAGACCAAGGTGTTGAAGTGTCTGTTCCAAAGAAAACAAAAATGTTGACTTGGCATTTTAATGCGCCAATGGTTCATGATTTTACATGGGCTGCTGATCCGGATTACATTCATGATGTAGTAAAAGGACCTAACGGTGTTGATTTGCATTTTTTGTATAAAAACAACCCAAAATACATTCAAAACTGGAAAAACCTGCAGCCAAAAACGGTCCAGTTAATGGAAATTTACAACAAAACGGTGGGAGATTATCCGTACAAACAATATTCTGTGATTCAGGGTGGCGATGGTGGAATGGAATATGCCATGTGTACGCTAATTTTGGGTCAAGGAAGTTTTGAAGGACTATTAGGAGTTACCGCTCATGAAATGGCCCACTCTTGGTTCCAGCATGTATTGGCTTCCAATGAATCAAAACACGGATGGATGGACGAAGGATTTACGTCTTTTCTGGAGGATTTTGGACTGAATGAAATTGCGGATAAAAAAGTAGAAAACCCATTTGCTGGAGCTTATGCTGGATATTTTTCTATGGCAAATTCAGGAAAAGAATTACCACAAGGAACGCATGCAGACCGTTTTGATGAAAACAGAGTTTACAGCATTACATCGTATAGTAAAGGCGAAATTTTCTTGACTCAATTGATGTATTTGATAGGAAAAGAAAATCTAATGAAGACGTTGAAGCGGTATTATGGTGATTTTAAATTCAAGCACCCTACGCCAAATGACATCAAAAGATCTGCCGAACGAGTTTCTGGAGCAAATCTGGATTGGTATTTGACAGATTGGACCCAAACCACCAATACGATTGATTATGGCATCAAGGGTTTAAAGGAAACAGCAGATAAAACAACGGTTACTCTAGAAAGAATCGGCAGAATGCCAATGCCTATTGATCTGTTAGTAGAATATACGGATGGAACAACAGAAAGTTTCTACATCCCGTTGCGTATGATGAGTTTCGAAAAAGAAAATCCAAATCCCGCCATAAAAAGAACGGTTTTGGGTGATTGGGCTTGGGCGTATCCAACCTTTGAATTTGATATTTCTAAATCAAAAGCTTCCATCGAGAAAATCACCATTGATCCAAGTGGATTAATGGCTGATTTGAAAAAGGAAAACAATACGTACGAGATAAAATAACTATTATTGAAACGTCATAAAAAAAGTCTAGTTTTCACAACTAGACTTTTTTTTGGCTTATATTTTAAGTAAACTATTTCAAATGCTCTAGCATATCCACCGTCATTGATTCCAAATCAAACTCATGTTTCCATCCCCAGTCCTTTCTGGCTTCAGCATCATCAATACTTGCTGGCCAGCTGTCAGCAATTTTTTGCCGGAAGTCTGGCTCATAAGTGATCGTAAATTCAGGAATGTGTTTCTTGATCTCGGCAGCAATCTCTGTTGGCGTAAAGCTCATGGCAGCTAGATTGTACGAAGAATGAATTTTTATTTGGTCTGCCGGCGCTTGCATAATTTGGATGGTCGCAGCAATGGCATCGTCCATGTACATCATTGGCATTTTAGTTTCTGAGGATAAAAAACATTCGTATGTTTTATCGGAAAGTGCTTTGTGAAAAATATCCACCGCATAATCTGTAGTTCCACCACCAGGAGGCGATGACCAGCTGATTAAACCCGGATAACGAATGCTTCTTACATCTACACCAAAGATATTATGGTAGTATTCGCACCATCTTTCGCCCGCCTGTTTACTGATTCCGTACACCGTTGAAGGTTCCATTATCGTATATTGCGGGGTATTTTCTTTGGGAGTTGTTGGTCCAAAAACCGCAATACTCGAAGGCCAGAATATTTTTTTTATTTTTCCGGCTTTCGCCAAATTCAAAACATGAAACAACGAATTCATGTTCAAGTCCCAAGCAAATGCAGGATTTTTTTCTGCTGTTGCTGATAATAATGCCGCCATCAAATACACTTCGTCAATTTGGTGTACTTCTACTAAATGTTCAATTTGGTTAAAATCTAAGGCATTTACCACTTCAAATGGTCCTGAATTTACGACATCAATATTTAACTTTCGGATATCCGAAGCGATAACATTTTCTGTTCCATATATCTTGCGCAGTTTTTGGGTAAGTTCCGTTCCTATTTGCCCACAAGCGCCAATAATCAATATTTTTGTACTCATTTTTGTCTGTTTTTGAAAACAAAGATAACGTTTTCGAAAATAACATAACTTTGACCAAAATGAGAAAAAAAATCTTAAAATAGATACTGAAAATAGGCTAAATATCTTAATTTTTGATATTATTAAACCTAAAAAAGAGTAAAATAATATTAGATTGTTATTCGGACACTGGAATTCATTATTGTAAATTTACTTTGTAACTTTGTGCTTTAATGAAATTAAAAATGAAATACAATATCGCCGTTTTTTTTTCGCTGATCTTTCTTTTCTTATCCTGTAAAAATGACAATGAAAAGCGCATTGCAGAAAATAAAAAAGAGATGCAAAAAAGAGAAGTAATTTTCAAAAACATAGAAGAAAGTTGGATTTTTTATGATACACCTGTAACGGAAGCTTCTGAAAAAAGCCTTGGATCTTGGAACCAATGGCGCGATTTTTTAACGGAATTAGCTTTAAAACCGAAAAAAACTATTGGCGCTTTTCAGCAAAAGTCAAAAGCACTTTCTAAAAAAGCAATGGCTTTAAATGATAATATTCCTTATGAGTATGCTAAGCCTCCGATAAAAAGTAGGATTTCAACATTGATTACAAAAGTACGATTGCTTGATTTATTCATTAATTTGGATGTTATTCCAGATAAAAAAGTGATAAAGTTAGTTTCAGAAATAAATTTACAATTAGTTTCTTTGCAAAGACAAATGGATAAAATCACCGAAAAAAATAAGATTCCTATCGAAGAAGGCGAATCTGAATTAATGAAAATGATGGATACCACAAGAGCCATTCCCAATACACCTTTAATCGACACAAATATTTCACGAGTTGAGTAAAACAGCCTTATATAATACCTACGATAATTCGCCAAAAACTCAGCAAATTGCTGCTCGTTTAGTAGAAAACAATCAAGTCAAAATGCATTTGCCAGGACTTTTGGGTTCTGCGCTTTCGTTTGTTGTTCGATCAATTTTCAAAAAATCGGAGCTTCCTTTCTTACTTATTTTAAACAATAAAGAAGAAGCTGCGTATTATTTGAATGACTTAGAACAAATGATTGGGGAACAAGATGTACTTTTTTATCCGGGTTCATTTCGTCGTCCGTACGAAATCGAAGATACCGATAATGCGAATGTTTTGCTTCGTGCCGAAGTATTGAACCGCATCAATTCCCGCAAAAAACCAGCCGTTATTGTCACTTATCCCGAAGCATTATCCGAGAAAGTGGTTACGAGAAAAGAATTAGATAGAAACACCTTGAAAGTTGCTGTTGGTGACAAGCTTTCGATTGATTTTATCAACGAAATTTTGTTCGAGTATGAGTTCAAAAGAGTAGACTTTATCACAGAGCCCGGAGAATTTTCAGTTCGTGGTGGTATTGTTGATGTGTTTTCGTTTTCGAATGATAATCCGTACCGAATTGAGTTTTTTGGAGATGAGGTAGAAAGCATTCGTACTTTTGATGTTGCGACGCAATTGTCAATCGTGACACAAAAAAAGATTACTATAATCCCAAATGTGGAGAACAAAGTTTTTCAGGAAAACCGAGAAAGTTTTTTGGATTATATTTCGGAGAAAACAGTAATTTTCATTCAGAATACCGAAGATTTTTTATTGCAATTGGACAAACAATTTGGCAAAGCCGAAGATGCTTTCGCAAAATTGTCGCAGGAAATAAAACGTTCGTCACCAGAACAATTGTTCCTGAATCAGGCAGAATTTATACAAAGAGCGTTGCATTTTTCGGTAGTGGAATTGAGTTCAAAAGCAATTTTTAGAACTAATAAAAAATTTGAATATTTCATTCAGCCGCAGCCATCGTTCAACAAACAATTTGATTTGTTGTTGAATAATCTTAATGAGAATCATTTTAATGGCTATAAAAATCATTTATTTTGTTCTAGTGACGCTCAAGTCAAGCGATTTCACGATATTTTTAAAACCCTGGATGAAGCAAATTCAGAAAACATACGCAAGCAATATCATACCGTTGTTTTGCCATTGTACCAAGGATTTATAGATGAGGAAAACCAAATTACTTGTTACACAGATCATCAGATTTTTGAACGTTATCATAAATTCAACATCAAAAATGGATATTCTAAAAAACAGAATATTACTTTAAAAGAACTTACAACACTTTCTGTTGGTGATTATGTAACGCACATTGATCATGGAATTGGTCGTTTTGGAGGTTTACAAAAAATACAAGTGGAAGGCAAAATACAAGAAGCGATAAAGCTTGTTTATGCCGATAATGATATTGTGTATGTGAGTATTCATTCACTGCACAAGATTTCAAAATACAACGGAAAAGACGGAACTCCACCCAAAATTTACAAATTGGGTTCGAATGCTTGGAAGATTTTAAAACAAAAAACCAAGGCGCGCGTCAAGCATATTGCATTCAATTTGATTCAATTGTATGCCAAAAGAAGATTAGAAAAAGGATTCCAGTTTGCACCTGACAGTTATTTACAAAACGAATTGGAAAGTTCTTTTATTTATGAAGATACTCCGGACCAAACCAAATCTACGGCTGAAGTAAAAGCTGATATGGAAAGTGATCGCCCAATGGATCGTTTGGTTTGTGGCGATGTGGGTTTTGGGAAAACCGAAGTCGCTATTCGTGCAGCTTTCAAAGCGGTAGACAATAGCAAACAAGTCGCAATCCTAGTTCCAACAACAATTTTAGCATACCAACATTATAGAACATTTACGGAACGATTAAAAGATATGCCAGTTTCAATTGGGTATTTAAACCGTTTTAGAACGGCCAAACAGAAAGCAGAAACCTTAAAATTATTAGCCGAAGGAAAACTTGATATTTTAATTGGAACACATCAATTAGTCAATAAAAATGTAGTTTTCAAAGACCTTGGATTATTGATTGTGGATGAGGAACAAAAATTTGGTGTCAACGTAAAAGACAAACTCAAAACGATTGCTGCAAATGTTGATACATTGACGTTAACGGCTACGCCAATCCCGCGAACCTTGCAATTTTCATTGATGGCAGCGCGCGATTTATCAGTGATTACGACACCTCCGCCCAATCGTTATCCTATTGAAACGAATGTAGTCGGCTTTAGCGAAGAGTTGATTCGGGATGCGATTTCGTATGAAATTCAGCGAAACGGACAGGTTTTCTTTATCAATAATCGAATAGAAAACATCAAGGAAGTTGCCGGAATGATTCAGCGTTTGGTGCCCAATGCTAAAGTTGGTATTGGACACGGCCAGATGGATGGGAAAAAATTGGAGGAATTAATGTTGGCTTTCATGAACGGAGAATTTGATGTTTTGGTCGCCACCACCATTATCGAAAGCGGATTAGATGTTCCTAATGCCAATACAATTTTTATCAATAATGCGAATAATTTTGGATTGTCTGATTTACATCAAATGCGGGGTCGAGTAGGACGTAGCAATAAGAAAGCATTTTGCTATTTTATATGTCCGCCGTATTCAGCGATGACGGATGATGCCCGAAAACGAATTCAGGCCTTGGAACAATTCAGCGAATTAGGAAGCGGTTTTAATATTGCGATGAAAGATTTAGAGATTCGTGGTGCCGGAGATTTATTAGGAGGAGAACAAAGTGGTTTTATCAACGAAATTGGTTTTGACACCTATCAAAAAATCATGAATGAAGCTCTTGATGAATTGAAAGAAAACGAATTCAAGGAGTTGTATCCGGAGGAAAATAATCTGGAAACTAAAGAATATGTCAAAGACCTGCAAATTGACACTGATTTCGAGTTATTATTTTCGGATGAATACATCAATAATGTTTCGGAGCGATTGAGTTTATATAGCGAGTTGGGCTTGGTAAAAAACGAAGAAGAATTGATCGTTTTTCAAAATAAATTGATTGACCGTTTTGGTCCAATGCCGCCACGTGCCAAAGCATTGATGAATAGTATTCGTATTAAGTGGATTGCAACCCGCGTAGGGATCGAGAAGTTAGTCATGAAACAAGGTAAGATGATTGGGTATTTTGTCTCTGATCAGCAATCTAAATATTACCAATCTAACCGTTTTCAGGCTGTTTTACAGTTTGTCCAGAAAAATAGCTCTATTTGTAAAATGAAAGAAAAACAAACGCCGGCAGGATTGCGCCTTTTGTTAACTTTTGACAATGTGAAAAATACTAGAACAGCTTTGGAATTGATGGAGATGTTGGGTGGCGAATAAGATATTTTTAAATTGGATTCTGATTTACACTTAATTCAATTTTTTTTATCAAAACGAAATAGATTTAAGATTATTTTTTTTTATTATTTGAAAATGAAATAGTTAGTTAAATTTCAGGATTTATTTTTTTAACACAATCAAAAAAGATAACTTTGTTACACTAAAATTTTTAAGTTATGAATTTAGCCGCCAGAAAATATAATTTTATTCAAGAGTTGACCACTATAGACGAAAGTTTATTGGAAAAACTTGAAATTATTTTAAAAACCAGTAAAAAAGATTGGTTTACTGATTTGAATTCAGATGAAAAACTTGAAATTGAAATCGGTTTAAAGCAAGCAGAAAATGACGAATTTATAAGTAACGAAACTGTAATGAATAGATTTTCTAAATGGCGTTAAAGATCAAGTGGACGCCACAAGCCGATAACGGTTTAGCAATTGTTATTGAATATTTAGAAGCAGAATGGACTTTTAGAGAAATTTTGCAATTGGAAGAAAATATTAACCAAGTTACCAATCAGATTAGTCTTTACCCTGACTTATATCCAAAATCTGAAACCTACAAAAATCTTCATAAAGCAATAGTAGATAAAAATAACTACTTGGTCTACCGAGTAAATTATAAAAAATCAAGTATTGAAATAATTAATTTTAGAGGAACTAAACAAAAACCGGAATATTAGAAAACTAATCTAATTCTTCAAATCCTTAATTACTTTAAAAGCTACATCTACTTGTTCCTCGCTCACTAAAATAGTAAATTCATTAGAAGTTGAAATTACTTCATTGATGATGATTCCTTCCCAAGCCAAACGCTGAAAAATAAAATAGTAAATCCCAGGAACAACAATGTTTTCTTTGGGTAATTTTACAGTAATCGAAGCTAGATTGTCGAGTTTTTGGATTAGTTTCTCATTAGCAAAATGCTTGTCAACTAAGTGATTGATACTGTTGCTAACCACAATGTTTGTTTCGTTCACTCCTCTGGATGAAGTGTAAAAAATATCCGGTAACGTATTGATATCTGTAATTAAATCAGCCTGTTTGTTCAATACGCTGTCTGATGCGGCAAAAGTATAATCCGTCAAAGAAGAGCGAACAGTGATTTCGCCAATGTTTTTAATGACTTTGTTGATCTTATGGTTTAACCTGAAATCCAGTTCTTCGGTAAGTCTTTTTAAAGCCATAACAACCGCGCCTTGTTTTACTTCCTTGCTAAATTCACTTTCTAATTCGGTCATTATATTTCGAGATAATGATGTCAAATTAATGATGCCTAATGATAAAGCATTCAACAAAAATGGCTTTGTTTTGATATAGTTTTCAACTATGGAAGAAACAGTTTTCATGATTTATTTTTTTTGTGTTGTAATTAGGCACGTAATCAGTGTGTAAATATAACGCAAATGTAAATAAAAAAACAATTTGTTACAAATATAACATTCAAAAGATGAATTAGAAATGATAAAAGGCATCGATAAGGTGCTCAATTACAAATGATTTACCTTCTTTATGGATTGCTATTATATCAAAACGAACTTCAATATCTAAATTTCTTTCGTTGACAAATGCATCAACTGCTTTTACAAGAAGCTGGATTTTTTTTGGTTTTACAAAATCTTGTGGCAAGCCAAATTCCAGAGAGGAACGGGTTTTGACCTCAACAACGGCAAGAGTGTTTCCTTTTTGAGCGAGAATATCTACTTCGGCTTTTTGGAAGATCCAATTAGTTTGTAAAATCGAATAGCCGTCTTTTCTTAGAAATTCGACCGCCATTTCTTCACCAAGTTTCCCTAGTTCGTTGTGTTCCGCCATTAAAAAAAGTTGTTTAAAGTTTTCAAACCTCTATAATTAATTCTTAAAATTCGAGAGGTTAATTTATGATCAAAATTTAGCATGATAACAATTGTTCTCGATCTGCTCCCGTTTAGTCTCTCCCTCCTTCGGAGGTAGGATTTCTTTATTCAAAAACCAGCGTACTGTTTTTTTCATTGACTTCGATCGTCACATTGTTTCCTAAAATTAACGCTCTATTATCTTGAATATGACCGGCAGGAAAATTATATAATATAGGAATATGATATGTTTTGGTTACATCCTCGATAATTTCGATAGCATTTTTTCCCCAAGGAATATCATTATCCTTCATTCTTGTCATAGAACCCACCACTATTCCTTTGATACTTTCCAGACAACCATTTCGCTTTAAATTCATCATCATGCGATCAATATGATACAAATATTCATCTAAATCTTCTATAAACAATATTTTATCTGAACAATCAATTGCGGATGGCGAACCCATTAAGCTGTATAAAATTGATAAATTTCCACCCACTAATTCTCCGGTGGCTTTTCCGGGTCTATTCATTATAAAAGGGTCAATTGTATAGGATAGTTCTTCACCAAAGAGCGCAATACGAATGGTTTCGATAGCTTGTGGAGTAGCTCTTGGAGCGGTTATTGGCATGATTCCGTGAATGGATTTGTAACCCATTGTATTCAAATGATTGTGTAAAACTGTTACATCACTGAATCCAACAATCCATTTCGGATTTTTTTTAAAGACAGTAAAATCTAGTAAATCGATCATTCTTACGGTTCCGTATCCACCTTTTACACACCAGATGGCTTTAATGTTTGGATTGTCCAGTTGTTGCTGAAAATCGGCTGCTCGCTGTTCGTCGGTTCCGGCTAATTGATTGTTGTCTAAGCCTATTGTGCTGCCAATGACAACCTCCAGTCCCCAACTGTGCAACAAATCAATAGCAGGTTTCAGGTTGTCATCTGTGTTTTTTCTGGCTGTTGCCAAAATAGCTACGGTATCTCCTTTTTGTAAACTAGGCGGTGTAATCATGTTATATTGGGCTTGACTGTTGAAAGATTGTAAAACAAAAATAAACAATAGAAATTGATATAAAATAGAATGACGTGGTGTAAAAGTAAATCGGTCTTTATTCATGCTTTATTGTTTTTCTTAAATAACTTTACTTGTAAAGGCTTTACAGTAAAAAACAAAGATAGACAATTAGAAAATAATCTTGAGTTCGCGCACAAATGACTATTTTTACAAATAACAGATTTATAAAGAAATCGTATCAACGACTGGAAATAAATGATATTTATGAGAATTTCGTACTGTATTCCGCTTTTACTTTTATTTTTTCCAATAGCAATATCTCATGCGCAACAAAAAAAGTATGTGATTCACACCGTTGCATTTTATAACTTTGAAAATCTTTTTGATACGATAAATGATCCTGATACTTTTGATGAAGAATGGACTCCAAAAGGGCTGCAGCGATGGACCTACGATAAATACAAAAAAAAGCTAGTTAACTTAGCCCGTATCTTATCGGAAATAGGTTCTGCTGAAAATACCGATTCGCCCACATTTATTGGTGGATGCGAAATAGAAAACCGAGGTGTTTTAGAAGATTTAGTCAAACAACCGAAATTGATCGACAAAGACTACGGAATCATCCATTTTGATTCGCCTGACAAAAGAGGAATTGATGTGGCGCTCTTGTATCAGAAAAAGAAATTTCAGCCCACGAGTTACAGCAATATTCCGTTGTACATTTACAAAGAAGGGACTCTTACGCATGAAAGTTCCAAAGCCAGTTCCGAAGAAAAAACAGATGATGAATTACAAATAAGTACTATAAATTATCGGGTTTACACTCGAGATCAGCTTTTGGTCACTGGATTTCTAGATGGCGAGGAAATTAATATTATCGTCAATCACTGGCCGTCCCGTTCTGGCGGCGAGAAAAAATCAAGTCCGTTTCGCGAAGCCGCAGGAGCATTAAACCGGAAAATAATTGATTCGCTACAGCGCGTAAATCCAAACGCAAAAGTGATTACTTTAGGCGATTTGAATGATGGACCGTATAACAAAAGTGTCAAAGTGGAGCTTGGCGCCAAAGCAAAAAAGACGGAGGTACTTCCGTTTGGGATTTATAATCCATTTGAAGAAATGGCTAAAAAAGGATTTGGAACCATCGCATTCCGAGATGCCTGGGATGTTTTTGACCAAATAATGGTTTCCGAAACCTTGCTGCAAACGGATTATTCGAGTTTTCGATATTGGAAAGCAGGAATTTACAACAAATCGTTTTTGATACAAACCAGCGGACAATATAAAGGATATCCGTTACGGCATTCCACGACCGAAATAGGATTTAGCGACCATTTTCCCGTTTATATTTATTTAATCAAGGAAAAAAAATAACAGTTCATAATTTCATAAATTTACATTTAAAATAAAAATCATGGCAATTGCAAAACCTTTTAACCTAAATAAATGGATTGACGAAAACCGTCATCTGCTCAAACCGCCCGTTGGCAACAAGAATTTATACACAGAATCCGGTGATTATATCGTTATGGTAGTTGCTGGTCCTAACGCCCGAAAAGACTATCATTATAACGAAACCGAAGAGTTATTTTACCAACTTGAAGGCTCCATAAAAGTGATTGTTCAAGATGAGGGCGAGCGAAAGGAAATGGAATTGCATCCTGGAGATATGTATCTTAATCCGGCTAAAACCCCCCATTCTCCAGTACGTTCCGAAGGTTCTATTGGACTTGTAATTGAACGAAAAAGAGCCGGACAAGGATTTACGGACGGCCTGCTTTGGTTTTGTGATTCTTGCAATCATAAACTGCACGAAGTCTATTTTGAACTGCATAATATCGAGAAAGATTTCTTGCCTCATTTTGAACATTTCTACAATTCGGAACACTTAAGAACTTGCGAAAAATGTGGCACTGTAATGGAAACGGATCCAAGATTTGTTGCCAGAAAATAATTTTTGGGAGCTAATTACTTCGTCAGTTCGTTTCGCTTGTGTCCGCTATCCGTTTTATCTTTTTTGGCTTAAAGAAAGCCGCAAAAGGATGCCGCTGCTATCGGGGCTGAAAAACATAAAATAAAAGTGGCAATGTTTACTATTTCACCTTAAATCAATATATTTGTAAAAAAATATAACAATTTTTAATAAAAAAGTTACAATGATAACAATAACAGATCAATTCGGAATAAAAGACGCCCTTAAGCAATTAGGGATTGAGGAGATAAATGAAGGAACATCAACTGGAGCAGCTAATTTTGCCAACGGAAAAATCATCGAAAGTTATTCGCCAGCAGATGGAACTTTAATTGGAAAAGTAAAAACGTCTTCTAAAGAGGATTATGAAAAAGCGATGCAAAAAGCTTCAGAAGCTTTCCTAGAATGGCGCATGGTTCCTGCTCCCAAAAGAGGCGATATCGTTCGTCAGATGGGGGATGAATTAAGAAAATTCAAAGAGCCTTTAGGAAAACTCGTTTCGTATGAAATGGGAAAAAGTCTTCAAGAAGGATATGGCGAAGTGCAGGAAATGATTGATATCTGTGATTTTGCAGTGGGATTATCCCGTCAGTTGTACGGATTAACCATGCATTCTGAACGGCCTATGCACAGAATGTATGAGCAATACCATCCAATAGGAACCGTGGGTATCATTTCAGCATTTAACTTTCCGGTAGCAGTTTGGAGTTGGAATGCAATGATTGCTTGGGTTTGTGGTGATGTTGCTATTTGGAAACCAAGTTCAAAAGTACCTTTATGCGGAATTGCTTGTCAAAATATTATCAAAACAGTTCTAAAAAGAAATAACGTTCCCGAAGGTGTTAGTTGTTTAGTAACAGGAAACGAATCCGGAGATCTAATCAATAATGACAAAAGAATTTCGTTGGTTTCTTTTACAGGGTCAACTAGAATCGGACGTCATGTATCAAAAACTGTTGCAGAACGTTTTGGAAAAACTATTCTTGAATTAGGGGGAAACAATGCAATTATCGTTTCGGAACATGCGGATATCAATATGGTATTAGTAGGAGCCGTTTTTGGAGCGGTAGGAACAGCAGGGCAGCGCTGTACATCAACCAGACGTTTAATCATTCACGAAAGTGTGTATGACAAAACCATCAGCGTGTTGAAAAACGCCTACGGTCAATTGCAAATAGGAAATCCATTGGATGAGAAGAATCATGTTGGGCCAGTTATCGATAAAGGCGCTGTTCAGGAATATTTGAATGCAATTGAAAGCGCTAAAAAAGAAGGTGGAAAAATCATCGTGGAAGGTGGTTTGGTTGAAGGCGAAGGATATGAAAGCGGTTGTTATGTAAGACCATGTATCATTGAAGCTGAAAATCATTTTGACATCGTACAAACAGAAACTTTTGCCCCTATTTTATATGTAATGAAATACGGTACAATTGAAGAAGCAATTGCATTACAAAACGGAGTTCCACAAGGACTTTCTTCTTCTATTTTTACCAATAGCATGAGAGAAATGGAATTGTTCCTTTCTCAATCTGGTTCTGATTGTGGAATTGCCAATGTAAATATTGGTACTTCCGGAGCAGAAATTGGTGGAGCTTTTGGTGGTGAAAAAGAAACTGGGGGTGGACGTGAATCGGGTTCTGACGCTTGGAAAGCCTACATGAGAAGACAAACCAATACGATTAATTACGGAGCACAATTGCCATTGGCACAAGGAATCAAATTTGATTTGTAGTTCTAGAATATAACAAACTAAAAAAGGCAATTTGAATATTTCAAATTGCCTTTTTTTATTAAAAATTCTTTGACAACATTAAGTATAATCGTTCTATAAATTGAAAGATGCACCGATGTTAAAGGTGAATTGATTGTTCAGTTTATCAAAACCTATTGGATTTGTTTTATAACTGGCAATTGGAATACCGGCTTCGGTGAAAACACCAAATCCTTCTGTAAAGAAATAACGGAATCCTAAATGTGCACCAAAATTCCGTAACCCTACATCTAATCCCGGATAAAGATCCATTTTTGGGTCTAATTCAAACACATTTCCCAAGTTTGCATTAAACCGTCCTTTAATGTCCACTCGGTCTCCAAAATCCGGTTTGTTCCCTAAATCATCTTTGGAAACAGATAGCAAATAAGAAGTTGCAAATCCAAATGACATATTTTCTCCAAGTCCAAAATCAGAAGATATACGAATTCCAGATCCTCCGTTTTGGATGATTGCCCCAACATCAAATTTTACATCCCCATCTCCTTTGAAAGCTTGTGCATTAGCCAGACCTACAGTCATTAACACTATTATTGTAATAATTTTTTTCATACTCTTAATTTTTTAAATGAGTGCAAAAGTAGTTCAATAAAATCTAATTTCTTCCTTTCTCGTCAAAATACAACTGATCTAAAGGTTCGCTTTGCCAGAATTCCTTAGTGTCAACATCCATAATAGTCAATGGCCCTTTGAAAGCTGCTCCAGTATCTACATTCCAAACATTTGCTTTTTGTACGGGAGTCGTTTCACTTATTCTAGTAACTGGAGTATGACCAATGTAAATTTCATCGTACAAGGTAAACCGTTTTGGATAAAACGGGTGATCGGATTTCATTGTTGTGTCTAATGCTAATGCGGTTTCCCACAGGGTTCTGTCCCAATAGAAAAGTCCCGGAAAATACTCAAAACTGACGCCGTTCATATTGGTAAAGCCAGCATGAACAAACAAACGTTGTTGCTCGTCAAGATGATAATTCTCTAAGGATTTTAGGAATTCAATGTGCTTTTGCTTGGTTTCTATGTTAACGGATTCGTAGGCCAAAACAGTCGCTTCTCCGCCATGTTTATACCACAACAGATTGTCTTTGCTTTCGTCAAGCCATTCCAGCAATAAATCATCGTGATTGCCACGAATACAAATGCAGTTTTGTTTGATTTTTAAATCAATTATAAAATCAAGTACCTGAGGGGATTGGCTCCAGCCGTCAACGTAATCTCCCAGAAAAATCAATGTATCATTTTTAGTAACTTTGGCTCTCTCCATAATTTGGTGCAATGCTCGCAAACCACCGTGGATATCGCCTATAACAAGTGTTCTCATTTAAGGGTTGTGTTCTTTTATTAGTTTAAAAGTAGCCATAAGTTTTAGCTATTTTTCAAGTGCTAAAATTAAGTAAAAGTGTGGTGAACGAAGCTTTTTTGGTTCATTTTTTTTAAAATAATTAAAGAATCTATATTTAAATAAAAAGTTGAAATATCACTGTTTTAGGTGATTGTTTTATTTAATTTTTCAGATTAGTTTTATAAAAAAAATTAAACCCTCTCAAAATGAGTGCACTTCTTGCGTTATCGATACTTTTGGCTAAACTGATCTGTCAAGTTTTAAAAGAATTGTTGGCCTTGATTTAGGACTGTGAATTTATGTAAGTAGAAAATAGATTTCATTGTAAATATCTTACACCCAAATTAAAACACAACAAAGGTTTTCAAATTTCAAGAAGCTAAAATTATATGTGTCTAAAAGTTTTATTAGTTGATGATCATGTTATGATTACAGATTGCTATAAAATGGTTTTAAAAGATTTAGAAATAAATTCAGAAATCACTTCGGTCAATTCTTTGAAGTGCGCATATAATTTCGTTTTTAAGCAAAATCTGGAAGTTATTGATTTGGCAGTGTTAGATTTGAGTATGCCAGAGTGTTTAGAAAATAATTTAAAAAACGGAGAAGATTTAGCAAAGTTATTACGAACGAAGCACCCTGAAATTAAAATTATTTTTATCTCAGGATATTTAAATAAGCTTACATTAAGCAGCATTATAAAAAATATAAATCCAGAAGGTTTAGTTGAAAAATCAGATCTTGATTATGACTCAATTCACGTTATTTTTAAGAAAATTGTCGAAGGAGAGGTTTATAAAAGTGAAAGAATAAACAAAACCATCAACGAGAACAGAATTAACAACATACATTTTAACATTTTGAATAGAGAAATTATTCTTCTGATTTCACAAGGTATAACTACTAAAAACCTTCCCAATTATATTCCTTTAACACTAAGTGCAATTCATAAAAGAAAATCGGCTATAAAGGAATTGCTGCATATTAATACTGGTAATGACGAGGATATCATTAGAGAATCTCGGAAAATAGGGATTATTTAAAAATTATAATTATTTGAGTAGAAAAACTTCTTTGATTATTTTAAAGAAGTGTTTTTATTAAACTTTAACAAGGAAGGTAGTAAAACTACCCTTACTGTATTTTTAATTTTTTTAAATTTGAATAATGATATAATCTTCTCATATGAATCCGATTATATTGTTGTTTGCAAAAAAAAGTTTAAAATTTGACTTGAAAATATTCAGTAGCTACGAATTGAGGGAGTTTGTCTTTTAATCCCAAAGAAAAATAAGAGAAGTAGGAAATGGTTTTTGTTTACCGAAATAAACAATAAAAATGATATTATTAACAATTAAATTTATTCAAATATGAAAAATTTATTTTTAGGGCTATGCTTATTAGCTGGTACCGTTTCTTTTGCAAATACAAGTGCAAGAACAAAAGTAATTACAAAACAAGCAAATGTCACAGTTGTAACAAAGTGCTACAGACAAGCAACAGATGCATTTGGGAACACTTATTATAAAGAGGTTACTTGTCCAAAAGTTGTTATCTTACAAGCAGTTGAATAATTAGTTATTTTCTAAAGCTGTCATTCTTATGACAGCTTTTGTTATTAAATAAAAAAAGATGAAAAAATACATATTTATATTCATTTCTTGTTATTGTTTTTCACAAAACAATAAAGTAACATATGAATTCATAAGAAAGATTAATGATTTAGAATTTAAAGCAAACGGGATTCTTAATATTAATAAAAATATTACAACCTTTAATTTATCTCAATATAAAAATTTATTAAATAACGGAGATAAATTAATTGATGTAAAAACAAATGATAGCACAACTGTTATTAGTTCTGGCAATATTTGCTTTGAGGATAAATTATATTATTATGATTTCAAAAAAGATAGTATAACTTCATTATTATATGATGTTAGTTGCAATAGTAAAGTATTAGTCAAAGATAAAATAGTCTATCCTAAATGGGATATTTTAGACGAGTACAAAGTTATTTCAGGATATAAATCGCAGAAAGCAACAGCATTTATAAATGATAGAACTTGGTCAGTGTTTTTCACTAATGAATTAAAAATTAGTTGTGGTCCATGGAGATTAATTGGATTGCCTGGAGTTGTTTTGGAAGCTTACGAAAACACAAACATTTATACGTTTAAATTAGCTAAAATTGAAAAAACGAATGAAATTCTTAATGAACCAAAATTAGATAAAAAATCAACATTTAATGAATTTGTTGAAAAGGCGGTAAAACAAAAACAAAATGAATTAACCTTTATGTTCTCACAGATGGGAGATGAAACGTCAGAACCTGTTGATTTAAAAGATTTTCCTTTATACGAAACTTTAGAATTTATTGAAAAAAGAGAAACAAAAAATAATGAATAAAATTTATATTATAATTGTTTTTCTTTTAATTACCTCTTATTCTTTTTCTCAAACCATAACAGGAACAGTTTTCGATACCAAAGGCAATCCTTTGGTATTGGCAAATGTGGTATTTAAAGAAGCTAATAATCCTGAAAGCGTCAAAGAATTTGTTTCTATAAGAAATGGAAAATATAACATTATTTTAAAAAAAAACTACGAGAAAATTTTAGTTGAAATAAATTCTGACGGCTATTTTACAGAAAAACAACTAATTGACAATCCCAATACAACCAAAACGTATGAGCTCAATTTTCAATTAGCAGAAGATATAACTGAACTTAAAGAAATTAAAATTATTACCGAAAAAAAAGCAATTATAGTTAAAGAAGACACTTTGAAATATAATGTTTCAAAATTCCGTGATGGTTCAGAACGAAAAATAGAAGATATTATAAAAAAATTACCCGGAATTTCGGTAAACGAAAAAACAGGCGAAATAAAATATAAAGGCAAATCAATAGAAGCCGTTACACTTGATGGGGACAATATGTTTGGGTATAATTACAGTTTGGGTACAAAGAATATAAATGTAGATATGGTTGAACAAGTTCAAGCCATTGATAATTTTTCTGAAAATTTACTATTGAAAGGTATTGAAAACGGCGATAAAGTTTCGCTAAATCTAAAATTAAAAAAAAGTAAAACAGATTATTCTGGCAATATTGATTTTGGATTAGGTGTCAATAGCGATAAAAAAAAAATGAACAACTCTATTGTAAATATCTTACAAATATCTAAAGGATATAAGGCTTTTGGAACATTTTCCTATAATAATGTAGGTGGAAATAATTCACCGTTTGATTATTTTTCAGGAACTCAAAACATTGAGCAATCCAGAAGTAAAAGTTTTGAAACTTACAGAGTTATTCCCGAAACATTATTTTCTAACATTATTGATAACACAAGAACAAATAATAACAATTTGTTTTTCTCAAATTACAATAGTCTTTTTAAAATCAGTAAACGTATTTCTGTAAAAACGAATTTTTATTATTTGCACGACAATATAAATTTTCAACAAGCCACAAACACAATTAACACAATCAATAGCGAAACATTTACAACATCTGATAATAACACATCAAACAAAAAACCAAACCTATATAGAGGAGATTTAGAAGTAAAATTTAATTCTTCAAAGAATTCACTTTTAGAATACAAAACTAAATTTAATCTCGAAGAAACTTTCACAAACATAACTATTTTAGCAAATCAGACTAATCAATTTTATAGTAATCTAAAATCAAAAAATCAATTTTTTAATCAAAATTTAATTTTCACAAAAAAAATATCTGACAAAAAAGTAATTCAAATCAATATCAATCAAGGATTTAATAATACCCCACAATTTTTAAGATTAAACTCAATAACTGAAACTAACAATCAAAACAGTAATTTCAAAAAGAATTATATTGATGGTGTTATTAATATTTTAGGAACCACAGAAAACTTTAAATATTCATTTTCAGTTGGAGCAAACTATGAAAAAACACCATTTACATCATTCAATAATTATCAAAATAATATATCATCATCAATAATTGATGAAAATAAAACAATCTATTTCAAAAAATCATTATATCATTTAGGTTCTGTTAATTACAATATAAACAGATGGATACTATCCCCATCCTATTCGATAAAATTTCTGAAACAATCATTACAAGACAACATCTTAAATCAAAAAGAAGATACAAATGATTTTATATTTGAACCAGCATTATTATTAAAATTTAAGATTAATAGTCTTTCATTTATATCAAGCAGATTAAGCAATTCTCAAAATCCAGTTGTGGATGAATTTATTTTTAGAAATTCCGTAATTACAAATAATCGTTTAAAAGTATCTAACAATCCAGATTTAGATTTACAAAAACCTACTCTTTTCAGTTTAAACTATAACAACAATAATGTATATAGGCAATTTCAATTTGAAGTAGGGTTTAGTTACCAAAAAAGCAAAGGAAATTTCTATTCTGATTACAACATAAATCAAACAGAAACCAATATAAAAAATATATTTTTATTGGAGAAAAATGATAATTATAATGCAGATGTCCTTTTGGCAAAATATTTACCAATTATAGCAACTACAATTAAATTGAAAACAAACTACAGCTATTCTAACTATTTTAACCTTGTAAACTCAACAAATTTAAGAGAAAATACAAGTAATATTATTTTAAATGAATTGTCAATAAGAACAGCTTTTAAAGCGAAAATTAATTTTGACAATAATTTTATTAATATTAAAAACACTAATAAAAATAGTGATTTAGAAAAAATAACAAACAATTCAATTATAAATACTTTTAAAATAAGATACAAACCAACAAAGAAAATATTTGCTGTTTTATCATCGGATTATTATCTTCCTGACACAAACAATAAAAACAATAATTACTTATTTTTAGATGCAAATATTACTTTTAAACCAAACAACAAACATTTAGAAATGAACTTAAGTGCAAAAAATTTACTAAATAAAAAAGTTTTTTCACAAATTCAAACAACAGATTTTTCAAAAAGCACTTTTCAAAATAATTTAATTTCCAGATATATATTTATCAATGTAACTTATGATTTGTAATCAAGTAAAACGTGCAAAAAACAACTTGCAAAGAGAAGTTTGGCAATAGGGGGAATTTTTCTTTTGCGATATCATAATGAAAGACTCTTTCGTATATTCAAGCCATATGAAACTTACTAAATTCGATAACATCGAACTTAAATTCACTGCACATCATATTTCATCTTTCTCAAAATCCGCAACGCTTCTTTGAACGATAAATACACTTGGGTGAAAGTTTTCAGCAATACTTTGGCGTCAATTAGTTTTTGTTTGGCATCTTCAAAACCGTTGAGGTAACAAATCATAAATGTTGAAGGTAGATTCTCTAAATCTTTGTGTTCTCTTTCTGTTAAAGAAAGCCCTTTTTGGAGTTTTTTCAGCAAAGCAATATTAGAATTATAAATGTGAAATAGCATTTTTTTGTTGAATTCTGGCGGCTCAAACAGCATTTCTCTTTCTATTTTATAATAGCCATTATCATGAAAATGAATCGTTTGTTTTTCTAAAGGATAATAACTCGTTTTATCATTCAAGCCCAAAGGAACATATTCAATAATGATAAAAGTATCTTCATTGAAAGTGATTTCGACCACATCCTGAGCCGAATAAAACAGCTTGATCTGCTCGTTGATTAATTCAATATCTACTCGCGATAAATAGGTTTTGTCTCGCGATTTTTTTGCAATTCCTGCCCAGCAAATCACAAATAATTCTTTGAACACTTTATACTTTGGTGACATATCCTTATGGCGAAAATTCATGAAATCAATCACGCCATCTAATGTGTATTCGATGCTGTTTCTGGAATTATTTTCAATGCCTATTACAGTTTCGGTGTTTTGGTAATTCTTTTCAATTTCACCCTCAACTGGCATTGTATTGCTGCCTCTGCGTATAAAAACACTGTTAGCAGGAACCGTGTGAATCCCTTTTTTGAAATGAGAAGTTTTGCTTTTTGGCTTAATTGTTACCAGTCCGATAACCTTATCTTTTGGCAAATTTGGGAAAGGTACGTTCTCATACTGAATTTTTGGAGGATTTTCTAGATAGGCATTTACTAAATTCTGAATTCGACTATCGTCAAAAAAGTCATCTCCCACAATTGTATTGTCTTGATCTTCAACACCTACTACAATGTATGAATTGTTCATGGGATTTGAATTAGAGAGTGCACAAATGTGTTTAAGAAACTTGGCCTTTCCTTCCCGTGTATGCAAATTCAACTGCCGTTTTTTATCATAAAAACTACTCTCATCATTGTGAGCAAGTAAATTTTTGATAAGAATACGTTTGTTGATCATTGGTATTGATTATTATTTATTTCTATTTTTTATTGTTGTTGAGGCTTAATTATTAATCCTATTTTTATGCTTTTCTATCAGAGCTTTTTAATAAACCACCGCTAATTCGCAGATTTTCTAATTAATATAAAAATCAGCGAATTAGCGGTTGATTTTTTTACCCGTTAAATTTCTTGTTTCTAATAGAATTGTGATTCGCCATATTTAAGGGGTTTATAAATAATGATGGAAATAAAAAATTAACAATAATCAATCTCTTTTTAAAATTGTAGCTGCCGCTTGTGCTGTTGGCAACACCATCAAATCGGCAATATTTACATGATACGGTCTTGAAACTACAAAATGAATAATATCAGCAATATCTTCTGGGTGTAATGGTTCAAAACCTTTGTACACATTGGCGGCTTTCTCTGTATCGCCTTTAAAACGTACTTCGCTAAATTCTGTTTCTACAGCACCGGGATGAATGGCACCCACGCGAATTCCATACGGATTCAAATCCATGCGCATGGCTTGGCTCAAGGCGTCTACAGCATGTTTGGAGGCGCAATAGACGTTTCCGTTTGGATATACTTCTTTTCCGGCAATAGAGCCAATATTGATAATATGACCTGATTTTCGTTCGATCATTTGCGGAATAATAGCTTTGGAAACATATAAAAGCCCTTTGACATTGATGTCAATCATGGCGTCCCAATCGTCTAAATCTCCGTTTTGAATGGGATCTAATCCATGCGCATTTCCGGCATTATTAATTAAAACATCAATTTTTGCAAAGGCTTCCGGGACGGAATTTATACTTTCAAAAACTGCTTTTTTATCTCGAACATCAAAGGATAAGGTATGCACTTCTGTAAATTCCGAAAGTTCTTTTTCAAGATCATTTAATCGGTCTTCACGGCGTCCGCAAAGAATAATTTTATAGTTATTTTTAGCTAATATTTGCGCTGTTGCTTTACCAATTCCGCTGGTGGCTCCAGTCACTAAGGCTGTTTTAGTCATGATTTTTTTCTGTTTTTAATTCTAAAGTTTCTGAACTGAACATTATTCTAAGCTACATCTTCTCCCATACTTGCGGTCCAAATGGCAAACCAATCTTCTTGGTCTAATTCTAATTCGACGGCTTTCATAAGCGATTGAATTCGCGCCACATTCACTGTTCCCGCTATAGGAATTACTTGCGCCGGATGTTTCAAAATCCAAGAAAGTAAAATAGAGTCTGATCCCAAATGGTATTTTGAAACCAAGGTTGCTAGTAACTTTTTTAATCGTCTGGTTTGTGGAATGTCTTCTCTGAAAACTGATCCCAGTGGATTCCAAGACATAGGACGAATGTTGTTCGCTTGCATATAATCAAAACTTCCATCAACCATAGGTTCAAAATTCGTTGCCGAAAATTGTACCTGATTGTATAAAACTTCTGTTTTCTGGCGAATCAATTCAGTTTGTGAGGAGGTAAAATTAGAAAGTCCAAAATCATTAATTTTACCATCTGATTTTAGTTTCAAAACTGCTTCGGCAATCTCGTCAGTATGCATCAAAGGACTTGGTCGATGCAATAAGAGAATGTCTAGATAATCCGTTTGTAGGTTTTTTAATGAGTTTTCTACAGACCAGATAATATATTCTTTTGAGTATTCGTAGTGTTTGATCGTGTTTCTTCGATTTTTGGTTACCATTTGGATCCCACATTTGGATATCAATTGCATTTTTTCTCTGGCAATTTTGCTCGAAGCAAAAGCTTTTCCAAAATCAACTTCGGTTGTATAATCCCCGTATATATCGGCATGATCAAAAGTGGTGATTTTATTTTCTAAACACACATTAATCATGCTCTCCATTTCTTTGGTATTGAGATTTTTATCCCAAATACCCCAATTCATTACGCCAGCTACAATGGGTGATAATTTAGTTTTATTCATGTTTTTTATTTATTATTAAAATAGGTAAATCTTCAAATTGAAAGTATATTTTTCAAAGTTCTTAAAAATATAAAAATTGTATCATAATTCGACCTTAAAATTAAGTCTTTTGTCGAAGTTTTAACCATTTTTTAACATCTTACTTCTAAAAAAAAATTCAATTTGCACCTTCAAAAGGACAGCACTAAATTCAAGGTTTTAAAAATAATAAAATGGAAGAAAACACAGCCGCTTTAGACATCAGAGCAATCAATGAAAAAATTGAAAGAGAAAGTGCTTTTATAGACCTTCTCACAATGGAAATGAACAAGGTTATTGTGGGTCAAAAGCACATGGTGGAGCGTTTATTAATTGGACTTTTAGGTCAGGGACATATTTTGTTAGAAGGTGTTCCCGGTTTAGCCAAAACATTAGCAATTAATACACTCTCACAAGCGGTGCATGGCTCTTTTAGCAGAATACAATTTACACCAGATTTATTGCCTGCTGATGTTGTGGGAACTATGATTTACAACATTAAAGCCAATGAATTTTCGATCAAAAAAGGGCCAATTTTTGCCAATTTTGTTTTGGCAGATGAGATAAATCGTGCACCCGCTAAAGTGCAATCAGCATTATTAGAAGCGATGCAGGAAAAACAGGTGACCATTGGTGACACTACTTTCAAACTAGACCGACCGTTCTTAGTATTAGCTACTCAAAATCCTATTGAACAAGAAGGAACGTATCAATTACCTGAAGCTCAGGTCGATCGTTTTATGTTGAAAACCGTTATTGATTACCCTAAAATGGAAGACGAGCGTTTGATCATTCGCCAAAATTTGAAAGGAAGTTATGAAAAAGTAAATCCTGTAGTTTCAGTAGAGCAAATTTTACGCGCGCAGGAAGCTGTTCGGGAGGTTTACATGGACGAAAAAATAGAAAAATATATTCTCGATATCATTTTTGCCACGAGGTATCCGGAAAAATATAAATTGGCTGATTTGAAACCATTAATCAGTTTTGGAGCATCGCCACGTGGAAGCATTAATCTGGCGACTGCCGCAAAATGTTACGCTTTCATCAAACGTCGTGGTTATGTAATTCCCGAAGATGTTCGGGCCGTAGTTCACGATGTATTGCGTCACAGAATTGGGATTACCTATGAGGCAGAAGCGGAAAATATTACTTCAGTTGATATTATTAACAAAATCGTAAACGAAATCGAAGTACCTTAAAAACAGTTTGCAGTAATCAGTATTCAGTTTGCAGTAACTGAACACGGAACACTAATCACTGAACACTGAACTTATGGATACAAAAGACCTCTTAAAAAAAGTACGAAAAATCGAAATTAAAACCCGAAGATTGAGCGATCATATCTTTTCGGGAGAATATCATACGTCGTTCAAAGGACGCGGAATGACGTTCAGTGAAGTGCGTCAGTACCAGTTTGGTGATGATATTCGTGCAATTGATTGGAATGTAACTGCTCGGTATAATGAGGCACACGTAAAAGTTTTTGAGGAAGAACGCGAATTGACCATGATGTTGATGGTTGATATTTCAGGTTCAGAAAGTTTTGGTTCAAAAAATCAATTCAAAAGAGATATTGTTACGGAAATTGCTGCAACGATGGCCTTTTCAGCAACTCAAAACAATGATAAAATAGGTTTGATATTGTTTACGGATGAAATCGAATTATATATTCCACCTAAAAAAGGAAGATCACACGTACTTCGAATTATTCGTGAATTAATAGAATTCCAGCCTAAAAGTCGAAAAACAGATCTTGCGCAAGCCTTAAAGTTTTTATCGGGAACTCAGAAAAAGAAGGCCATTGTATTTGTAATTTCTGATTTCATGGCAGAGGATTATGAGCATACATTGAAAATAGCGTCAAAGAAACACGATGTAACGGGTATTCGCGTGTATGATATTCGAGAAGAAAAAATGCCTGATTTAGGGATGGTATCGATGCTTGATGCGGAAACCGGAGCAATCGAATTAATAAATACCGGTTCGAAAGCAGTACGAATGAATTATGAAAAACAGTACCACAATAAAGTAAACTATTTTAAAGAAACATTCAGTAAATCAGGTTCAGGTGTTGTAAACACAAGAGTTGACGAAAGTTATGTAACGAAATTGCTGAGCTATTTTAAATCGAGATAAAACGAAACCTAGCCCTATCAGGGTTTTAAACCCTGACAGGGCTAACTAGATAAAAAATGAAAATTAGACTTTACCTACTACTATTGCTGCTTTCTACAGCTGTTTTTGCACAACAAAAACAGGTAGTCACAAGTATAGATACGATTAAAAATAAAATTGGTGCCGAATTTAAACTGTCTATAAAAACTACTGTTGATACTTCGTCGAAGGTTATTTTTCCAAACTTAAAAAATTTGGGGGCATTAGAGGTAATTCAATCGTATCCTATTGATACCGTTAAAATGGATGGCCGTTATGAATTGATCAAAAAATACGGCTTAACCCAATTTGATTCTGGTAGATATGTGGTTCCAAGTATTAAGATCTTCATTAATAGCAAGCCGTTTCTTACAGACTCGCTTTTAGTGGAAGTAGCCAATGTTCAAGTGGATACTTTGAAACAAAAAATGTTTGATATTAAGGACATAGCTCCGGCAAATAATTCGATTGGGGACTGGTGGAAATATTTGCTAATTGTTGCTTTGATTGTTGGTATAGGAGCGCTTGTTTATTGGTTTATTAAAAAACGGCAGGAAAAGAAATTAATTGCAGAAATTTATAAAACTCCAATCGAAAAAGCGACTAGTTTGCTGGATTCTTTGGAGAAAAAAGAACTTTGGCAAAAAGGAGAAGTCAAAGCGTATTACAGTGAGTTGACTGATATTGCCAGAAATTATATTGAAGAAGCAATAGAGATTCCAGCCATGGAAAGTACGACTTCGGAATTGATTCAAGGTCTTAGAGCAGCTTCTGTCAAAAAGAAAATGACCCTTTCGCAGGAGATTCTCGAAAATCTGGAGCGTGTTCTAAAACAAGCCGATTTGGTAAAATTTGCTAAATCAAAACCATTAGATTTTGAAATTACCGAAGACCGAAATAAAATTCAAAAGGCAATTTTAACGCTGGACAGCTCCATACCACTCGAGGTTCCTGAAGCAGAGGAAATATTGTTGAATGAAGTGCAAAGACAAAAACAAATTCAAATACAATTACGCAAACAAAGGAAAAAACGCATTGTGACAGCCGTAGTTTTAGTTGTGTTTTTATTGGCAGCGACCACCACCTTTTTTATCGTGACTAAAGGATTTGATTATGTGAAAGATAATATTATTGGTCATCCTACTAAAGAATTATTAGAAGGCGAATGGGTGAAAAGTGAATATGGAAATCCAGGAATTATTATAGAAACACCAAAAGTACTCAAGCGAACAGATCTGACAAAAACCCTCCCTAAAAACGGAATGGCATTGATCAAGGAGATGCAATCGTTTGTTTATGGTAGTGTTCTAGACCGTTTTTATGTGATGGTTTCCACGCTAAAATTCAAGGAAGAAACTCAAATTGATTTAGCTAAATCTATGGATGGTGCCTTACAGTCACTTGAAGCCCAAGGAGCGCAAAATATGATTGTAAAACAGGAAGATTTTGAAACCAAAGAGGGAATTAAAGGGTTGAAAGCTTATGGAACTTTTTCGCAAGTTGATGGCGATAGCATGAGCACGGCAAAAATGTATTATGAAGTAATCCTGTTCAGTCAAGGAGGCGGATTACAACAAATTATACTTTTTCATGAAGAAGGCGATACGTATGGAATTGAAATATCAGAACGAGTTTTGAGCTCGGTCGAATTAAAACAAGCAATTGAATAATGGATAAAATAACTTTTTTAAACCCAGAATTTTTTTGGCTGTTTCTACTGATTCCAGTTGTAATAGTCTGGCTGTTGTGGACAAAAAACGAACAAGTAGCAACATTAAAAATAAGTTCTATTGCAGGATTTAAAGGGGCGGATTCGTACTTGACAAAGTTAAAACCAATTTTGAATGTGTTCCGTGTTTTGGCATTGTGCTCCTTAATAGTAGCTATGGCAAGACCAAGAACTGTGGATGTCAGCAACAGAACAAAAACTACTAAAGGAATCGATATTGTCATGGCAGTTGACGTTTCTGGAAGTATGCTGGCCAAAGATTTGAAACCAAACCGAATGGAAGCGCTAAAAAGAGTAGCTGCTGATTTTGTTGAAGGGCGACCAAATGACAGGATTGGCCTTGTAGTATATGCCTCAGAGGCGTATACTAAAACACCTGTGACAAGTGATAAGGCAATAATTCTGGATGCCATCAACAGTATAAAATATGATAATGTTTTGCAGGATGGAACTGGAATTGGGATGGGATTAGCCACTGCCGTAAACCGTTTGAAAGATAGTAAAGCTAAGAGCAAAGTAATTATTCTTTTGACAGATGGCGTGAATAATGCTGGATTCATTGAACCAGAAACTGCTTCAGATATAGCCAAACAATACGGAATTAAAGTCTATACCGTAGGAATTGGGACTAACGGAATGGCCATGTTTCCCTATAAAATAGCGCCAAATGGACAGTTTTTATTCCAAATGATGAAAGTAGAAATCGACGAACAATTAATGAAAAGTATAGCCAGGAAAACAGATGGAAAATATTTTAGAGCCACAAGCAATAGCAAGCTTGCCGAAATTTATGCCTCTATCAATAAACTGGAAACTACAGAAATAGAGGAATTAAAATTTTACGATTATGATGAAAAATTCAGGCCTTTTATATGGCTTGCCGGTTTTTTATTGTTGGCGGAAGTAGGGTTAAGGAATACAGTTTTTAGAAGCTTTATATAAAATCCCCACCCCACCCTCCCCGAAGGGAAGGGAGTAGGAACTGGAATATTGGAATAAAATGACCAAGTTTAGAATTTTGACTTAGAGTGAAAATCTAAGATCAAATTCATAAATCTAAAATTAGAAATGGAATTAGACGAAAAAAAATATTTATACCTTCTTTTTATACTGCCTCTTTTGGTGCTGGTTTTTCTTGCTAATTTATATTGGAAAAGAAAAAAACAGCGCGAGTTTGGGGATTTAGAAATGGTAAAAAAGTTGAGTCCGGAAAGCTCTGTTTTTAAACCGGTCTTAAAAATAGGGGTATTGCTTTTAGCCTTTCTTGGACTGATTTTTGCCTTGGTAAACCCAAAGATTGGCACCAAGATGGAAACCGTGAAACGGGAAGGGATTGACATTGTTTTTGCGATGGATGTCTCCAAAAGTATGCTGGCCGAAGATGTAGCACCCAATCGATTAGATAAAAGCAAGCAAATTGTTTCGCAAATTATCAATCAGTTAGGAAGCGATAGAATAGGAATTGTGGCATACGCTGGAAGTGCTTTTCCTGTGTTGCCCATAACCACAGATTATGGGGTGGCTAAAATGTTTTTGCAAAGCATGAATACCGAAATGGTTTCTTCGCAGGGAACCTCGCTGGATGAAGCCATAAAATTATCATCAACCTATTTTGATAACAAAAGTAAAACCAGTAAATTATTAATACTGATTTCTGATGGAGAAGACCATTCTGAAGGAGCTGAAAGTGCTGCTGAAGAAGCCAATAAGCTAGGGATGAAGATTATTACAATAGGAATTGGAACCGAAAAAGGAGGCAGAATTCCATTAAAAAGAAACGGAATTGTAGAAAGTTTTCAAAGAGACAATAACAACGAAGTGGTGATTACTAAATTGAATAAAGCCAGTTTAGAGATTATTGCAAAAGCGACAAAGGGAGGTTATATAAACGGAAACAACACCAAAGAAGTACTCGATTATATCAAGAATGCTTTGGATAACATACAAAAAACTGAATTTGAAGCAACAGAAATGGCGGATTTTCAATCGCAATTTCAATGGTTTCTGGGATTTGCTTTTTTGCTCTTAGTTGTAGATGTTTTCCTATTGGAAAGAAAAACAAACTGGGTCAAGAAATTGAATTTATTTAACGAGAATAAATAATTATTTCTACAAGGTTTTACGGCCTTCTGGATATATAGATACAATAAATGAGAAGATTTAAAATTATCATAATTACTTTTTTAATGATCACGTTCTGTGGAAGGACCAGTTTGCATGCGCAGCAAAAAGACCGAATCTTACCGCAAGCAAATGCGGAATATGCGGATAATAAATTCGCAGAGGCAGAAGCTAATTATAGAATTTCAGATTCAAAATTTCCAAAGAATGCTGTTGCCCCTTTCAATCTTGGAAATAGTATTTACAAACAAAAGCAGTCTGGAGAGGCTAAATTTGCGTACGCCAAAGCGCTGAGAAACTCAAAAACAAGACCTCAAAAACACAGAGCCCTGCATAATTTGGGAAACGTATTTATGAATGAAAAAGATTATACTCAGGCGGTAGAAGCGTATAAAAATGCCTTGCGTAATGACCCAACCGATGAGGAAACCCGTTATAATTTTGCCTTGGCCAAAAAAATGCTAAAGGATAATCCGCCAAAGGATGACAAGAAAAAAGACGATAAGAAAGATAAAGACGAGAAAGAGGACAAAAAGGACGACAAGAAAGACAAAGAAGAGCAAGATAAAAAAGACGATAAAGGGGATCAGAATAAAGATAAAAAAGACTCCAAGCCTGATGATAACGGAGAGCCAAAACCAGCACCGGGAGGAATCTCTAAACAACGTCTGGAAAACTTGCTAGACGCTGTAAATAAAGAAGAAAAAAAGGTTCAGGATAAGGTGAATGCCCAGAAAGTAAAAGGAAAACCAGTCAAAACAGAGAAAGATTGGTAATTCAATTAGACAGTTTGAAAATGAAAAAATATATAGCAGCAATTGTTTTATTGGTGTGCAGCTCACTTAGTGCTCAGGTTCAATTTGAGGCCAAAGTCAGCAAAAGTACGTTGGGCTTAAATGAGAGGTTGCGTATTGATTTTATGATGAATGTAGATGGGGATAACTTTGTTAAGCCATCATTTGAAGGATTTAGAATTGTTGCTGGACCAAGCCAACAAGTGAGTCAGTCGTGGGTAAACGGCAGAAGTTCCTTTGAGAAAGTATATTCGTATATTCTTTTGCCAAATCAAAAAGGAACCTTGGTTATCAAGGCGGCGGCAATAGAATTTAATGGGCAAATTTACAAGACTGCACCGCTAAAGATAAATGTTACCGATGCTATACAACAGCAAAGTGATTCAAACGATTCGCAAGTAGCTGCAGATGAAAACTTATATCTTGTTGCCGATGTTTCAAAAACAAATCCGTACGTTAACGAACCCATTACCATAGTGTATAAATTGTATTTTGCTAATATTGGTATCTCGAATTTAGGAGAATTAACAAAGCCGAAATACAATGATTTTTGGAGTCAAAACATTGAAATAAAACAACTTGTTGCTGAAGAAGGGATGTTTAAAGGGCAAAACTACAGGTATATAGTGTTGAAAAAAGCCGTGCTGTATCCGCAAAAATCAGGAAAACTTAAAATAGAGCCTTTGTCATTAGCAGTTGACGTGCAGTTACCAACGAATCAAAGAGATATGTTTGGGCGAATGGTCCTGACAGAAACTACTAAACGTGTTTCGGCTGGAGCCAAAACTATCACAGTTAAACCATTACCCGAGGCTGGAAAACCAGAAGATTTTACAGGAGCAGTTGGAAGTTTCGACTTCAAAGTCACTCCTTCCAAGACAAGTTTGAAAAACGGAGAAAGTCTTAATCTTGTTGTAAGTGTAACTGGAAAAGGAAATCTCAAATTATTCAGTTTGTCAAAACCAGTTGTGCCTAATGCTTTAGAAATGTATGATGCCGTGCATAGCGAAGACATCAGCACACCACTTTCAGGTATGAGTGGTAATATGTCCGATAGCTATACTATAATTCCGCAATACCGAGGGAATTATCCAGTAAAACCAATGCAGTTTTCTTATTTTGATTTGCCTTCCGGTACCTACAAAACGCTACGTTCCTCACAAATTATGATCAATGTTCTTGATGGTCCGTCACCAGCTGATTCTTCTGCTACTGGTAATAAGAATAAAATCAATGATGTTGAGGCGTTTATGACAATCAAGTCAAAAACGAATCTTATTACCTTTGATAAAGAGGGATTCTTTGGATCGAATTTGTTTATTGGATTACTACTGCTACCTTTCTTATTAGTGCCAATAATTGTGTTACTCAAAAAGAAAAAAGAAGCTATGGATGGCGATATTTCTGGAAACAGAATACGAATGAATAATAAGCTGGCCAAGAAATATCTATCGGTGGCTAAGAAACAAATCAATAACAAAGAACTGTTTTACATTGCGCTCGAGAAAGCGATGCATAATTTCCTAAAAGCAAAATTAAACATTGAAACATCAGAAATGAGCAAGGATAATATTCAGGAATTATTATTGTCCCGTAATGCAAAACCAGAAATCGTAGACGATTTTATTGCGCTTACTGAAAACTGTGAAGTGGCTCGTTATGCGCTTTCGTCAAGTGTCACCATACAACTAGATTTTGATAAAGCGGTATTTATAATCTCTGAATTAGAAAAACAAATTGCTTAATCATAAACCGAATAAAGTTTAAATGATTACCAATGTTTTTAAGGTTATGGGAATGCAGATTAGGATTGCTAATTGATTTAAATGTAAAATTGCTAAAAGAAGGAATAAAACGAGTGATACAGGGAGCACATCAAATGGTGGTCTTTGCAAATTTCTTTTGACCTTCGTGTTTAAATTTTTATGAAAAAAATACTATACATACTACTACTTTCAACCCAGATTTTCTTTGCCCAAAACGGCTTTGAAAAAGGGAATGCCTACTATTCAAAAGAAAAGTACACTGAGGCCGTGGCAGCTTATAAAAGTGTTTTAAACGACAATAAGCAGTCCTCAGAATTGTATTTTAATTTGGGAAATGCTTATTATAAATTGAATCAGGTAGCACCTTCGATTTACTATTATGAAAAAGCGTTGGTACTGAATTCAAACGATAAGGAAAGCATAAACAACCTTAAATTTGCACAAAAAAGAACCATTGATGAGATTAAGGTAATCCCAAAAGTGGGTTTTGCAAAGTTGGTCCGTGATTTTACCGGAATTTACCATTATAATATTTGGGGATGGGTTTCTGTAGGACTGGCAACCTTTTTTTTATTGTTTTTTATTGGGTATTACTTTTCGCAAAAAACACTTTCTAAACGTATTTTCTTTTTTGGAATGTTTGTCGTAATTTTCTTGATGCTTATCGCGTTATCCGCTGCCCTTATTGAGAAAAGTCACTTTGACACTGAAAAACCAGCCATCGTTTTTGCCGAAATGGTGAATGTGAAAAGTGAACCCAGAAATGGAGGAAAACCTCTTTTTGTATTACACGAAGGAACTAAAGTCTATGTATTTGAAACGATTGGAAAATGGAAAAAAATACAACTTACAGATGGAGTTGAGGGGTGGATTGAAAGTAGTGCGATTAAGGAAGTGAAGTAATTATGTTTAGAGGTAATCTATAGTGTTCAGTATTTAATTTAGTCTGATTACTACTTACTTTTTCTTCAAGCTCCCATACCATTCCTGCAATGCAGGATACATGAATCTCGCCGTTTTTTGGATTGGATTTAAAAAAATAGAGTTATCCAGCGTTTCTTTTTTGGCTAAAAAATGAGTGTGGTTAATCTTATCGAAAACTGCAAAGACAATACCTAGTATCAAAACAGTCTTCAACACTCTGAAAAAACCGCCGCCCAAAGCATTCAACCATCCTAAAAAAGCAAAATCGGCAATTCCAGTCAACAACTTTCCTAACATTGTGACTGCAACAACCACAGCTATAAAAGTAAGGACAAAAGCGACCACTTGGATCGTATTGGGGTTCCATTTCACAAAGCCCACTAAAATATCTCGCATGTATGAGGAAAATTTTACTGCAATATAGATTCCGGCCAGTAGTGAAACTAATGACGCTAACTCTATAAAAAGTCCGTTTTGAAGGCCTTTGTAAAAAGCAAAAGCGAGCAATACTCCTAAAATGATATCCAGAAATCCCATAATAATTAATTTGCAACTATAAAGCAGCAAATATAAAAGAATTGTTCTTTACCATTGTCAGTTTTCAAGTTCTTATCTTTGCCAAAATAATTTTATGAGTAATGATTTCAAATTTCATAATTCATAATTCATAATTCATAAAAATGTCAAGAGACACGCAACTTAAAGAACGCTGGGAGCAGCTTGTTACTATACTTTCCAATCAATTCTCTCAAGGGGAGGATTTAGATCTGGACGCCATAATTTATCTAATTGGCGTGCAGGAACTCGGAAAAGTCCATACTGAATACAAGAAAGACGAAAAATTAAACCTGATGCATATCGCGATTTGTAGGCTTTTAGAGCCGTATGGTTTTTATGAATTCGAGTTTTTTGATGAAGACGGTTGGCCACACTACAAAGTAAAAGAGGAATTGCCACCATTAAGAGCAGGTGAACAATCCGTTTTGATGAAAGAAGCCATCGTGAATTATTTCCTGGAACGGGAAGTGATAGAATAGCTAATTTAAATCAACTTGGTTAGTTTTAAACGGAAGCAACAAACTTGAAACTTTAAACTTGAAACTTGGAACAAATTTCTTAAATTTGCACTCTCAATTATGGAAGGAAAATGATAGATAAGATAAAAGAATATATTGGCGAAGCAAATGCTTTTTCAACTCAAAACGCAGCAGAACTAGAAACGTTCCGAATCAAATTCTTAGGAAGCAAAGGGCTTTTGAAAGACCTTTTTGCGGAATTTAAAAACGTGCCTAACGATCAAAAAAAGGAATTTGGACAGGTAATCAACTTGCTTAAAACTTCTGCCGAAGAAAAAGTAAAAACCCTTCAGGAAGCTTTAGAAAGCAAAGAGGAAAGCAAAGGATTTTACGGAGATTTAACCCGTTCAGCGGAGCCGATGATTATTGGTTCCCGTCACCCTATTTCATTGGTAAAAAACCAAATTATAGATATCTTTTCTACCATTGGATTCAACGTTTCCGAAGGTCCAGAAATCGAAGATGACTGGCATAACTTTACCGCATTGAACCTTCCGGAATACCATCCGGCTCGCGATATGCAGGACACTTTTTTCATCCAGACTAATCCAGATATTTTGTTGCGCACGCACACCTCATCCGTACAAGTGCGTTACATGGAAGAAAATAAACCGCCAATTCGAACCATTTCTCCGGGAAGAGTTTTTCGTAATGAGGCCATTTCCTCGCGTTCACACTGTATTTTTCACCAAGTAGAAGGCTTGTATATTGATAAAGATGTTTCTTTTGCTGATTTGAAACAAACCCTTTTGTATTTTACCAAAGAGATGTTCGGAAAATCAAAAATACGTTTGCGCCCGTCTTATTTCCCTTTTACAGAGCCAAGCGCTGAGGTTGATATTTATTGGGGACTTAAAACAGAAACCGATTATAGAATTACCAAAGGAACCGGCTGGTTAGAAATCATGGGTTGCGGTATGGTAGATCCAAATGTTTTGAAAAATTGTGGCATTAATCCTGACGAATACAACGGTTTTGCTTTTGGAATGGGAATCGAAAGAATTGCCATGTTACTGTATCAAATAGGCGATATCCGCATGTTCTACGAAAATGACGTTCGTTTCCTAGAGCAATTTAAATCAAGCATTTAGTCATTGCGAGGAACGCGAAGCAATCTCATAACGATTTTGGATTTTTTGCTTTTAGGAGCTATTTCCAGCTGTACACTCTATCTTTTTCTGTCTAAAAAGCCAGAAAAAGGATGCCGTTTCCATCTGGGCTAGGGCATTTTCGTTTTTAATAAACGTAAGTTTAAAATAATAATTAATAGTGAATGAAGCAATTACTTCATTCTTTGTAATGACATGAAAAAAGACATCATCATCCCCGAAGTAGAAAACGTATTCCTAGCAGCAGTTCAGGAATGGAGCGACGATTTCATGGAAAAAGTTTGGTATGCGTATTTGATAAACGACAGTGATTTTCTAATAGAAAGTGTCATGATCGTTTCTAAAGCTTTTGGAACATTAGAGGGCGAAATGAAAAAAACATCTCTTTTACGTCACGCTTTTGTAGCAGTTCCGGCAGTTTCAGTAATGAAAATTGAAATGATTGAAAAAAGTGTTTTGGCACTCAACAATGAATTCATGTTGACTTTCTTTATTGGTGACAAACTGTACGATAAAAAATATATTTTCAAAGCACAATCCATCAACGAAGCAGCAGTAGAAGAGGTGCCAATTTTATTTGTTGATGGCGTTATCGTTAGATAAGTTAGCATTTTTGTCGCGTTTTATTTTTTTCTTCCAGCTCAGATATCCTAGTAAAAAGATTCCGACAATAATAAAATAAAGCGTGCGCAGAAAATTTCTTTTAGAGAAAAAAGCATCTTCAAACGAGTTTTCGAATAGGTCAATAACCAACAAGAGTAGGGAAAGAATAATTCCCCAAATCAATCCGTATTTAATCTGATATTTCCATCTTTCACTCATAAAAATGATTTAGCGGTTTTGTTGTTTAACTTTGGATTTCCAAGTAAAATAGCCTAACACAAATATTCCAACACTAATGTAAGCGGCTGCTCGAATATAAAAATTAGGCGTGGCAATTTGTGCTGATAAAGGGATTTCCTTAATGTCAAATAAAACATTGAAAACGGTCATAAATACACCCCAAATCCCGCCAGTTTTAATTTGATATTTCCATCTTTCGCTCATGAAGTGATGTGTTTTTGGTTGTTAATTTACATTTGAATTAATCTAGTTTGTCGGTCAGTTTCTTAAAAACTGTTTTTGCATCTTTTCCTTCGTATAAAACTTCATAAACAGCATCAATAATAGGTGTTTTTGCACCGTAGGCTTGGTTGAGTTTATAAGCGCTTTTAGTGGCGTAATAGCCTTCGGCGACCATGCTCATTTCCATCATTGCTGATTTTACGGTATAACCCTTCCCAATCATATTGCCAAACATTCTGTTTCTGGAGAAAACGGAATAGCCAGTAACCAGTAAATCACCTAAATAAGCCGAATCATTAATGTTTCGTTTCATTTTATGAACTTTCTTAATGAATTTTTTCATTTCACGAATCGCATTACTCATCAACACTGATTGAAAATTATCGCCGTAACCCAGTCCATGGGCCATACCTGCGGCAATGGCGTAAATGTTCTTTAGCATTGCAGCATATTCAGTTCCTATAATGTCATCTGTGATTTTAGTTTTAATGTAATTTCCAGCTAGAGTGTCAGCAACAACTTTTGCTTTATCAGCATCGCCACAGGCAATTGTCAAATAGGATAGACGCTCCATGGCAACTTCCTCTGCGTGACAAGGGCCACTAATAACGCCAATATTGTAGTATGGAATATCGTATTTTACATGAAAATGTTCCCCTACAATTAAACTTGTCTCAGGGACTATACCTTTTATGGCTGAAAAAATGATTTTATCTTTCAACGAAACAGTTAGTTTCTCTAATTCACCGTCTAAAAAAGCGGACGGAATAGCAAAAATAATATAATCAGCATACGCGACCGCTTCATTAATATCACTGGTCAATTGTAATTTCTGGGTATCAAACTCAACGGAACTCAGATAATTGGGGTTGTGCTTGTAAGTTTTTATGTATTCTATTGCAGCTTCGTTGCGCATGTACCAAGAAATTTCGGTTAGGTTTACGCACAACATTTTAGCGATAGCTGTTGCCCAGCTCCCACCACCAATTACTGCAAATTTTATATTTTCGGTCATTTTTTTATTGAATTTATTCAAAAGTACTTAAAAAACTATTAATCAAACCATAAAAACTAGTCTTAAGCCGTGCGTTCTTGGGGGTTTTTAATAGTATAGTACTAATTTATTGGTTTTAAAATAATATTTTTTATTTTTATTTGCAATATAAACATATAATTGTCGTTATTTTAGTGGTATAGTTGTTTTTTTAACAAAACAAACGAATTGAATTAGTTAGTTATATTTTTGAATTTTAAAAGGCGTTCCCATATAAAATGAGAACGCCTTTTTATTGTAAAATGCTTCAATTGGTAATCTGATTATTGGAATTAATAACTCATTTCCACAATTGTTTTTACTTTTTCTAATGTAATATTTTGCTTTTCTCCAAGTCCTAACCAACCTCTTTCTTTAAAACGATCTACTATAAAATCTGCCGTTTTATTAAAGTCTTTAGTATAATCAGATAATTTAGTTTCCATTCCCATAGTATGGAAAAATTCAACTGTTTTATTGATCGCTGCATCAGCAATTTCGTCATCAGTTCCAGTTAAATTAAAAATACGTTTTCCGTATTGTGCCAATTTCCCTTTTTTGGTTTCAAACATCACTCGGTATAAATTTGGACCTACAACTGCTAAAGTTCTGGCATGATCTATTCCGTACAAAGCGGTTAATTCATGGCCAATCATGTGCGTGGCCCAATCCGAAGGAACTCCTTTTTGGATTAACCCATTTAGAGCCATCGTACAGCTCCACATAAAGTTGGAAGCTAGCGAATAGTCTTTAGGGTTTTCTACTACATCAGGACCAACTTGTATCAAGGTTTGTAAAATACTTTCTGCAATTCTATCTTGTAAATATCCTTCATGTGGATACGTTAAATATTGTTCTAAAACGTGGGTGTAAGCATCTACAACTCCGTTTTGTAATTGTCTTTTTGGCAAAGATTGAATTACTGTTGGGTCGCAAATAGAGAATTTTGGAAACAAGGCGCTACCTCCAAAAGATAATTTTTCTTGCGTAGATTCAATAGTGACAACACCTCCGGAATTCATCTCACTTCCAGTTGCTGGCAAGGTCAAGATAGTTCCAAAAGGAATTATTTTAGAGACATCTTTTGTAAGTATGTTTTTCTGCAAAATTTCTAGTGGGTCTCCGTCATAATGAACGGCTGCCGAAATGAATTTTACTCCATCAATTACAGAACCTCCCCCTACTGCAAGGATAAAATCTACTTTTTGCTCCTTGATAATAGCAACTGCTTTCATTAATGTTTCAAAATGTGGATTGGGCTCAATTCCGGAAAATTCTACTATTTCAAAACCTTTTAAAGCTGTAACTACTTGTTCATGGATTCCATTTTTGAAAATACTACCACCGCCATAAGCCAAAAGTATTTTTGATCCTTTTGGAACTAATGTTGCTAGTTTTTCTATTTGTCCTTTTCCAAAAATTAAATTGGTAGGATTATATAATTCGAAATTTAACATGTTTTATTTTTTTGAATTCAATTGATTTAATAATTTTTCTGCAACGAGTTTAGATGAAGCCGGGTTTTGCCCAGTAATCAATAAACCATCTTCTACTGCATACGGCTGCCAGTCGGCTATTTTTGAATAGCTTGCGCCATTGGCCTGCAAAGCATCTTCTAATAAAAATGGAACTACATCAGTCAAGCCAACAGCAGCTTCTTCTGTATTAGAAAATCCAGTTACTTTTTTACCTTTCACTAAAAATTCTCCATTTACTTTTACGTTTTTCAATACCGCTGGTGAGTGGCAAACAAAAGCAACAGGTTTATTATTACTATAAAAAGCTTCAATCAAAGCGCTTGAATTTTCATCTGTAGCTAAATCCCATAATGGTCCATGACCTCCCGGATAAAAAACGGCATCATAATCAGACTCTTTTACATCGGCTAATTTATGCGTATTTTTCAGTTTTGCCAATAACTCGGTATCAGCATCAAATCGTTTAGTGTCTTCAGTCGCAGCTGATGGATCTTCACTTTTTGGATCAATTGGTGGTTGTCCTCCTAATGGTGTAGCAATATCAATTACAATTCCTTTATCTAACAGTTCATAATATGGAGCAGCTAATTCTTCTGTCCAAAATCCTGTTTTTTCTCCTGTGTTACCTAATTTATCGTGACTGGTAACAACAAATAATACCTTTTTCATGTTTTTTTTATTTTGTGCAGTTGCTGAGAGGCAACTTACGGTTACTGCTATAAGAGCAAATAATATGACTTTCTTCATTTTTATTAATCTTACTACAAATTTACGGCGAATATGTTATTAGTAAAAATAATTTAAATTATGTTTGTGATAAATATATTTATATCATGGTTAATCTCGAATGGTACAGGACATTTAAATCCGTTTATAAAAATGGTAATTTTTCATTGGCTGCCAAGGAATTGTTTATCAGTCAACCCGCTGTAAGTCAACAAATGTCAATGTTGGAAGCACATGTAGGGTACAAACTTTTCAATCGAAAGTCGAAAGGTGTGGAGCCAACGGATTACGCTAAGTTACTCAATAATTTAATCATAGAGGCGTTAGAGCGACTAGAAAATGTAGAGAATGGTTTTCGCGCCAAAGCATTCAATGCCAATCGATTAATTTCAATAGGTATCTCGAAACACTTGATGTGCAGCTTGGGAAGTTGTTTGATTGCAAAATTTGATTATATCGATTTCAGCTTTCATGAAGACGATACGCTTTTTGAATTGGTAGATTCTAAAAAACTTGATTTTGCAATTGTAACCAAGCAATATGATACCTTTGATACAATTCAAAAAAAAGTGGGAGGCATTAAACAAATCCTTATTGGGTCTAATACTATTGATGCTTCCGAATTAAAATCAAATATTAAAATTAAAGATTTCACAGCAACTGAATATTGGCTGAATGACCAGAAGTGGTTCAGCCACAATGCGCAGATACCGCACATAAAGTTGTTTTGGCTGCATGTTTTTAATAAAAAAAGACCATCAATGATTCCTAATTATATCATTCCGTCCGAGTATGAAATGCTGGAAATAATTTCGAAAAATACCGGAATAGCGGTTGTTTGGGATTGCAATGCAAAAAATTTAATAGCACAAAATAAAATCCAATTGTTATGGAACAGCAAGCAAATGCCAAGTACGGAAGTGTTTGTATTATCCGGTAAAAACGATAATTTGAGTACTGTTTTTGAAAATATTCAATTGGAACTAAAAAGAATCTTGGCGTAATTATTTTTTATAAAAATTATTATGATCAATATATTCCCAAACTTTTGCGGGCAATAAGGGTTGCACGTTTTTTCCTTTTTTAATATTATCCCGAATAAATGTTGATGATATTTCGACAACCGGAGCATCAATCATGTGAATTTTTGGATGTCCCTTAAAAAGTGTGTTTTCTGTTTCGGTTGAAATTGCTTCACTTGTTTGGTGTTTGGCCTCCATTCTAGGGTACACATAAATCTCGTGATGCGCTAAGATTGCTTCGTAATTTTTCCACTTGTGTAACGACCTGAGGTTGTCTTCGCCCATGATTAAAGAGAACTCGTAATTGGGATATTTTTCTTCTAAGTGGACTAGAGTATTCACAGTATAATTAGGCTGCGATAATTTAAACTCAATATCCGAAGGATTTATTTTCATGAAATCTTCGGTCGCAAGATGTACCATTTGTAACCGATGAGAATCATCAAGTAATGTGCTTTTTTTCTTAAAAGGGTTATGCGGCGTAACCACCATCCAGATTTGATCTAAATTAGCATACTCCGCCATGTGATTAGCAATTATGAGATGCCCAATGTGAATGGGATTAAACGTTCCGAAATACAGACCTATTTTCATTTCATTTTATTTTAGTTAATGGTGAATAGTGAGGAGAGAATTGCATCTTCTGACTATTCACTATTTTACTTGTTTACAAAATTCTTTACCAATTGATACGCTTCTTCCAAAGCAATATTCAAATCGTAATTTTTTATAATAACATCAAATTGTGGTGCTGTTGCAAGTTCAACTGAAGCTTTGGCAATACGCATATTGATTTTGTCGTCACTTTCAGTAGAGCGTTCTTTGAGTCTTCTTTTTAGTTCATCTACGCTTGGTGGTTTCACGAAAACGGCTAAAGTTTCTTCAGGGAATTTATGCTTGATGCGCAATCCACCAGATACATCAATATCAAAAATTACATTTTTACCTTTGGTCCAGATGCGTTCTACTTCGCTTTTTAAAGTTCCATAGAAATTATCGCGGTACACTTCTTCCCATTCCAGAAAGTCTTCGTTCTTGATGTGTGTTTTAAATTCTTCAGTAGTCATGAAGTAATAATCTTTTCCGTTTACCTCTTCGCCTCTTGGTTCGCGGGAAGCTGCCGAAATCGAAAATTCAAGATTTAAATCTTCTTTGCTTAATAAATGTCTGACAATCGTAGTTTTTCCTGATCCTGATGGTGCCGAAAAAACGATTAATTTTCCTCCTTTGCTCATTTTATCCTGAATTTATCCAATATCTGTTTATAGAACGTTTAGTACTTGTTCCTTAATTTTTTCTAATTCGTCTTTCATCTGAACGACCAATTTTTGCATTTGTGCGTGATTGGATTTAGAGCCCATCGTGTTGATTTCACGTCCCATTTCTTGTGTAATGAAACCTAATTTTCTTCCGTTGGCCTCGGTTCCGTTGATGGTTTCCAAGAAATAATCTAGGTGATTCGTCAAACGTACTTTTTCTTCGGTGATGTCTAATTTCTCTAAGTAATAAATCAATTCTTGTTCGAAACGATTTTCGTCTACGTTTACTTTAAGTTCAGAGATTGCCGTTTGCAAACGGTCTTTTATCGCTTGAACGCGTTCTGGATCAAGTGCGAGAGCTTCCGTCATGTATTGACGAATGTTGCCAATTCGCAATTGAAATTCTTTTTCAAGAGACATTCCTTCATCTCTTCTAAAGTTTAAGATGTTTTGCAAGGCTTCTTCGATGACGGTTTGGATTTGTATCCAGTCATTTTCATCAATTTCATCGCGTTCTATTTTCATGGTATCCGGCATACGAATCGCCATTTTCATCAGTTCCGTTTCATCAGCATCAGCATACACTTCTCTCAATTGATTCATATACGCTTTTACAATTGGCACATTCACTTTCGTAGAAGTTTGTTCTGCGGTAGTTTCGATAAAAATGGAAAAATCTACTTTTCCTCTTTCCAGTTTTAATGCAATTTGGTTGCGTAAACCCAATTCCATTTCACGGTACAGCGAAGGCATTCTCACATTCAAATCCAAACCTTTACTATTCAAGGATTTTACTTCTACGGTAATTTTTTTGGTCGGTAATTGCAAAGTTGCTTTACCAAAACCAGTCATTGATTGTATCATATAATTTTCTAAAAGAGGTCAAAGATACTAAAAAAGTGTTCAGTGGTCAGCTTTTAGTATTCAGAGACTCTATGTGAGTAAATGTTTTGGAATCAGTTTTTATTTTTTGAGTGGATACAAATAGCATAATTAACATTATAAAAGACAATAACCTAAAATTTTGGCACTGAACACTACTAGCTGATTACTGAACACTCTTCTTCTGTGTAACCAGATAAACGCCTAAAAATATTAAAACTGCCGAACCAATTTTTACTAAACTCAATTCGTCTTTTCCTAAACCAATTGCAAAAATGGTGGCGAATAGCGGTTGCAAATAAATAAAAACAGCAACCGTAGTTGGTTTTAATTCTTTCATCGAAAGCAAATTCAGCAAATAGGTCAGAAATGTAGAAATAACAACTACAAATGCTATTTTCCAGCAAATATCCATTGGAACCAAAGCCCATTCAACACTGTGGAATTGGCTCCAGCCAAAAGGCAAAACCATAATAAAACCGAACAAATAAATCCATTTTACAAACGTAAACGCATTGTATTTATCCATCAATTTCTTGACGATAATCAGGTAAAAGCCATAGGAAATGGCGTTGACCAAAACCAGAAAATTTCCTAAACTGGCATTTGTGGCGCTACCGATAGATTTTCCGTACAAAATAAGAAATGCAGTTCCTATCAGACCAAGGATAATACCAAAAAGCATTCGTTTTTGCATTCGTTCCTTCATGATGATGGCCGAAAGCGTCAACACAATCATTGGAGTGGAAACCATTATTACCGAGGCACTAATGGGCGAAGTAAGACTCAGTCCTTTGAAAAACGTAAGCATATTAAGCGCCACGCCAAAGAAAGCTGCGGCAATAATTCGGGGGAAATCGTTGAGTGCAATTTTCTCCTTCGGCATAAAAAGCCAAGCCAGCCAAAACAACAGCACCGACCCGCCTACGCGCAACAAGATGAAACCATATGCATCGATGTACAACGGCATGACATCTTTGGCAATAGTAAAAGTGACGCCGTAAATTATGGAAACAATTGTGGCGCCAATTAGTGCAAGATTTCTTTTGGACATTATGCCAAAGCTTTCATTACTTGCAACATATTCTGTTGGGTGTTGCCAATGTAAATTTTGTCTTTAATGATAAAAACAGGCCGACTCAAGAACGTGTAATGTTCCAGAATATATTTTTTGTAATCGTCTTCGGTCAACGACTTATTCTTCAAATCCATTGATTTATACAATTGCGCTTTTTTGCTGAAAAGCGCTTCGTAACTTCCGGAAAGTTCGCGCATTAGTTCTAATTCTGTTACCGTTATTGGATCTTGTTTGATATCGTGAAACTTAAAATCATGATCTTTAGGTAATGATTTTATGATTTTTCTGCAAGTGTCGCAAGAAGCGAGATAGTATATTATGTCCATGTAAATAGCAATTTCTTTGTGCAAAGAAAATTCATTTGACACGGAAAATGATTATTTTTATCAAAAATTAAAAAAATGAATCAAATTTTGGATATTACTTTAACCAGTAGAAAAATAGTCTTACAGTTTTTAGATGGGTATACTCTAGCGCAACTCAATACAATTCCGGAAGGATTTAACAACAATCTGATTTGGAATATTGGTCATATAATAGTGACGCAGCAAGTTTTAGTATATAAGTTATCGGGTTTACCACTGATGATTTCGGAGGAGATGGCAGAAAAATATAGAAAAGGAACTAAGCCGGAACACATTGTAACGCAAGAAGAGTTAGCCGAAATAAAGCATTTATTGTTTGAAACGATCAACCGAACAAAAGTTGATTTTGAAAATAAAATCTTCAAAAACTTCAGTGAATATCCCACATCAACGGGTTATACGCTACAAAGTGCTCAGGATGCAATGCTTTTTAATAATTTTCATGAAGGGCTTCATATTGGGATTATGATGAGCATTAGAAAATTTATTTAGCCTCTTTTAGCAAAAGAAAAATCCCGCTATTCGTTTTTGAATTTTGTTGAGAAACAATCTTGGAAAGGAATGGCTGGCTGTTTTGGATTTTTGTTGCCGAATACCATTTAAAAGTAGTGGTTTTTTACTCTCAGATTATAACAACATCAACATGCAAAGACCTTCATTCTCTATATACGATGCATCGGCTGGATCCGGAAAAACCTATGCGCTTGTCAAAGAATACCTAAAAATTATTTTAGTTGCCAAAAAGAATGATGCTTATCGCAATATTCTGGCCATTACGTTTACCAATAAAGCGGTGCACGAAATGAAAAGCCGAATCGTAGGTAGTTTGTCTGAATTTGCTAAAGACGAGCCCAGTCCAAAAGCGCAGGACTTGATGCAGGATGTGGCAATAGATACGGAACTTTCGATCATCGAAATCAAAACTAAATCACAGCAAATTATCAAGCATATTATTCATAACTATGCTGCATTTGACATTTCTACGATTGATAAATTTACCCATAAAGTGATTCGGGCCTTTGCGCATGATTTGAATTTGCCGATGACTTTTGAAGTCACACTGGATACTGAAAATTTATTAATTGAGGCCGTAGATGCCATAATCGCTCAGGCCGGTGAGGATGAAACGCTGACAAAATTGTTGATTGACTTCACGATGGAAAAAACCGATGACGATAAATCTTGGGATATTTCACGGGAAATTCTGGAAACTGGACGATTGGTTCTCAACGAAAATAACAGGAACGAAATCACGCATTTTCAGGATAAATCCATCGCTGAGTTTGTTGAAATAAAAAAGAAATTAGTAGAGGCCAGTAACGATATAGAAAAACAAACTGTTGTTTTTGCAGAAGAAGCGCTAGCCTTAATTGATAAAAACGGAATTGATGTCAAGTCATTTTCGGCGGGCCATTTTCCTAAACATTTGGTGAGCATTCAAGAAGGGAAATTCAATCCTAAAAACAAAACTTACCATGAATTTGAGGATGTAAAAATCAATAAAACTGCAAAAGATCGTGCAATTATTGAGAACATAATTCCTGATTTATTGCAATTTTTAGACAAAGTCTATAAAGCTTTCGAAAGGATAAATTTCTACAAAGCATTCCTGAAAAACATTACACCACTTTCCTTATTAAATACGGTCAGTAATGAATTAGCTAAAATACAAAGTGAGCAAAATGTACTTTCTATTTCAGAATTTAATGCCATAATCCATAGGGAAATTCAAAACCAGCCGGCACCTTTTATATATGAAAGACTGGGGGAACGCTACCGTCATTTTTTTATTGATGAATTTCAAGACACTTCGGAGATGCAGTGGCAAAACCTGATTCCGCTTATTGATAATGCACTTTCCGGACAGGATGACTATGGCGAAAAAGGCACCTTAATGATTGTAGGTGATCCAAAACAGTCTATTTATAGATGGCGTGGAGGAAAAGCCGAGCAGTTTATCGAATTGAGCAAGGATCAAAACCCGTTTAATAATCCAGATAAAAAACTCGAACATCTTGATAAAAATTACCGAAGTTACTCGCAGGTAATTGATTTTAATAATGAATTTTTTAAATTATTATCGATTGAATTTACGCATTTGGATTATAAAGATTTGTATGAGAATCACAGCCATCAAAAAACCAATGATAAAACAGGAGGTTATGTGAATATTTCGTTTATCCCAAAAGTGGAAAAAATAGATGCAAATTTTGAAGATTTTGGTGACGAAGAACCATTAGATAAAATCGATTTATATGTTTTGGCCACGCTGAACACTATTCAAAAAGTGATTCAAAAGGGATTTGAGTACAAAGATATTGTTATTCTTACTCGGAAGAGAAGCCAGGGAATTGCGATTGCGAACTATTTGACAGAGCAAGGAGTTCCACTCTTGTCCTCGGAAACGTTGATGATTCAGAACGCTACTGAAGTGCGATTGATTATTCATTTACTAAAATACTTGAAAAACAGTTCTGACTTGGAATCCAAAGCAAACTTTCTTCAATATTTAGCGCAAAACAGTCAGGATAAATTACCAATTCATGATTTTATCGCTCAAGGAATGGCAATGTTTCAGGAAACTGATTTCGAAAACTGGTTGATGAGTTTTGATGTTTCACTTTCGTTTCAAAACATTAGAAAAAAATCATTGTATGAAGCTGTGGAAACTATAGTATCAAAGTTCCTCACCCCAGCCCTCTCCAAAGGAAAGGGTGACGAAAAGGAAAACCCTGTTGATAAAATTCTGCTTACTCAATCAAATAAATTTGGATACGCGAATGGTGGAAATTATTCTCCTTTTTCAATCGATAAGGCTACAGTGATGAAGAAAGAACCAATACATGCTGATAAAGTTCTTTGGATGGAGCTTAAATCTAAATCATTTGAAGATTATAAATTTAGGCAACAACATTTGATAGATGACTGTATTGTTGATTTTGTTTGTTTATCAAAAAAACTGGTTGTTGAAGTGGATGGAGATTATCATTTTACGGAAGAGCAAGCTCACTTAAATAATAACAGAACCATTACTCTAAATAAATTAGGGTATAAAGTTATTCGATTTACCAATGAGCAAGTTATAAAGAGTATCTCAGAGGTTTTAAAACGAATAAAAAAAGAATTAATTCAACAAGAAGAAATTCAAAACTTTAACTTATCGGTTTCGGCTCCTTCCCCTAGGGAGAGGGTTGGGGAGGGGAATGCCTACGTACAATATTTTTTAGACATAGTGCTCGAACGGGACATTCGCAATCAGGCAGGGATTTCTGACTTTCTGAATTTTTGGGATAAAAATGCACAAAAATTCAGCATTCCCTCACCAGAAGGAAACAATGCCGTTCGGATTATGACAATTCATAAATCAAAAGGATTGGAGTTTCCAGTGGTTATTATGCCATTTGCAGAAGAAGATTACAACAGAAAGCCAAAAGATAAACTATGGCTTAATGCCGAAGAAGAAACTTTTGGTCTGTCAAAAGTGTTAATTGATAACAGTAGCGCTGTCGAAGGATTTGGAGAGGAAGCGGCTGAGGTATATAATCAAAAGAAACAAGAAGAATTATTAGACAATATCAATGTCCTTTATGTGGCTTTGACCAGAGCAGAAGAGCAGTTGTATGTGATTTCGAATTTGAATTTATCCAATAAAGGGGAAGTGCCAAAGAATAACATGTGTGCTTTTTTTATTAATTATTTGGATAGTAAAGGCGAATTTAATGCTGATAAGTTAGAATATGAGTTTGGGGATGCCGCTAAATTATCAAAAGAAAAGAAGCACATTGACATGTCAAAAACGATTCCTGTAGTTTCAGAAATTTTGAATCCAAAAAACATAAAAATTGCACAAAGGGAAGCTTTGATGTGGGGAACACAACAACAGGAAGCTATTGAATATGGGAATGTCATTCATGAGATTTTATCTTTTGTAAAAACTAAAACAGATATCGACTTGGCCATCACCAAGGCGATTGAAAACGGATTGATTGTTTTTAAACAAAAAAAGGCTGTTTACAGTACTATGCAGGAAATTGTTAATCACAGTGAGTTAGAAATTTGTTTTGCAGAAGGGAATGAAGTTTTGAATGAGCAAACTATTATTCAAAAAGAAGGGAAAACCATTAAGCCGGACCGGATGGTAGTGACAAAAAATAAAGAGGTGTTGCTACTGGATTATAAAACAGGAAGGTATAATGTGAAACACCAACATCAATTAGAAAATTATCAAGCAGCAATTGAGTTAATGGGTTATAAAGTGACAAAAAAAGCACTTATTTATATCGGAAAAGGAATTGATGTAGTAAATTTGTAGCCTAAAAAATGAATTATTCGCAAAATTGAATTTTAAAAATATAAAAAAAATGTACGGAAAAATTAAAGAACATCTTCAAGCAGAATTGCAAACTATAGAAGACAACGGGATTTTCAAAAAAGAAAGAATTATCACTTCACCGCAAGGGGCCGAAATCACTATTTCAACAGGAGAAACAGTTTTGAATTTTTGTTCCAATAATTATCTTGGTTTGTCATCTCACCCAGAAGTGGTTCAGGCAGCAAAAGATGCTTTGGATACACATGGTTTTGGAATGTCATCGGTACGTTTTATTTGTGGAACACAAGACATTCATAAAACTTTGGAAAAAAAGATTTCTGAATTTTATGGTACAGAAGACACTATTCTTTATGCTGCGGCTTTTGATGCAAACGGAGGTGTTTTTGAACCCTTGTTAGGAGAGCTGGATTGCATTATTTCGGATAGTTTGAACCATGCTTCTATTATCGATGGAGTTCGCTTGTGTAAAGCAGCCAGGTACCGCTATGAAAACAGCAACATGGAAGATCTGGAAAAGCAGCTAATTAAGGCGAGAGAAGCAGGAACGCGTTTCAAATTAATTGTTACAGATGGTGTATTCTCAATGGATGGTGTTGTGGCTCCTTTAGATAAAATTTGTGATTTGGCAGATAAATATGATGCAATGGTTATGGTCGATGAATGTCATGCCACAGGATTTATTGGTGCTACCGGAAAAGGGACACTGGAGTTAAAAGGGGTTATGGGAAGAGTTGATATTATTACGGGAACATTAGGGAAAGCCCTTGGTGGTGCCATGGGTGGGTATACGACCGCTAAAAAAGAAATTATCGAATTATTACGCCAACGTTCCCGACCGTATTTGTTTTCAAATTCTTTGGCACCAGCAATTGTTGGTGCTTCCATCAAGGTTTTTGAACTGTTAGAAAAGGACACTACACTTAGGGATAAATTAGAGTGGAATACGAATTATTTCAAGGAAGGAATGAAAAAAGCAGGTTTTGATATCATTGATGGAGATTCGGCAATAGTTCCGGTGATGTTATATGATGCAAAATTATCTCAAACGATGGCGAATGAGTTATTAAAACGAGGGATTTACGTGATAGGTTTCTTTTTTCCAGTGGTCCCTAAAGACAAAGCAAGAATTAGAGTACAACTTTCGGCAGCACATACGAAAGGCCATTTGGACAAAGCAATTAACGCCTTTATTGCGGTTGGAAAAGAGCTAAATGTTGTATAATTCGCACTTTTAGCCTTGTTAGTAGGTTTTTTTTAACATTACATTTTGTAGTTTAAAAATTACGCGCTATTTTTGCAGATAATTAACTAAATCGTAATTAAAAAAATTAAGTATGAAACATCTTAACAAAATTTTAGTTGCTGCGATGATGGTGATGGGTTTAAGTTCTCACGCACAAGACAGTAACAACCCATGGGCAATCTCCTTTGGAGTAAATGCCATAGACACTAAAGCGGGTGCTGAAGGTGGAAACAATTGGCTAGATCGTCATTTTTCCCAACCTTTTGACGTAAAAACGAACTGGAATATACTTCCTTCGGTATCTTACTTAACTGTATCTAGATACGTAGGAGATAATTTCTCTTTTGGTCTTTCTGGATCTGTAAACAAAATTGATAAGTTTGTAACTTTTGCACCGGGAACTGTAGGTCATGATTCTAGAGGATATCATGTAACTAATCCAGGTGATTTAATGTATTATGGTGTTGATGCAACTATCAAATACAGCTTCATGAATTTAATTAAATCTAAAGTTATTGATCCATCTCTTTCTATTGGTGGAGGGTATACATTCTTTGGAGACAGTAGCTTCGGAACTGTAAATCCAGGTGCTGGTTTAACTTTCTGGTTTACTGAAAATGTTGGTTTAGAAATCGCAACAAGATATAAAAAATCTTTTGGAGATAGAACTGAAGGAGAAGTAGCTTTTGCAACTCCAGATGCTCCATCACTTTTTCAACACACAGCTGGTCTTATCTTCAAATTTGGAGGAAAAGATACAGACGGGGATGGAATATATGACAAAGACGATGCTTGTCCAGAAGTTGCTGGTTTAAAAGAATTCAACGGATGTCCTGATACAGATGGAGACGGAATTCAAGACAGTGAAGATGCGTGTCCAAATGAAGCTGGTCCTAAAGAATTAAACGGATGTCCTGATACAGACGGAGATGGTGTTGCTGATAAAGATGATGCTTGTCCAAATGAAGCTGGTCCTAAAGAATTAAACGGATGTCCTGATACAGATGGAGATGGTGTTGCTGATAAAGATGACAAATGTCCTACAGTTGCAGGTCCTAAAGAAAACGGTGGATGCCCATGGCCAGACACTGATGGAGATGGCGTTTATGATAAAGATGACGAATGTCCTACAATTGCTGGTCCAGCTAGCAACAAAGGATGTCCTGAAGTAACTACTGAAGCGTTAGATGATCTTAAAATTCAAGCTAGAGCAGTTTACTTTAATTCAGGTAAAGCTACTTTCAAAACTGGTGACGTTCCAGCTAGATTAGATGCAATGGCAGAAATTCTTAAAAACTATCCTAATGCTAAATTTAGTATTGAAGGTCACACTGATAGCGATGGTTCAGATGAAATGAATCAAAAACTTTCTGAAGATAGAGCTAACATCGTTAGAGATGCTTTATTAGAAAGAGGTATCAAAGCTGAAAACTTAAATGCTGTTGGTTTTGGTGAAGGAAGTCCAGTTGAGACTAACAAAACTGCTGCTGGTAAAGCAAAAAACAGAAGAACAGAAGTTCTTTTACAAAAATAATTTTCTTCAAAAATATTTAGAAAACGCCTCGATTTATCGGGGCGTTTTTTTTATTTTTATAAAATGACAAATACTTCTTTTCTTGATAAAATAGCTTCGGTTTTAATTGAAAATTATTTAGGCAATCTTTCCAACACGATTGTAGTTTTACCCAACAAACGCGCTAAAATATTCCTGATTGAAGCGCTAAAAAATCAAGTCACCACAAATATACTTTCTCCTGAAATTATAAGTATTGAAGATTTTGTACAAAATATTGCTGGGATTAGGACCATAGATCCTATTGAGCTATTATTTGAATTCTACGAAGTATATTTGTCTATTACCGATAAGTCAAACCAACAATCCTTTGAATTGTTTGCCAATTGGGCCAAAACACTCCTGCAGGACTTTAATGAAATTGACCGCTATTTATTAGATCCATCCCATGTTCTTTCGTATCTGAAAGACATTGAAGACATCAAAAAATGGGGAATCGAAGTTGAAAATAAAACTGCATTACTAGAAAAATATATTGATTTTTGGAAATTACTACCCAATTATTATCAATCTCTTTACACGCATTTGTTGAATAAAGGAATCGGGTATCAAGGCTTGATTTATCGCGAAGCAGTAAATAGCATAAATCATTTTTCGAATTCGGTACAAGAGAAACAATTTCTATTTGCCGGTTTTAATGCTTTGAATGCCGCCGAAGAAAAAATAATCCAGCACCTTATCGCCTCTGATCAGGCCAAAATATATTGGGACGCAGACCAAACCTTTCTAAATGATCCATATCACGATGCAGGACTCTTTGTAAGACGTTTCAAAGAAAGTTGGAAACATTATAAGCAGCATCCGTTTGAATGGATTGTGAATGATTTTTCGCAGACAAAAAACATTCAGGTTATTGGCACACCAAAAACAATTGGCCAAGCCAAGATAGCCGGAAGTATTATCGAAAAGGTCATCAATGAATCCCGAAGTCTCGGCACAGAGGGAAAGTTGGATAATGTGGCTGTGGTTCTAGGTGAGGAAAATCTGTTGGTTCCACTTTTATATTCGTTACCGTCTAGCGTTGGTGCTTTGAATATCACAATGGGATATTCGAGTAAGAACAATCCAGCGCAGATTTTGATTGCCAAATTATTCAAAATGCATACGAATGCATTATCCAGAAATGCCAAAAATTATGTGTTGTATTACAAAGATGTGTTGGATATTTTAACGCATCCTTTGGTGGAACCGTATGCAAAAACCAGCGCGCTTGTCCATATCATCAATCAAAATAATTATACTTTTATTACGCATCATAAATTGATGGAATTGAATTTAATTCCAAGCGAATTGTTTCTTTTATTATTCCAAAAATGGGAAAAGGGTTCGATTCCTGTATTGGAGACGATTTCTAAATTATTGCAAACTATAAAAGAAAATTTAAGCAACGATAACGAAGAAGAAAAAATCACCAAAGCTTTTGTCTTTGCTATTTTTAAAGTCATTAACAAACTGATTAATTATTATTCGAAACACGAACATATTGATAAAATAGAAACACTTTATGCCATTTACAAACAAGTAATTGATCTGGCTGAAGTTTCTTTTGAAGGTGAACCGTTGAATGGTTTACAGATTATGGGAGTCTTAGAAAGTCGTGTTTTGGATTTTGATACTGTTATTGTTACTTCGATGAATGAAGGTAAATTTCCGGCGGGAAAATCACAAAACTCGTTTATTCCTTACGATGTGAAACGCGAATTGGGTTTGCCGACTTTCAAAGAAAAGGACGCCATTTATACCTATCATTTCTATCATTTGTTGCAACGCGCCAAAAATATTTACTTGCTGTATAATACAGAAAGTGAAGGTCTGGATGCGGGTGAAAAAAGCCGTTTTATAACCCAATTGGAAGTCGAAAAGCAAAATAATCATACGTTAACACACGAAATTTACAATGCAGTTTTACCTGAAACGGCCTATCAACCGATGGTGATTCCAAAATCAGAAAGTGTGATGGTACGATTGAAAGAAATTGCTGAAAAAGGTTTTTCTCCATCGGCTTTGACGAGTTATATTCGGAATCCGATTCAGTTTTATTTCCAGAAAATTTTGCGCATTAGCGAAGTCGAAGAAGTAGAGGAAAATATTGCTTTGAATACGTTGGGAACTATTATTCACGAAACTTTGAAAGTTTTGTACGAGCCTTTCATTGGTAAATTTATATCAGAAAGCGATATTTTAAACTGTTTTAAACAAATAGACGCTGAGGTTTTGAAACAGTTTAAATTAGTTTATAAAGAAGGAGAGATCAAAAAAGGCCGAAATTTATTGGCGTTTGAAGTAGCTAAACGAAATGTTTCTAATTTCTTAAAAGTAGAATTAGAAAGTATTAAAAATGGCGATGCGATAAAAATTATAGCTTTAGAACAAACTTTTGGAAGAACTTTAAATCATCCTAATTTGCTTTTTCCCGTATTGATAAAAGGAAATGTAGATAGAATTGAAGAGCGCAACGGAGTCATTCGAATTATCGATTACAAAACCGGAAAAGTTGAAAAAGCGAGCGTCACTCTGAAATCCTGGAAAGGATTAACGGAAGATATTAAAAGCGATAAAATCATTCAGGTCCTCGCCTATGCTTTTATGTATGAGCACGAAGCAAAAGGAAAGCCAATTGAAGCCGGAATTATCTCTTTCAAGAATTTAAAAGCGGGTTTTCTTCCATTTAATTTTAAAGAAGACAAAGAAATAAATTCGATTATAAATGAAGAAATTTTGAGTAATTATTTAGAACAAATGGTTCTTTTATTGAGCGAAATTTTAGATGAAAGCATTCCTTTCAAAGAGAAAATAATTTAAATAAAACTTCCAATCAGAAAATTAGCCAACATCTTTGAGTTTTACAAAAGCACTTTGATAATAAACGTGTCAATAAGCGCTTTGGCATGGGTTTTTGGAGGATTTGAAACCTTCAAGTACGTACTTATTATTTTTGGTTTCTTCATTAGCCTTTTGATAAAAGAGGTGAATGCTAAAATTGAATACTTGTTTTATTACAATAACGGAATTTCAAAAATGCAATTGTTTGTGTATGGTTTTCTAATGAATTTTGTTTTTTCGTTGGCGCTGATATTAGTCATTAATGTAGTTTTGAAATTGGTATGACAAAGAGTGTTTTAGAAGTAGACAGTGTTCAAAAACAGTATGATGGGAAAATCATAGTTTCCGATGTGTATTTGAAATGCGAAACCGCTGATATTATTGGTGTTTTAGGACGAAATGGTTCCGGAAAATCTACTTTGTTGAAAATCATTTTCGGAATTGTAGCTGCCGATTTTAAATTTATTCGGGTCAATGGAGTCGTGAAAGCAAGGACCAGCCAGTTGTTAAATGAAATTAGTTATTTGCCTCAGGATAATTTTATTCCAAATTCATTATCGATAAAAAAGACCATTCAATTGTCTATTGCCAAAGAGAATCTGCAGGATTTTTATGCCGATGAAATGATTCAATCGATGCGCAACAAAAAAATAAAGCATTTGTCCGGTGGAGAATTACGGTATTTAGAAATTAAATTAATCCTGAATAATGCGTCAAAATTTGTTTTGTTGGACGAGCCTTACAATGGTTTGTCACCTATAATGATTGAAAAAATTAATAATTTAATCACCGCAATGTCCAGTGTAAAAGGAATCATTATCACGGATCATAACTATGAAAATGTGATTAAGGTTTCCACAAAACTGGCGTTGATGAAAGAGGGAAAAATGTACCACTTGAATGACAAAAGCGAATTGGTGGAAAAGGGATATTTGAAATCAGGAATGATTTAGATACTTTTGAAAAAAGCCAACAATACAATCAATAACTGGTCTTGGTTTTCGATGTAGCTCATGTGTCCGTCCGGAAAAGTGACCAGTTTCACGTTCGTGCTTTCAATTTGTTCTTTGGTTTCTTCGTGATTTAGGACGGGATCTTTTTCGCCCAGAATTAATAATTTTGGATAGGGCGTAAGATGTAACAACACTTCTCTATCTTGTCTTATTTTCATTCCTTCTAGTGACGCAACGATACCTTGAAGTGGTGTTTTTAAAGCTTCTTTTTTTACTTTTTCAATTTCTGATGAAAGGCGTTCTCTGTTGTTTTCACTGAATAAATTAGCGATAGAAAGTGAAACAAAATTCATGAAAGATTGTTTTACCGCTTTGATAGCCCGATCACGATTTGTTTTTCGTTCCTCACTGTCAGCTCTTGCGGTCGAGTTCAGTAGTACCAATCCTTTTATCGTGTCAGGATACAATTCGGCGAAAGCCAAAGCCACATAACCACCCATCGAATGCCCGACAAAAATGGCCTTACGGATCCGTAATTCTGATAAAACTGCGTGAACTGCATCGGCATTATCTTCCATTGTTTGCACGTAACTCAAACATTCCGTTTCTCCATGTCCCAATAAATCAATGGTTATGACTCGGTTTTTTATAGCAAACTTTGGAATATAAAAATCCCACATGCCTTTGTTTTCCAAGAAACCATGAAGTAAGACAATAGCGGTTCCTTTCCCGGTATCGGAGTAGGAGATGTTGGTATTTTTAAAGAGAATTTGTTTCACTTTTAGTTTTTGAGAGTCTGCAAAATTAGGGCTTTAATTTTTTTAAACCAGATAAGTTATAGTAGTTTTTAGAATTGTTGCAGCGAATTAGACTAAAAACTACGAATAAATATTGAAAATTTTTGAACAGAATTTTTGTACAAAAAGTGTTTTTCAACCACATAAGTCATTTAAGCGTTACTTCAATTTGCTTAATTGACTGATATGTTTTAAAATGATTTATGAAAGCCGTTTGTGAAATTTAAAATCGTTTGTCACCATTGAGCAAACTTCCTAAACCGCCCAATAAACTTCCTTCGTCACGACTGTTTCCGCCAGCTCTTGGTGCAGATGCGATGATTCTATCAGCCAGTCTGCTAAAAGGCAAGGATTGCACGTAAACGGTTCCCGGACCGCGCAGTGTAGCATAAAATAGGCCTTCGCCACCAAAAATAGAATTCTTGATGCCGCCAATAAACTCAATATCATAATCCACATCTTTAGTAAAACCTACAATGCAACCGGTATCTACTTTAAGGATTTCGCCTGCGGCTAATTCTTTTTTGGCTAATGTTCCGCCAGTATGCACAAACGCCAGGCCATCGCCTTCTATTTTTTGCATGATGAAACCCTCGCCACCAAACAATCCGCGGCCGAGTTTTTTAGAGAATTCAATTCCCACAGAAACGCCTTTGGCAGCGCAGAGAAACGCGTCTTTCTGGCAAATGAATTTACCGTTAAATTGCGTCAAGTCTATCGGAATTATTTTTCCGGGATAAGGCGATGCGAATGAAACTTTGCTTTTGGTATTGTTTTGATTGATAAACGCTGTCATAAAAAGGCTTTCACCGGTCAGCACTCGTTTTCCGGCGCTTAAAAGTTTGCCAAATAATCCGTTTTCTTGTCCGGAACCGTCTCCAAAAATAGTTTCCATTTGGATATTATTGTCCATCATCATAAAACTTCCCGCTTCGGCAATTACAATTTCTTGTGGGTCCAGTTCTATTTCCACATATTGCATTTCCTCGCCGTAAATGTGGTAGTCAATTTCGTGTGCTTGCATGATTTCTGTATTTTAGGTTTTTATTTAAAAGTTTTTTACCATTAAGAGGCAGAGCTTAATTTTTCTTAATTTCTTATCGGTTCAAATTACATATTGAATATGTTTTAAAAAATAGTTGTTGTTTTAAATAAGTCGGAAGGGTGATTATAAAGTTACAGCTTTAAGATGAATTTTGGAATTGTAAATTTTCTCGTTGAAGCGCGCAAGGGATAGCAGCGGAAAGCCCACAGTCTCGTCTTTTTTGAGGAGACGAGGACTTATAGCGAATAGCCCGACGCAGCCGGAGTTTACTGAGGCTGGGTTGTGCCCAAAAAAAAATCGGTTCACATTACTGTAAACCGATTTGATTGTATGTACTTACTGAATTAACTGTTCATTAATTCTTCGATTTCGTCTGCTTCAATTGGGATGTTGCGCATCATGTTGAAGGGGTCGCCGCTTTCCTGAACGATGATGTTGTCCTCCAAACGGATTCCGAAACCTTCTGCAGGAATGTAAATTCCCGGCTCTACGGTGAATACCATATTGGCACGTATAGGCTCGGTCAGGATACCGTAATCGTGCGTATCAAGTCCCATGTGGTGGGAAGTTCCGTGCATGAAATATTTTTTGTAAGCGGGCCATTCCGGATTTTCGTTTTGCACATCGGCTTTATCAATAAGACCCAAACCTAGCAATTCAGAAGTCATTAATTTCCCTACTTCGATATGGTACTGTTTCCAAAGTGTTCCTGTTGACAGCATTTTGGTCGCTTCGTTTTTCACACGTAAAACGGCATTATATACTTCTTTTTGTCTTTTGGAGTATTTTCCTGAAACTGGAATGGTTCGCGACATGTCACTGGAATAGTTGGCATATTCAGCTGCAACATCCAGTAAAATCAAATCGCCGGCTTTGCATTGTTGGTTGTTTTCGATGTAATGCAACACGTTAGCATTGTTTCCAGAAGCGATAATTGGCGTGTAGGCAAAACCACGAGAACGGTTGCGAGTGAATTCGTGAATCAGTTCAGCCTCGATTTCGTATTCCATTATGTTTGGTTTCACAAAAGGCAATAATCTTCTAAAACCGAGTTCCGTAATGTTACAGGCTTTTTGGATTAAATCCAATTCTTCGGTTTCTTTTACAGAACGAAGGCGTTGCAATATTGGGTTACTTTTGGCAACAGCATGCGCGGGATATTGTGCTTTCCACCACTTTACAAAACGTGCCTCACGCGTTTCGGTTTCTACAGTAGCGCGGTAATGCTCGTTCGTATTGATGTACATTGTATCCGAGTGAGTCATCATTTCGAATAAAACTTTCTCAAATTCCTGCAACCAATACACGGTTCTGATTCCTGTTGTTTCAAAAGCACGTTCTTTAGTCAGTTTTTCGCCTTCCCAAATAGCAATGTGCTCGTTGGTTTCTTTCAAGAATAACATCTCTCTTTGATGCTCGTATGGTGCATCCGGGAAAAGCAATAAAATACTTTCTTCCTGATCGACTCCACTTAAGTAAAATATGTCGCGGTGTTGTGCAAATGGCAACGTACTATCTGCAGAAACGGGATAAATATCATTAGAATTGAAGATGGCAACGCTTTTTGGCTTCATCTGAGCCATGAATTTGGCTCTATTTTTTATAAATAAATCTCGGTCAATTTGGTGGTATTTCATGTGTTGATTTTTTTTATTTAATTGTAGTAAAATGCAATCTTAATGGGCGTTTTTATGGATAAACATAAATAACATTATACAATCCTTATTTTTTATATTGATTATTCAAAAATACTAACTTTGAAAGAAACGGTTGTTAATTACAGTATAAAATTTTCAGATAACTATTTTTATGATTAATTTTCCAATTCAAATCAGTTTTACATGAAAAAAATAGTATTCTTTTCTGCCCTTATCGTACAAAGTGTCTCTTGGGGACAAGTTTCTGACGAAGCAATTCAGCAATCATTGGAATCCAAAAAACAAATGGAAAATCAATCGATTTTTCAGCAGGTTACTTTCGAAAATGTGGGGCCAACAGTGATGAGCGGCAGAGTGGTGGATGTGGACGTAAATCCGGAAAATCCAACCGAATTTTATGTGGGATATGCTTCGGGCGGACTTTGGTACACGAATAATAATGGGATGAGTTTTTCGCCGGTTATGGATGCGGCGCCTACGCAAAATGTAGGCGATATCGCGATAGACTGGAAACGAGGAACGATTTGGGTAGGAACTGGCGAAGTGAATTCGTCCCGTTCGTCTTACGCCGGAATTGGAATTTTGAAATCAGAAGACAAAGGAAAGACTTGGCAAAATATGGGCTTGCATGACAGTCATCACATCAGCAGAATACTTATAAATCCATCAAATCCAGATGAAGTTGTTGTGGGTGCAGTGGGTCATTTATATTCAAAAAATGAAGAAAGAGGAATTTATAAAACGACTAATGGCGGAAAAACGTGGAATAAAACCCTTTATATTGATGATGAAACCGGGATTATTGATGTGGCTGTTTCGCCAAAAAACTTCAAGGTTCAATATGCAGCTTCTTGGAGTAAAGACAGAAAAGCGTGGGATTTTATAGGAAGCGGAGCTACTTCGGGGATTTATAAAAGTGATGATGCGGGATTGACTTGGAAGCTCTATACGAATGCTGAAAGTGGATTTCCTGTTGGCGAAGGCGTTGGGAGAATTGGTTTAGCAGTGTATGACGATGAAAATGTGTATGCTGTTTTGGATAACCAATTCAAAAGACCGGGTGGATCCAAAAAAAGCAATTCGTTGCCGGTTGCATTTTCTATGCCAGGAGACGAATTCCTGAAATTACCAAATAAAAGTCTGAATTCTATTTTAAAGAATTACGGATTAACCGAAAAATACAGAGCCGAAAACATCAAACATTGGGTTCAAAACGGGTATTTGCAACCTAATGAAGCTGCCAAAGTAGTTCTGGATGCGATAAATAGTTTAGCTGAAACAGAAGTTATTGGAGCTGAAGTATACAAATCAAGTAATGGAGGAAAAAATTGGACGAAGACTCATCAGGATTTCATAGATGATTTCTTTTATTCTTACGGATATTATTTCAGTGTTATCTCTGTAGATCCAAACGATGTGAATAAAATTTATTTGTCAGGTGTGCCGATTATCAAATCAAATGATGGCGGAAAAACATTCACTTCCATAAGCGAAGAAAATGTTCACGCAGATCATCACGTAGTTTGGGTGAACCCAAATAAATCCGGACATTTAATTAATGGAAATGACGGTGGTTTGAACATTTCGTATGATGATGGAGCGCATTGGGTAAAAAGTAATTCGCATTCCGTAAGTCAGTTTTATGCAGTGAATGTAGATGAGCAAGAACCATATAATATTTATGGCGGGATGCAGGATAATGGCGTTTGGGTTGGACCTAGCACTTACAAATATTCCTCAGAATGGTACCAAACCGGGAAATACCCGTATGAAAATTTGATGGGAGGCGACGGAATGCAAACTCAAATTGATAAAAGAAATCCAAATATTGTTTTTACGGGTTTTCAATTTGGAAATTATTATAGAATTGATCGTGCAACTAACAAGCGAGAGTATGTTTCGCCAAAGCCAAAAAAGGACGAGAAACCATTCCGATTCAATTGGCAAACACCTATTTTATTGTCTTCGCACAATCAGGATATTTTATACATGGGGTCTAATTTCTTGCATCGATCGATGAATCAAGGACAAACATGGACGGCTATTTCACCTGATTTGACGCAAGGAGTGAAAGAAGGAAATGTTGCTTTTGGAACTATCGCTGCTATCAGCGAAAGCACTTTGCAGTTTGGATTACTCTACACTGGAAGTGATGATGGATTGATTCATGTTTCGAAAGATGGCGGAGCTACTTGGAACAAAATTTCGGGAAATTTGCCTCAGAATCGTTGGGTTTCCAGAGTCGTGGCTTCGGCACATAAGGAAGAAAGAGTGTATGCGACTTTAAACGGATATCGAAATGATGATTTCACTAGTTATGTGTATGTGTCGGATGATTTTGGTCAAACCTGGAAAAATATAGCCAATAATTTGCCTTCAAGTCCGGTGAATGTAATAGTGGAGGATAATGTAAATGAGAATGTTTTGTATCTGGGAACGGATAACGGATTGTATGTTTCGTTAAATAAAGGAACAACTTGGGATGATTTCTCGAATGGAATTCCAAACGTTGCGGTTCACGATGTAGTGATTCAAAAGAAAGCAAAAGATTTAGTGGTGGGAACTCATGGTCGTTCGATTTATAAAGTTAATTTGGATCAAGTGCAACAATTGAGCGATAAAGTGGTAGCGGAAAGTCTTCATGTTTTTGAACTTAAAAAGGTAAAAAAATCAAGAGAATGGGGGAACAGTTGGAGTTCTTGGGCTAAGGCTTCAGAGCCAAAAGCAGAGATTTGGTTCTATTCCAATACGGATTCAGAAGTGCTTTTACAAATTGAAAACAGCTTGAAGGAAGTCTTTTATTCTCAGAAAGTGAAAGCGTCAAAAGGACTAAACAAACACGTTTATGATCTTTCAATAAGTAAAACAACGGCTGACAATTGGAAAAATAAAGACAAAAAAATTAAACTGGAAGCAGCTAAAAACGGCAAGTATTACCTTCCAATTTCAGTGAATAAAATTAGTATTCAAAAAGGGAAAGAGAAAGTGATAACAGATCTTGAAATTATAGAATCGAAGTAAATTACTTTGGACTTTCAGTCTGTAGATTTAGTTGACAGACTTAAATTATGCATAATTGCAAAAAAATATTTGCCGCGAATTTCACGAATTAGCACGAATTAATTAGTGAGAATTAGTGAAATTCGTGGCGATAAATTTTTAAAAACAATAAACACGATTTCAGATGAAATCGTGTTTTTTTATGGTTGTTGTTTTTTTTAAAACTGAGCTGTTTCAGTAGAGTCTTTCATCGCGGTGGTAGAAGATTTCCCGATTGTAACGGTATTTTGTACCGCATCAAAATAAGAAGTTCCTACGAAACCTTGGTGTTTAACCGCTTTAAAACCATGTTTCTGTAAAGCAAATTCTCTTTCCTGCAATTCAGAATAGCCTGCCATTCCTCTTTCTTTGTAGGCTTTAGACAATTCGAACATGCTGGTATTCAATGCGTGGAATCCGGCTAAAGTGATGAATTGGAACTTGTATCCCATTGCTGCAAGATCTTCGCGGAATGTTTCCATTTCAGCAACGGATAATTTTGCAGCCCAGTTGAAAGAAGGCGAACAATTGTAAGCCAACATTTTTTCTGGGAATTTTGCGTGAATTCCTTCAGCAAATTGTCTTGCGTAATCCAGATCCGGATTACTGGTTTCCATCCAGATTAAATCAGCGTAAGGCGCATAACTCAATCCTCTGTCAATTCCTTGCTCCACGCCACAATTTACATAGAAAAAACCTTCTCCAGTTTTCTCTCCCGTGATGAATTTAGCATCTCTTGGGTCAATATCGCTGGTCAATAAGTTAGCTGCATCCGCATCAGTTCGGGCAACAACAATTGTTGGCGTTCCCATTACGTCAGCTGCTAAACGTGCTGCAATCAATTTGTTGATGGCTTCTTGCGTAGGAACCAATACTTTTCCACCTAAGTGACCGCATTTTTTAGCAGAACTCAATTGGTCTTCAAAGTGAACTCCCGCAGCTCCCGCTTCAATCATCGCTTTCATTAATTCGAAAGCGTTTAGGTTTCCACCAAAACCAGCTTCGGCGTCAGCCACAATAGGAACCAGATACTCTTTTTTGTCAGCAGTTCCGTTAACCACTTGTATTTGATCTGCTCTCAATAGGGCGTTATTAATTCTTTTTACTACCAATGGAACACTGTTAGCAGGATATAAAGATTGATCGGGGTACATTTCGCCGGCTACATTTGCATCAGCAGCAACTTGCCATCCGCTCAAATAAATAGCATCTAATCCTGCTTCTACCTCTTGAATGGCCTGGTTTCCGGTTAGCGCGCCAAGTCCGGCTACAAAATCCTGAGAATTTAGTTTATTCCATAAGGTATTCGCTCCAATTCTGGCTACACTGTGCTCAATTTGATACGATCCTTGTAATTTTACCACTTCTTCAGCAGTGTAAGGACGCTCAATACCATTCCATCTTGGGTTTGTAATCCAATCGGTAACTAATTCTTGAATTCTTGTTTCAGTAGTTTTCATCTTTTTTTTCTTTTTGGTTGTTTGTTAATAGGGATTGTAATTGATTTTTTAAATGTATTTGTATCCAGGTAGAGTCAAAAATTCGATAAAATTATCGTTTACGACTAGAATATCTAATAATTGCTCCGCTAGTCTGTATTTTTGTTTTTCATGATTTTCATCTCCAACGAGTTTTCTTATTTTTTCAAATTCTTCCATGGCTAGTCGATGGTAGTATTTTTCAGATAGGACTTTTTGATTGTCTAAAAGAACTTTATTTTGTAGCCATTGCCATAATTGTGATCTCGAAATCTCAGCAGTAGCAGCGTCTTCCATCAAATTTTGCAAGGCTGCGGCGCCTTGTCCGTTGAGCCAGGAAGCGATATATAATACTGAAATACTAATGTTTTTTCGAACCCCTTCTTCGGTAATGGTTCCTTTTGGGGTTTCGAGTAAATCACTTTCGGTAACGTGTACATCTTCTCTTTTTACCTCAATTTGGTTTTTTGTTGGCATGTATTTATCGAATACCGTCATGGCAAGTGAAACCAAATCCGGATGTGCGACCCAAGTTCCGTCATGACCATTTTTTACTTCCCGTTCTTTGTCGGCTATTACTTTGTCGAAAGCAATTTTATTGGCTTCTTCGTTGTTTTTTATTGGAATTTGTGCCGCCATTCCACCAATTGCATGAATATTTCGTTTGTGGCATCTTTGAATAACTAATTGGGAATACGCACTCATAAATGGAGAAGTCATCGTCACCTGATCTCTGTTTGGAACGATGAAAGCTGGGTTTTTTCTTAATTTTTTTATATAAGAAAAAATGTAATCCCATCGCCCGCAATTAAGGCCTACAATATGCTCTTTCAGTTCAAAAATGATTTCGTCTAATTGAAAACTGGCAGTTATTGTTTCGATTAAAATCGTGGCTTTGAATGTTCCGTTTTTTACGCCTAAATATTCCTGCGTGAATTCGAAAACTTCATTCCACCATCTTGCTTCCAGATAATGTTCTAGTTTTGGGATGTAAAAATACGGCGCCGTTCCATCCTCAATAAGTTGTTTGTAATTATGAAAAGCATACAAGCCAAAATCAATTAGTGATCCTGAAGTTTGTTCTCCGTTAATTAAAATATTTTTTTCCGGCAAATGCAATCCTCTTGGACGAACAAGCAGCACGGCAGTTTTTTCGTTTAGACTGTATTTTTTATTCTTTAAAGTATCTTCAAGAGCAATGGTTTTATTTACCGCATCTTTCAGGTTTTGCTGACCCGTCATTAAGTTACTCCAAGTAGGAGAAGTGCTGTCTTCAAAATCAGCCATGAACGTTTTCGCACCCGAATTCAATGCATTGATGACCATTTTTCTGTCGACCGGACCGGTTATTTCGACTCTTCGATCTAATAAATCTTCTGGCGTTTTTGCCGCTTTCCAATTACTTTCTCTGATGCTTTTGGTCTCAGCAGGAAAATTGGGTAAGGCACCTTGATCGAATAAATCCTGTTGTTTTTTTCTTTCGTCTAATAACAAAAGTCTTTTGGCATTGAATCGCTCGTGAAGTTCTGTAATAAAATTAATGGCCTTGTCCGTCAAAATTTCTGGATAATGCTCTTTCGTTTCATTAGAAAACTGTAGCGATTTTTCGGTTGTTTCGGTATTTGCTTTCATGGTTAATATGTTTTACATGACAATGTTACGAAAAGTTTTTTACAAAACAAGCGAACGTACGCTAAAAATAAAAAATATTTTTTTTGGCTTAAATATTTTTTAGCTTATCTTTGAGATATGAACATAGAAAAGGATTATATCAAGTTGATTTTTGGATTAAAACTCAAGCAGGCTCGCACTAATAAGAATCTGTCACTATTTGGTTTGGCAAAAATCACAGACCTTTCAAAATCGTACTTGAACGAAATTGAAAAAGGTAAAAAGTATCCAAAAACGGATAAAATTATTCTGTTAGCCGAAAAACTCGATATTTCCTATGATAATATGGTGTCGTTGAAACTGGACAATAATCTGGCGCCCATTGGAGAAATCCTAAAATCGGGAATTTTAAAAGAGATTCCTCTTGAGATTTTTGGGATTCAGGAAAACGATCTTATCGACATTATTGCTAATGCACCTGCAAAAGTCAATGCGTTTATCAGTACGATTATTGAGATTGCGCAACATTATAATTTGACAAGAGAGAGTTTCTTTTTGGCGTCATTGCGTTCTTACCAAGAAGCGCATACGAACTATTTTGAAGATTTAGAACAGAAAGTGTTGCAGTTTTCGAAAGCGTTTCACGTGAATATTGAAGCCAAAATTTCGATTGAAGAACTTACGGCGATTTTAATTGAAGAATATGGTTATACGATAAAAGAACTCGTTTTTTCGGAGCAAGAACAATTGGGAGATTTGAGATCTATTTTTGTTCCAAAAAGCAAGACTTTACTTCTTTCATTAGATATTGACGAGCCTCAAAGGGCGTTTATTTTAGCAAAAGAAATTGCGTATAATTATCTTGAAATCACCGAAAGATTATATACGTTCAGCTGGATTAAGTTTGATAACTTCGATCAGGTTTTGAACAACTTTTATGCTTCTTATTTTGCAGGAGCCTTACTTATTCCAAGACAAAAACTAATAGATGAACTGAATTTATTTTTGTCAAAAACAAATCCAAAACCTCAGGAAATGATTGCTTTGATGAGCGGTTTTAATGTTTCGCCCGAATCGTTCTATCAAAGGTTGACTAATATTTTACCAAAAGACTTTCAGTTGAAGAACCTTTTCTTTCTGAGATTGTCGCATCAAATAGGTACGGATACGTATCAGATCAAAAAAGAATTGCACATCACGAACCAGCAGGAACCGCATGCGAATGAGATGAATGAGCATTACTGCCGAAGATGGGTTTCGATCCGCACGATTGAGGAGTCTTTGAAGCAAAATAAAAACCACTTTTTTGATGCTCAAATCTCCAGTTATGAAAACAGTAAAAATGAATACCTTGTTTTTTCATCCGCAACGCCGGATCCGTTTAAGGTAGATTGCATCCGCAGTATTTCGGTAGGGATATTGATTACGCCAGGAATGAAGAAAAAATTTAAGTTCATCGAGAATGATTCGCTTAAGAAACAAGTTGTCGGGGTTACTTGTGAAACCTGTGCTGTTAAAAATTGTTTGGAACGCGCTTCGCCACCAATTCAATTAGAGCAAAAAATGCGCAACGAGAATACGGAAGCTATTGTTCAAAAATATATGGCGAAATTCAGTTAGTGAGATGCTGTCTTTCGAATTTAAAAAGAAACCGAAAACTCAAATGTGAATTCTTGTTGCTTTTATTGATAAAAGTGATAATGTAAATTCCTGTTTTCAAAATAAAATATTGCTCACAAAAGTTAGGTTAGGAGTTTAATGACAATTTTTTTTAAGATGTTAAAATTGTATAACGTGAACTTTTAAGAATTTGGAAAATAAATTAGGCCAAAATTATGGATGTGATAAGTTTAATGTGAATTTTACGGGATTATTGTTTTTATTTACAAACGTTTAGTTTTGAAAATCGTTGTTTTTTTACATTAAAAACATGATTTACAGAATATTAAGTGCTAGTTTTAGATGTGTTATGTGCTTTGAAGCTTTAACACTTTAAAATGATTATAAATTATAGCGAAAAGGTTGTAGTTCGCCACTAATTGCTCTATTTTTGTGTGATTATTAAATTAATTCATACAAATCCCTATGGCAAAATCTGCTTTATTAAAGTCATCGATAGCAAAAAAAGTCGCTATGGCGCTTTCTGGACTTTTCTTAATTTTATTTTTAGCACAACATTTTTTTATAAACAGTACCTCGGTTTTTAGTCCTGATACTTTTAACTCTATTTCTCATTTTATGGGAAATAATCCATTGGTTCAGTTTGTAATCCAGCCCATTCTTATTATAGGTGTTGTTTTTCACTTTGTAATGGGTATCGTTTTGAATTTTCAAAACAAAAGTGCAAGACCAATTTCTTATGCAAAAAACAACGGAGCAGCTAATTCCTCTTGGGCATCCAGAAATATGATTATTTCCGGGGCAGTTGTTCTAGCTTTTATGTTACTACATTTTTATGATTTCTGGTTTCCTGAAATGGTTTATAAATATGTAGAGGTTAATCCGCTTGACGAAACCAGATATTTTGCTGAGTTGACACATAAATTTGAAAGTGGGATTCGTACAGCAATTTATTGCGTTTCATTTCTTTTGTTATCGTTACACTTATGGCACGGTTTCAATTCTTCGTTCCAATCAGTAGGTTTCAATAATAAATATTCAAAATCGTTACATACATTAGGATATGCTTTTGCAATTGTAGTTCCTTTTGGATTTATATTTATTGCATTATTTCATTATTTCAATCATTAATATTCAATTATAAATGGCATTAGATTCAAAAATTCCAGGAGGTTCAATTTCGGACAAATGGACAAACTATAAAAATCATATTAATTTAGTAAACCCGGCTAACAAACGTAATTTAGATATTATTGTAGTTGGTACTGGTCTTGCTGGAGGTTCAGCTGCTGCAACTTTAGCAGAGTTGGGATATAACGTAAAAGCATTTTGTTTTCAAGATTCACCACGTCGTGCGCACTCAATTGCTGCACAAGGGGGAATCAATGCTGCAAAAAATTATCAAGGAGACGGGGATTCAACGTTCCGTTTGTTTTATGAGACCGTAAAAGGTGGCGATTATCGCGCTCGTGAAGCAAACGTTCATCGTCTTGCTGAGGTTTCTACCAATATTATTGACCAGTGTGTGGCTCAAGGTGTTCCTTTTGCCCGTGAATATGGTGGATTATTGGACAACCGTTCTTTTGGAGGTACATTAGTTTCTAGAACTTTTTACGCTAAAGGACAAACAGGACAACAATTATTACTTGGAGCGTATTCAGCAATGAATCGTCAAATAGGTCGTGGAAAAATCCAAATGCACAACCGTCACGAGATGCTAGATTTAGTAATCGTAAACGGTAAAGCAAGAGGAATTATAGCTCGTAATCTTGTTACAGGAGAAATTGAAAGACACTCTGCTCATGCCGTAGTGATTGCTTCCGGAGGATACGGAAACGTGTTTTTCCTTTCGACTAATGCAATGGGAAGTAACGTAACTGCAGCTTGGAAAATTCACAAAAGAGGAGCGTATTTTGCCAATCCTTGTTACACACAAATTCACCCAACTTGTATTCCGGTTTCTGGAGATCATCAAGCAAAATTGACATTAATGTCTGAATCTTTGCGTAATGACGGACGTATCTGGGTTCCTGCAAAGTTAGAAGATGCGAAAGCAATTAGAGATGGAAAATTAAAACCAACCCAAATTGTAGAAGCCGATAGAGATTATTATTTAGAAAGAAGATATCCTGCTTTTGGAAATTTAGTACCTAGAGATATTGCTTCTCGTGCGGCTAAAGAAAGATGTGATGCCGGTTTTGGTGTTAATAAAACGGGAGAAGCTGTTTACCTTGATTTTGCTGCCGCTATTGAAAGATACGGAGTGGATCAAGCCAGATTAAAGCATTTAGATGAGAATGATAAAGCTTTGGTTACGAAATTAGGAACAGAAGTTGTTGCTAATAAATACGGTAACTTGTTCCAGATGTATGAGAAAATTGTAGATGAGAATCCATATTCAACTCCTATGATGATTTATCCAGCTGTTCATTACACGATGGGTGGAACATGGGTTGATTATAACTTGCAAACTACAATCCCGGGTTGTTTCTCTATTGGAGAATCCAACTTCTCAGATCACGGAGCAAATAGATTAGGTGCTTCTGCACTGATGCAAGGTTTGGCCGATGGATATTTCGTTCTTCCATACACTATTGGAGATTATTTGGCACCGGATATTAAAACGGGTGCTATCTCTACAGATTCTCCAGAATTTGAACAAGCAGAAAAAAATGTAAAGCTTCAAATTGAGGCTTTAATGAATAACGGCGGTTCTAAACCAGCGGATTATTTCCATAAAAAATTAGGAAAAATCATGTGGGACAAAGTTGGAATGGCACGTAATGCAGAGGGTTTAATAGAAGCACAAAATGAAATTGCCGCAATTAGAGAGGAATTTTATAAAGAGGTAAGAATTCCTGGAACAGCGGACAGCTTTAATCCAGAGTTGGCTAAAGCGCTTCGTATTGCAGATTTCCTTGAACTAGGAGAGTTGTTTGCTAAAGATGCCCTGCACAGAAACGAATCTTGTGGTGGTCACTTCCGTGAAGAATATCAAACAGCAGAAGGAGAAGCACAACGTGACGATGAAAACTTTGCATACGTGGCAGCATGGGAATACAAAGGGAAACCTAGCGATGCCGTGTTACATAAAGAAGAGTTGAAATTCGAAAATGTTAAACTAGTTCAAAGAAGTTATAAATAGTATTTAGAAAAGTCTCGATACTTAATTCTTAATACTTAATACTTACAAAAAAAATGAAACTTACATTAAAAATATGGCGACAAAAAAATGCCGCTGCAGAAGGAAAAATCGTTGAATATCCAATTGATGGAATTGAACCGGATATGTCTTTTCTTGAAATGCTTGACATCTTGAACGATGAATTAATCGTAAAAGGAGAAGATACTGTTGCTTTTGACCATGATTGTCGCGAAGGAATTTGCGGAATGTGTTCTTTATTCATTAATGGTGAGGCACATGGACCGGATCGCTTGGTTACAACTTGTCAATTGCACATGCGTAAATTTAAAGATGGAGATACTATTTTTATCGAACCATTTAGAGCAAAAGCATTTCCAGTAATTAAGGATTTAGTAGTTAATAGAGGTGCATTTGATAGAATCCAGCAATCTGGAGGATTTGTTTCTGTAAATACTTCAGGAAATACTATTGATGCTAATACAATACCTATTCCGAAACATGATGCAGATAGAGCTTTTGATGCAGCAACTTGCATTGGTTGTGGAGCTTGTGTAGCAAGTTGCAAAAACTCTTCAGCTATGTTATTTGTTTCTGCTAAGGTGTCTCAATTTGCCTTATTACCACAAGGAAAAGTAGAAGCAACTGATCGTGTTCTGAACATGGTAGCTCAAATGGATGCTGAAGGATTTGGTAATTGTACTAACACTGGAGCTTGCGAAGTAGAATGTCCTAAAGGAATTTCTCTTGAAAATATCGCTAGAATGAACAGAGAATATTTATCGGCTAGTTTAAAAGGATAATCACTTGGTCTTAAAGTCCAAAGTCAAAGGTCTAAAGATTAAGCTATAAAAAAAACGCATTCAATGTAAAGTTGAATGCGTTTTTTTATAGCTTAATGTTAGTTTTCAAAAGTAGTTTAGTCTTTCCATCCCCAAGGTGCCGAAGGTGTTGTTGCTGTTTTTGTAATGTCAAATGTTACGGTAAATAGTCGATCAGAACCTATTCGTCTCAAGTTGTACGTAAACGATGTTTCGTCTAGAGTTATCCACCAGACATTTGCGGAAGCATTTGGAATTAAATCACAGGTTTCTTGATCTGCCGGAAAAAATTGAAGCGTTGCTAAACCAGAATTAGAGGTTGTTCCGCCGTATTGCGTCACCTTATCTTCGGAACCATCTTCGTGGCGGTGGTCGTGTTTTAATTGGATTCTGTCATTTTTGTATGTCAAAATCCAAGTTCTTGACTTGTCTTCTCCTACAAAAAATGGAATCCTAATCGTATTTTCGTTACAGTTGCGAACGTGCATTAGTAGTTTTTTATCTCTAAAAGTATCATTGGCAGCTGCAGCTGTAACTTCTCCTTCAAAGGATTTGCCACATTGTTTTTGTAGGTTTTCCCAAAATAGTTTAGCTCCTGATTTTTCTTGGGCAAAAATAAAAACAGAGAATAGTAGTGTGTATACCAAAAGTATCTTTTTCATAAAGTTCTTTTTTGCTAATATAAGGAACTTATGGTATGAAGATATTTCTTAATTTTAAAAAAAAATCAAAAATGAAAGTTAGCCTGATTCAAGCACCATTAATTTGGGAAAACCCAAAGTCAAATCGCGATTATTTTGAGATAAAAATCAATGAAATCAATTCAGCAGTCGATTTGATTGTGCTGCCGGAAATGTTTACTAGCGGTTTTACTATGAATCCTGTACAAGTTGCGGAAACCATGCAAGGCGAAACGATAACTTGGCTTATAGTTTTGGCGAAAGCCAGAAATTGTGCCATTACTGGAAGTTTAGTTATAAAGGAAAATGGAAACTTCTACAATCGGTTAGTGTTTGTCTTTCCTTCTGGGGAAGTGCAGTTTTATGATAAAAGGCATTTATTTACGTTGACAGGCGAAGACAAAGCGTATACTAGCGGAAATCAAAAAATAGTTATCGATTACTTAGGATGGAAAATTTGTCCGCTGATTTGTTATGATTTGCGATTTCCAGCTTTTTCTAGGAATAAGGAGGATTATGACTTGTTGCTTTATGTGGCGAGTTGGCCAAAAACACGAATAAATGCTTGGGATGCGTTATTGAAAGCGCGAGCCATTGAAAATATGAGCTATGTTGTTGGTGTCAATAGAATAGGAATTGATGCAAATGGTTACGAGTACATTGGTCACTCGCAAGCAGTTGATTTTCTTGGAAATTATATACAAGAACCACTAGAAACAGAAGGTGCGTTTGAAGTGGAGTTAGAGAAGGAAAAAATGCTGGAGACCCGACAAAAATTAGGCTTTTTGAACGACAGGGATTCTTTTGAAATACAGAACCGCTAATTTTTATTTTCGATTTTCTTTTTAGGCTCGGGAGTGTAAGGAATACTCAAGTCAAATGCTTGGTTGACGTCCCAATTAGCCCGAACATCAATTTCTTTAGAAAAGTAAATGACTTCCTCTGCTTGGCGTTTTTGTAGATAATTTCCGGAATCCCATTCCTTGTTTTTATTGGTATCGTAAATAGCTCGTAAGGTATATAGTGCAGGTTCAATCAAGTTAAAATTGATTGTGGTGTTTTCTTGGGTATATTCAGTAGTTAAAACATCTCCTTTAGCATTAGTGAGCTCAACAATGACGGGAAATTGTTTTACATTTTGTAATAGGATCGTCAAATTTCCATAATCGGCGGTGTTTCTTGTTGTGACTTTATAATTCAATGAATCATTTGATTGTTCAAAAAAATCAGTCAACGCTCCGGGTAATATCTCAAAAGTATAACTTTCTGAGGGTTCTTTTTTAAAATCAAAAAGTAGTTTTTGATTTAACTCGTCGTATTCAGTTGTAAAAGCTACAGAAACAGAATCTTTGTTGGTTAGTTTTATTTTTGAATTATCAAAACGTACTAAAGGAGTCGCGCTTTCTACTGTAAAACGTTCCCGAAATTTTAAATCACTTGTTTGAAGAGCTGAAATACTTAAGCTGTCTTTTTTCTGATCTTTTATCTTAAAGTTAAATTTAGCTTTGTATTGTTCTTTGGCTACAGCCAAATTTAGCGAATCTGCTTTAATGGGCTTGTACCAGATTTGAAGGGAATCTTTTTTTGGAAATTTAGTAATGACCGTAGCAAGAATATCGTTGTTGTTTTTTAAAATTAGTTCTGGTCTCTGATCAGCGCGGTTTACTAGTCCTTCATATCCCATTAATAAACGGTTTCCTGAAGCTTGCGTAGGTTTGAAAGTTTTAAAGGGCAGAGTTTCCTTGAACAATTCTAATTCGAAAATAGTGTCATTTGGTATCGTTATAAAGTCTTTGCTAAATCCAATTTTATCTGTTTTTGGGTTGTACTTGTTGTTGCTGTTGTAGTCTTTCATGGCTACAAGAAGGTATTTTCCAGCTTTTAAATTGTCTAAACGAAACGTTTTTAAGCTGTCCAGCGTATTTGTAACATATCTTGGGGTATCCGTGTATACAACGGAATCTTTGAAAGTATCATTGACCTCGTAAAGCATAACCGAAACGAATGATTCTATTTCCCTATCGTATGCGCTTTTTACAGTTCCGTCAAGGCTTAAAGAGTCAATATAATTGCCGGTCGAAAACACATATTTGAATTGATTGAACGGATTACCTTCGTTATTGTCAGCGATACTTTGTCCAAAATTAAAGCTGTACGTTGTATTAGGTTGTAGCGTATCCTTAATTTTTATGGTAATTGTTTTGGTTGGGGTCGTAGGTAGTATTAGTGGCTGATTTTTCATTGGTGGTGAAATAATCAATTGTTTGTTTAGATTTTTTAGTTTGATATTTTCGTCAAAAACCAACTTGATTTCATCTCCTTTAAAATTGGTAGTGAAATTTTCAGGAAAACTCATTTTCAAAACAGGCGCGATTGTATCTTTGAGTCCACCGGTAATAGAGCCTCTTTTAGCACAACCTACGGCGATAAAAACCAGCAAAATGATGGTGTATTTTAAATTGTTTTTCAACATATCAAATCATAATTAGAATTTACAAAATAACAATTATAATTCATGCATTCGAAATTTTTTATAGAATTATTATGAGGGATTTAACGCAACTTACTTTTATAAAGCCATTTGTTTTTTGTTTTTAATGGTTAGTTTTACATCTAACTAAAATTATTGAGGGTAGCGTACAGTTTGAATTTAAAACCAATGTTTAATTTAAGGTATAGGTAATGAGAAAAATAGAGCATATTGGGATCGCAGTTAAAGATCTAGAAGTGTCCAATTTGGTGTTTGAAAAACTCTTTGGTACACCGGCTTACAAATTTGAAGATGTAGAAAGCGAAGGAGTGACAACTTCTTTTTTTATGAATGGACCTAACAAAATAGAGCTTCTTGCAGCAACCAATGCAGAAAGTCCCATTGCCAAGTTCATAGAAAAAAAGGGAGAAGGAATTCACCATATTGCTTTTGATGTTGAAGATATTGTTTCCGAAATAGCGCGTTTAAAAAAGGAGGGTTTTGTAATCTTGAATGAGGTTCCTAAAAAAGGAGCTGATAGTAAGTTAGTTGCTTTTTTACATCCAAAAAGTACCAATGGTGTTTTGATCGAATTGTGTCAGGAAATAAAATAATTAGTTTGTGGGAATATTAATTTAGTATTCTAATATTCAGCAAGTTTCTTTTTTAAAACTATTAATCATTGAAGTATTATTGAATTCTAAGTCAAAATATTTGGAGTAGATGAAAAATAGTAGTAATATTGCACACTCTTAACCGGTCCTATAGCTCAGCTGGTTAGAGCACCTGACTCATAATCAGGTGGTCCCTGGTTCGAGCCCAGGTGGGACCACATTTTAAGTTTAAAAAGCCTTGCAGTACTGTGAGGCTTTTCTTTGTTTAATTCCTAAATTTTGTAAAAACCTTGTTTTCTTATGGTTAGTGTTGTTTTTGTTACAAGGATGTTCTTACTTTACAAAAATAAATATTCTGATTTTAAAGAAAAATTGAATTTTAAATATGAAAGTTGTTCAAAGGGTGTTTTTTACGCTCATTTTATTTATGTTTTGCCTGTTTGATGCAATTGCGCAGCCTCCTCCTCCTCCTCCAGGGGAACCTACTCCTATACTTCCTATAGATGAATATATTTATATCGCGATTATAGTCTCATTGATTTTTGGCGCAACGCTGATATATAATAGTGTAAAAAAGAATCTTAAGTGAATAAAGGGTATTTTGTATTATGGAGTTTTATAAAGCCTAGTCACGTATTTACCAATGACATCAAACTCTAGGTTTATTTTTGTACCTACTTCAAAAGTATTGAAATTGGTATGCTCATGCGTGTACGGAATGATAGCTACGCTAAATTGATTTTTCTTGGAATTTACGACCGTTAAGCTTACTCCGTTTACGGTTACGGATCCTTTTTCGATGGTTATGTTGTTTTGGTTTTCATCATACTCAAAGGAGTAAAGCCAACTTCCGTTGGTTTCTTTGGCAATGATACAAGTACCTGTTTGGTCTACGTGACCTTGTACGATATGACCGTCAAGTCTGTCGCCTAGTTTCATTGCTCTTTCTAAATTAACGCTATCGCCAACTTTCCAATCGGATATATTTGTTTTTTTTATGGTTTCATCTATTGCTGTTACGGTATAAAAAGTATCTTTTATGGCAACAACTGTTAGACATATACCGTTGTGAGCCACACTTTGATCAATCTTAAGTTCGCTGCTAATTGCTGTGTTTAAAGTTATATGAACATTATTTTTTTCTTTTTTTATTTCTTGGATGATACCAAGGGTTTCTATGATTCCTGTAAACATTTCTTGTTTTTTTTACTAAATTTGCACTTCAAAATTAGCAATAAATAACGGTATGTCATTATGAAAAAAGCAGAAAATATAATTGTCGGAATTTCTATAGGAGATTTAAACGGTATTGGAAGCGAAGTTGTTCTAAAAACATTTGAGGATTCTCGGATGTTAGAATTATGTACTCCAGTTATCTTTGCTAATGTTAAGCTATTGTCTTTTGTTAAGAAAAGCTTTCAATCAACCTCGTTGCTTCATGGTATTGATAAATTAGATCAAATTGTGTTAGGAAAAATTAATGTATTAAATCTTTGGAGAGAAGGTGTGGATTTAAGTCCTGGAAAGGACGATGCTAAAGCTGGAGAATATGCTATTAAGTCGTTTGTTGCAGCAACTAAAGCTCTTAAAGAAGGTTTTGTAGATGTTTTGGTAACTGCGCCAATTAATAAATTTAACATACAATCAGAAGATTTTAAGTTCCCGGGTCATACGGATTATTTAGACCAAGAATTAGAAGGTAATGCTTTGATGTTGATGGTTCAAGATAACTTAAGAATAGGATTACTTACGGATCACATTCCATTGAGCGAAGTTTCGTCACATTTAACAGAAGAATTGATACTGCAAAAAATCCAGACCGTTAGACAAACTCTGATCAAAGATTTTGGTATCAATAAACCAAAAATTGCTGTTTTAGGTCTGAATCCGCATTGTGGAGACGGTGGAGTTATAGGAAATGAAGATAATTTGATTATCAAACCGGCATTAAAAAAAATGTTTGATAAAGGAGTTTTGGTATTTGGTCCTTTTGCCGCAGATGGTTTTTTTGGTAGTAATCAATACGACAAGTATGATGCTGTGATAGCTACTTATCACGATCAGGGATTAATACCTTTTAAAACATTATCGTTTGGAAAAGGAGTTAACTATACGGCAGGTTTGAATAAAATAAGAACGTCACCGGATCATGGTACCGCTTATGATATAGCAGGCAAGGGCGTAGCGGATTTTAACTCGTTCAAAGAGGCGGTATATCTGGCAATAGATATCTATCATTCCAGAAATCAATATGCTGAAATTAGCCAAAAACCATTGAAAACAAAAGAAAAACAGTTGTGAACAAAAAAAAGTGAATAACATTATTAGATTTGCAATAATTTTATATCTTTGCACTCCCGAAGTTTAGGGGAAAATTGTTGTTGAAATGAAGAACACAAAAGAATATTTAATTCCTTTTATAGGATTAAAGCTGGGAAAACATCATTTTGAGTATCAAATCACTAATGCGTTCTTTGAAATCTTTGATTATGATGAGTATCAAGATTCAAATATCAAAGTAAATGTAGTTTTAGAGAAAAAAAGTACACTATTAGAGTTGATTTTTAATCACGTAGGTGTTGTAAATGTACCGTGTGATCTTACCAGCGAAGATTTTGATCTTGCTGTTGAAGGCGAAATGAAATTAATTGTTCGTTTTGATGAGGTTTATAACAATGATAACGAAGAGTTATTGATTTTGCCACACGGAGAATTTGAAATAAATGTGGCACAATATATTTATGAAATGATCGTCTTGTCAGTTCCTCTAAGACGCGTTCATCCCGGTATTCAAGACGGAACATTAAAAAGTGAGGCATTGGATAAACTCAATGAACTATCGATTACAGAAGCAAAAGAAGAAATTAAAGAAGAAGAAAATATTGACCCACGTTGGGACAAATTAAAGCAACTATTAACGGATAAATAATATAGTAAAATGGCACATCCTAAGAGAAAAATCTCCAAAACAAGAAGAGATAAAAGAAGAACACATTATAAAGCTACTGTTGCACAGATAGCTACTTGTCCAATTACTGGAGAAGCGCATTTGTACCACAGAGCGTATTGGCATGAGGGAAAAATGTACTACAGAGGGCAAGTTGTTATAGATAAATCTGTAGCTGTTGCTTAATACATTTTTTTGTAAATGATATTCGAACTCTCACATCGTGAGAGTTTTTTTGTTGTTTGTAATTTTCGTTAAATAACAAGTTCTAATTCAAAGAAAATAGATTTTTTTTTGTAATTTTCAAGTCTTTTAAAAATTTCAAATGGGAACATTTGACTAGAAATAAACGCATACAATGAATACAATCACAGCCGCAATAACCGCTGTTGGAGCCTATGTTCCAGACTTTGTACTTACAAACAAAGCTCTTGAAGCGATGGTTGATACCAATGACGAGTGGATAACTTCTCGCACAGGAATAAAAGAAAGAAGAATCCTTAAAGACGATGATAAAGGGACCTCTTTTTTAGCTATAAAAGCTGCACAAGATTTATTAGCTAAAGCTAATATTGATCCTTTAGAAATCGATTTGTTGATTATGGCAACTGCAACGCCAGATATGCCGGTAGCTGCAACTGGTGTATATGTAGCTACTCAAATTGGCGCTACAAATGCTTTTGCTTATGATTTGCAAGCTGCCTGTTCCAGTTTTTTGTTTGGGATGTCAACCGCTGCCGCCTACATAGAATCAGGAAGATATAAAAAAGTACTGCTAATTGGTGCTGATAAAATGTCGTCTATCGTGGATTATAAAGATAGATCAACATGTATTATTTTTGGGGATGGTGCTGGTGCAGTATTATTTGAACCAAATTACGAAGGATTAGGATTGCAGGATGAGTATTTACGCAGTGACGGAATTGGTAGAGATTTTCTTAAAATCGATGCTGGTGGGTCGCTTCACCCAACTTCCTTTGAAACGGTTAGTGACAACAAACACAACATTATTCAAGACGGAAAAACAGTGTTTAAATATGCAGTAATTAATATGGCAGATTCTAGCGAATTAATTCTGAAAAGAAATAATTTGACTAATGAAGATGTCGATTGGTTGGTTCCTCACCAAGCCAATAAGCGCATCATTGACGCAACCGCAAATAGAATGAATTTAGAAGAGTCTAAAGTATTAATGAATATCGAAAAGTACGGGAACACAACTTCTGCTACTTTGCCACTAGTGCTAAGTGATTTTGAGCATTTGTTCAAAAAAGGCGATACGATAATTTTAGCCGCTTTTGGAGGTGGATTCACTTGGGGATCTATTTATCTGAAATGGGCATACGATAAAAAATAAATTTAAACTAAAAACAAATAATTATGGATTTAAAAGAAATTCAAAATCTAATCAAGTTTGTCGCAAATTCAGGAGTTGCAGAAGTTAAACTAGAGATGGATGACGTAAAAATTACCATCAGAACAACTTTAGAAGGAAATGTTACTGAAACTACTTATGTGCAGCAAATGCCTGCTCAAGGAATGCCTCAGCAGCCATTAGCATCTCAGCCAATAGCACCAATAGCAGTAGTTCCTGTAGCACCAGTTGATGAAAATGCACATTTTATCATCATAAAATCACCAATTATTGGAACTTTTTATAGAAAGCCATCTCCAGATAAACCAATGTTTGTTGAAGTAGGAAAAAACATTGCTAAGGGAGACGTACTTTGTGTAATTGAAGCCATGAAATTATTTAACGAAATTGAATCTGAAATTTCGGGTAAAATCGTAAAAATATTGGTTGACGATATGTCACCAGTTGAATTTGACCAACCTTTATTCTTAGTAGATCCATCATAAGAAGTTATAAATTCTAAATTATAAATTTTGAATGATGATTTTTCGTTATTTAAAATAATTTAAAATTTAAAATTCAACATTTAAAATTTCATAAAAAGATGTTTAAAAAAATATTAATTGCAAATAGAGGAGAAATTGCGCTTCGCGTAATTAGAACATGCAAGGAAATGGGTATAAAAACTGTGGCAGTGTACTCTACAGCTGATGCCGAAAGTCTTCATGTAAGGTTTGCTGATGAAGCCGTTTGTATAGGGCCGCCTCCTAGCAACTTGTCTTATTTAAAAATGTCAAATATTATTGCCGCTGCTGAAATTACCAATGCAGATGCGATACATCCAGGATACGGATTTCTTTCTGAAAATTCTAAATTTTCAAAAATTTGTCAAGAACACGGTATCAAATTTATTGGAGCTTCTCCGGAAATGATTGACAGAATGGGAGATAAAGCTTCTGCTAAATCTACTATGATTGAAGCAGGCGTGCCCTGTGTTCCGGGTTCTATAGGTATATTAGAATCGTATGATCAAGCCCTGCAATTGTCTCGAGATTTTGGCTATCCGGTAATGCTTAAAGCAACGGCCGGTGGTGGTGGAAAAGGAATGCGAGCTGTCTGGAAAGAAGAAGATCTTTTAAAAGCATGGGATGGAGCCCGTCAGGAATCTGCCGCTGCTTTTGGGAATGACGGAATGTACTTGGAGAAATTAATTGAAGAACCACGTCATATCGAAATTCAAGTTATAGGGGATTCTTATGGAAAAGCTTGTCACCTTTCTGAAAGAGACTGTTCCGTACAAAGACGCCATCAAAAACTGACTGAAGAAACACCATCGCCATTTATGACTGATGAATTACGTCAGAAAATGGGAGAAGCAGCTGTAAAAGCAGCTGAATACATTAAATATGAAGGTGCAGGAACTGTAGAATTTTTGGTAGACAAAAATCGAAATTTCTATTTCATGGAAATGAATACTCGTATTCAAGTAGAACATCCTATTACGGAGCAAGTTATTGATTACGATTTAATTCGGGAGCAAATTCTTGTTGCTGCCGGCGTAGCCATTTCTGGAAAAAATTATTTGCCACAATTGCACGCTATAGAATGTAGGATTAATGCCGAAGATCCTTACAATGATTTCCGTCCGTCCCCAGGAAAAATCACCACATTGCACATGCCAGGTGGACATGGAGTTCGTTTAGATACTCATGTGTATTCCGGTTATACGATTCCACCAAATTATGATTCAATGATTGCAAAACTTATCACTACAGCTCAATCTCGGGAAGAGGCCATTAGTAAGATGAGAAGAGCTTTAGATGAATTTGTTATTGAAGGTATAAAAACGACCATTCCTTTCCACAGACAATTAATGGATGATCCTCGTTACATTGAGGGTAATTACACTACTGCGTTTATGGATACTTTTAAGATGAACGATCCAGAATAAAAAATCTACAGTTTTATAAACAGAAAACCTTGCAGTGATGCAAGGTTTTTTTTGTTTAAACACAATTTAAAAAGCCGACACGGGTAATTTATACCCATAAAATTCTAATTTCTACCCACATTTCTCGTTTGCCAAAAAGTTGCCATTTCATTAAGTTACTCTTTTACAAGGTTTTATTAGTGTGTTAGCTTGTGTTTCTACTTTGGTATAATTATTTCATCTACATAAACAACAATGAGTATTAAACTAATCTAAAATTAAGTCACCATGAAAAAATTAATTCTATCAGCAGCCATCGTAATTGCAGGTTTATCAACCCAAACAGCGACAGCTCAAGCACCAAGTACACCAGTGGAAACAGCTTCAATTCAAGAAGAATACCTTGAAGTAAAAAATGATGAGGTTCCAGAAGCGATTACAAAAGCTTTACAAACAGCTTACCCGGATGCCGTTCTAGACAAAGCATATACAAATGCTAAGAAGGAATATAAATTGGATATCACTGTTGGTGATAAAAAAGGAAATCTTTTTGCAGATGCAACTGGAAAATGGATTCAAAAATAAAATATTAAATACTAACAATTCAAAAAAACAAAAAAGATGAAAAAGTTAATGGTATCAGCAGCAATAGTTTTAGGAAGTATGTCAGCATTTGCAACTACTTTCCCAATTTCAAATGAAATTTTACAAATAGTAGCGACTCAAGAGGAATACATTGAGGTCAAAGGGGCAGAAGTGCCAAAAGCGATTACAGCCGCTTTACTAGCAGATCACCCAGATGCTATTCTAGATAAAGCGTACGTAAACGCAAATAAAGAATACAAATTAGAAGTGACTGCGTCAGAGATAAAAGTTGTTCTTTTTGCAGATGCAAATGGGAAATGGATTCAAAAATAATTCTTTGGAATAGCACAATTTTAAGCAAAATAATATAAAAAAGTAATTTTATTAGTAGCTATTTATCTGGGAAGTATATCCACATTTGCAGCGAGACTTGTTCTTTAGAATACACAAAGTCATGCAGTTTTACTTCAGGAGGCATATACTGAAGTATAGGAAGGTGCCGTTTTACAAGCAGTAAATTCAGGCCTCAAAAAGCATATCTAGAAGTAGTGCTTCAAAAAGCTTATGTGGATGCTAGGAAAGTATACAAGTAAGAAATTAAAGTTGTAGACCAGAAAGCTACTGTTTATGCGGATGCTGAAGGCACTTGGTAAATAAATAATTTGGGGGAATATTTATTTCTAAAAAAGGAGATTGTTTTAACAGTCTCCTTTTTTTTGCAAAAAATTATGAAAATACAAATTTATTACCTCTATTTTAGCAATAAAGTTGAAATATAATGGCCAGAATTTTATTGATTGAAGATGATGTTGCTTTTTGTAAACTATTAGAAAAATTTCTGATCAAAAATTCCTTTGAGGTGGCCATTGCGTTTTCAGCCGAAGAGGCAAAATCCCTAATAGAAAACAGTAAATTTGATTTGATCATAACTGACTTAAGGCTTCCTAATTACGATGGAATTAAACTTATGTCTGAAATCAAGAGTACTCATCCTACTGTCCCCGTGATATTAATGACTGGGTATTCTGACGTGAGCACGGCAGTAAAAGCCATAAAAAATGGTGCGGCAGACTATATTTCTAAACCATTCAATCCAGAAGAAGTGCTATTGGTTATTAATAATTCTCTTCAAATTTCAGAGAAAATAAATATCGAAAAAGTTGTTTCCACACCTAAAACGGGAAATGAAATCATAAAGAAAACAACCCGTGAATTTGTTATGGGGATTTCTAAAGCTTCGCAAAAATTGGCCGAATATATCGAACTTGTTAGCCCAACAAATATGTCGGTTTTAATTATCGGTGAGAGCGGGACTGGAAAAGAAGTTATTGCAAAAAGCATCCACCAAAATAGTTCAAGAAAAAGCGCTAATTTTATTGCTGTAGACTGTGGCTCCATTCCCAGGGAATTAGCTGCAAGTGAGTTTTTTGGGCATGTAAAAGGATCTTTTACTGGGGCAATACAAGATAAAATTGGGTTTTTTGAGGCTGCTAGCGGTGGTACAATATTTCTTGATGAAATAGGAAATCTTTCCTATGAAAATCAGATCCAGCTTTTAAGAGCATTACAAGAAAGAAAAATAAAGCCAGTTGGCAGTAATAAAGAAATTGAAGTTGATATTAGAATCATTACTGCAACTAACGAAGACTTGCGTGAAGCTGTCAAAAACGGAGCTTTTCGTGAAGATTTATACCATAGAATCAACGAATTTTCTATTCATTCCCCTTCTTTAGTAGATCGCGATGAAGATTTGATGGTCTTTTCTGATTTTTTTCTTGAAAAATCAAATGAGGAGTTAAACAAGAATATTATCGGACTTTCTACTGAAGTCATCACTATTTTTCAAAACTATAGATGGCCAGGTAACCTGCGGGAGCTTCAAAATTGCATCAAAAGAGCAACACTATTGTCGCGAGGAGACTTTATTGAAAAGTCAGCACTTCCATCAGAATTTTTTCAAAATGAAGATCAAGTTTCACAGGATTTGTCTTTGTCCCAAAATGAAAAAGAAGTTATTCAGGAAGCTTTAGTCAAAACTAATAATAATAAAACCGAAGCAGCTAGATTGTTGAAAATAAATAGAAAAACACTTTATAATAAATTAAAGTTATACAATCTAAATTAGATAATTTCCTTTTCTAAAAGGATAAAAAGTGACCTTATTTTCAGCTTTAAATTTATTGAAGCTACGCCTACTTCCTCTTTGGCTAAATCTTTTAGTTCTAATGTATCTAAAATAACACTAATTTCGGAGGCATTAATTTGCTTGAACATAGGTCCCATTTTATGAGCTGTATGTTTAATTTCAGCAAAATTAGTGTTCGAAACTGCTTGATCTAAATTTTCTAAGTTCTCCGCTGTAGCTTTTATAAACTGGACTAAAACTTCTTTTAGAGCTTCTTGATCATTTGATAAAAAGGCTTGTAAGGCTTTAAGTGAATATGGTCCACTACTTTTTATTGTCTTGTTTTTAAGATTTTTTTCTAAAGGAATGTCATCATTATCTAAAATTGATTGTAATGTTTTTAGCAGTATTTTAGGCGAGTATGGTTTGCTGACTATCGTTATAAATCCAGCTTTTTTGTAGTGTTCTATATTTACGTCATTTTTTCCGGTGACTGCTATCACAGGTTGGTTTTTATATTGGTATTTGGTATTTTTTATTAGCTCTTTCAAAAACAAAAATCCATCTATCATTGGCATTTGAATGTCGGTGATGATAAAATCAAAGTCAATATTTGATAGTGCATTTAGTGCTTCTTTTGCATTAGTAAAAGGGAATACGGTATAATGGTTTTGTTTTAAAACTTCACTAGTTAAGCGTAATAAGCTCTCATCGTCATCAATCACTATTGCTGTGTATTTCTGTTTTGTGAGATTGGCATTGTTTTGCTTATCAAGAACTACGGTATAAAATTGTAGCGGAATTTGGAGAGTAAAGAGGCTTCCTTCACCGAGTTCACTTTTTAAATATAAGTCACCTCCTAAAATTGCTGCTATTTTTTTAGAGATTGTAAGTCCTAAACCTGTTCCTCCATATTTTTTTTCGATATTTTCATCTGCTTGTGTGAATTCTTCAAAGATTAGTTGTTGGTTTTTTGTTGCAATTCCTATACCGGAATCTTCAATTTGGATTAGTATTAGTTGTGCTTCGTACTGAATTTTAGCAGTAATTTTTATGTATCCTTCTTCGGTGAACTTGAAGGCATTTCCAATTAGGTTTGATATAATTTGTCTTAGTCGAAAGGGATCACCTATTATTCTGTTTTCGAGATTTGGGTCAATGTCAATAATTAATTGGATTGGTTTGTGCGAATGAACGGATTGAATGCTATTTCCTACTTGATTAATCATATCGCAGAGCGAGAACGGAATTTTTTCTACCGATATTTTACCAGCCTCTATTTGAGTTAAATCAAGCAAATCTCGAACTAGTTGCGTAATGTAATCGGAGGAACCTTTGATGTTTTTAACGTAGTAGTTTTGTTTATTGTTTAAAGTGGAATTGCTAAGGAGCTCTGTGTAACCAATAATTGTACTTAGAGGGGTCTTTAAGTCGTGGCTTACGGTTGCAATGAGTTGCTCTCGGCTAAGAAGAAGTTTTTTGGTTTTAAAATTGGCAACTTCTAATTGTTTCTTATAGGATTGTGTTTTAGAGTAATCACTTAGAATTAGGATTAAAAAAAACAGGGTTAACAGTAATCCTATGATAGCCGCTGTAAAAACAATTTTATTTGTTTTTGTCAAAGAATTTTGTCGGTCCACATAATCTTTCGTCGTATTTATTATAATTTCACGTTCTATAATAATCAGGACTTTTCTGAGCTGGTCAGAGATAGAAAGTTCATTTTGCAGTAATTTGTTTTCCTCAAAATTTAATAATTTTTTCTTTCGGCTTGTTTCTTTTTTTACCTCACTGAGTAAGTTTTTAGAAACCAGTAAAATAGAATCGGTCGCTTTTTTACTTAGTGTATTAGTGCGGTCATCAGGAATGTTTTGATTTAAATAGGCTACATAGTCTTTGAGTACATTGCGTTGATAATTTCCCATTCGGGATGGATATTCCACAAAATCTTCTAATTGTAACTTTCTTAGCGAGGATTCCATTCTGGTCAAATCATTGATTGCTTCATTGACTGCATCTTCGTTTTCGGTTTTGTTCTTTATCAGTTTAAGCTGCTGAATATTTATAGTTTTCCTGGATAACAATTGCTTAACGCTATCAAGTAAAGTGATTTGGTGTGGCGTGGAAACGAACATTTTCAAGGAATCAATATCTGCTTTTAAAGCAATATTTTTTTGTATATAAATTTCAAAATCCTTTTCTGTTTCGGTTTGAATGGCGATTCGGGCTGAATTTTCTGTTTCATACGTATTCGATAAGAGGTTACTGACCATTAAAACAGTATTATTTTCGTTGGTTATTATCTCTTCAGCAGTAGAAAAATTCTTGTTTTCAGTATAAAGAAACCAGCCGACGCTCCCAAAAAGCAGTACTAAGACAAGATAGCTTATGAAAACTTTTATTGGGATGTAGCTTTTTTTATTATCCATTTTTCAAAGATAAAAATTACAAAAGTGTTTAAAGTTAAGTTATTCAAAATGTTTTTGATACAAACAAAAAACCCCACTGGAATGTGAGGTTTTATTTTCTTTAAGTTCTAGTTTACAAAGTCTCTTTCAGCCATTTGAAAAATTCACTTTGCCAAACCTGAGCATTTTGTGGTTTTAACACCCAATGATTTTCTTCCGGAAAATACAGGAATCTACTTTTTATGCCACGTAATTGCGCTGCTTGAAATGCTTCTTGACCTTGTCCTATTGGCACACGGAAATCTTTTCCACCTTGAATAATTAAAATAGGTTTATTCCATTTTTCGACTAAAGTCATTGGGTTGAATGTAGTATAAGTTTTTTGAGCTACAGCATTATTTTTCTCCCAATAGGCGCCACCAAAATCCCAGTTGCTAAAGAAAACTTCTTCTGTAGTTCCAAACATGCTTTGGGTATTAAAAACACCATCATGGGCAATAAAGGTTTTGAATCGGTTGTTGTGAGTTCCAGCTAAATAGAAAACGGAATAGCCCCCGTAACTAGCACCAACGCATCCTAAACGAGATGCGTCAACATATTTTTCTTTGGCTACGGCATCAATCGCTGATAGGTAATCGTCGATCACTTGTCCGCCCCAGTCTTTGCTAATTTGCTCATTCCATTCCACACCATGTCCCGGCATTCCGCGACGGTTTGGAGCCACAACAATATATCCGTTAGCGGCCATTAGCTGTAAATTCCATCGGAAGGAATAAAACTGCGTCAATGCAGCTTGTGGACCACCTTGACAATATAAAAGTGTTGGATATTTTTTTGAAGCATCAAAGTTAGGAGGAAGGACCACCCAAACCAACATTTTTTTGCCATCCGTTGTGGTTACATATCTTCTTTCGGTTTTGCTTAACGCCAAAGAATCATAGGTCGCCGAATTGACATTTGAAAGTTGTTTCCAACTATTTTGCTTTAAATTATAAGAAAAAATTTCTGCTGCATGATTCATATCAGTTCTCGTGACGATGATGTTACCACCGGAAAAACAAACTAAATCATTGACATCATAATCACCATTTGTAATTTGGCGAACGGTAATTGCTATTTTAGTCAGACCCGGAAAATTGACTTCAAACAATTGCTTTGTTCCGTCTACTGGTGCTACAAAATAGATTTTTTTTTCGTCAGGGCTCCACATAAAATGATCCACAGTTCCGTCCCAATTAGCCGTTAAGTTCATTTTTATTCCTCTGAAACTAACAATGAGGTCATTTTTATCGGCTTCATAACCATCTCGTTTCATTTGTAACCAAGTCAAATTCCCTGTTGGCGAAAATTGTGGAGCGGTATCATATCCTGAGTTTTCTTCGGTTGTATTAATGGTCTTTCCAGTTTCTAGATTGTATTCGAAGATATTAGTGTTAGTAGAAACTGCATAATCCGTTCCTGCTTTTTTCTTGCTTACATATAAAATGCTTTTGCTGTCTGGCGACCAAATATAATCTTCATCACCACCAAAAGGTTTTTGTGGGCTATCAAAATTTTCGCCTTTCATAATGTCAATTCCCACTGCGCCTTCTTTGTTTTCTTTGTAAAAAACATGATTGTATTTGCCTTCGTTCCAAGTGTCCCAATGGCGATAATTTAAGCCGTCATAGATTTGAACTTCTGATTTTTCTAGTTCTGGATAAAAATCTTTTCCGTGAACTTTTTCAATTTTTACTTCCTCATTATAAACAATATAAGTACCGTCTGGCGAAATGTTTTTGTTTTTTAATAGGTCATTGGTATCTTTGATTTCCGTTGGATTTCCTCCATTTACCGGCAAAGTATAGAATTTTGTGTCCGAATTATTTTCTTGAATCGAAGGGGTTGTGACCTTATAAACTATATTTTTTCCATCTTTGGAAATGCCTAAAGGAGTTACTCTTCCTAGTTTCCAAAGCAGTTCCGGAGTCATTACATTTTGTGCCATAGCAGTTAAACTCATCATTAATAAGGGTATTAGCAGTGCTTTTTTCATTGTAATTATTAATTTTTTCGAAAGTTAAAATTAGCCAATTTAATCGGATGATTTTTTGTTTTTAACACTTGGTTTTATCCCCGATATAAGTGAAAATCCTTTTTTTTATTTTATAAAAATAAAAGAGTACCTCACGCTACTTTAACTTTAATTGGAGTGCTGTGAATTTATTTAAAATTGATATCGGGAATAGCTCCAAAAAATTATTAATTTTATGAAAAATATTTAAACATGGATTTGAGCTATTGGGAATTAAAAAACTGGTTTACTGATATCGATTATACCATCGTAGGAAGCGGTATTGTGGGTTTACACGCCGCTTTACGCTTGCGCGAGAGATTTCCGGACAGCAAAATTCTAGTTTTAGAAAAAGGAATGTTGCCGCAAGGCGCAAGCACTAAAAATGCTGGTTTTGCGTGTTTTGGTAGTCTGTCAGAAATCATAGATGATTTAAAATCCCATTCAGAAGAGGAAGTGATTCAGCTGGTGCAAAAACGATGGAAAGGCCTGCAATTGTTGCGAAAAAGACTCGGTGATGACACGATTGATTTCAAACCGTATGGCGGATACGAGTTGTTCTTAAAAGACGATGAAAGTTTTTACGGTGCTTGCGTTACAAAATTGCCTTTTATCAATGAACTTTTAAGACCCCTTTTTAAAGCGGATGTTTTTGCCAAGGAAGTAGACCGTTTTGGGTTTCACGGGATACACGAATATTTAGTATTCAACCCGTTTGAAGCACAGATTGACACCGGAAATATGATGCAAGCGTTGTTGAAAGAAGTGGTTTCTAAGAATATTTTAATTCTGAACCAACAAACCGTCACTTCTTATTTCGATAAAGGAAATGGAGTAGAAGTGGCACTTGGTGATTTCAGTTTCAGTACCCAAAAAATATTGTTTGCGACTAACGGTTTTGCAAATGAATTGACAAATGCGGCAGTTAAGCCGGCAAGAGCGCAGGTTTTAATTACGGAACCTATTAAAAACTTAGATATAAAAGGAACTTTTCATTTAGATAAAGGGTATTATTATTTCAGGAATATAGGGGACCGAATATTATTGGGCGGTGGAAGAAATCTGGATTTTGAAGCGGAAAATACTAGTGAATTTGGGCAAACAAAAATCGTACAAAATAAATTGGAACAACTATTAAAAGAGGTAATTTTGCCTCAGCAGGATTTCCAAATTGCACATCGCTGGAGCGGAATTATGGGTATTGGCAACAGCAAAAACCCTATAGTTTTACAACTGTCTGATAATGTTTATTGTGGCGTGCGATTAGGTGGAATGGGAGTGGCAATAGGCAGTTTGATAGGAACAGAATTAGCAGATTTAGTATAATGGCAACAAGAATAACACCAAGAAAATCAAGACAACCCGTTAAAAAAGAACCAACCTCTTTTATGCGCAAACTTACTCGTTTTTTATTGAAAGCTTTTTTATGGTTTTTTGGATTCTCTTTATTTTTTGTGGTGCTCTTTAAATTTGTTCCAGTACTTTTTACGCCTTTAATGGTGATTCGGGCAATAGAAAATAAAGCTGCTGGAAAAGAAGTTCTTTTTAGTCACGACTGGGAACCTATTGAAAACATATCTATTAATCTTCAAAAAGCAGTAATTGCCAGTGAAGACGGGACGTTCTTGAAACACAATGGTTTTGATTTTGTTGCGATGCAAAAAGCGTATAAAAGCAATGAAAGAGGTCGGAGAATAAAAGGAGGAAGTACCATATCGCAGCAAACGGCCAAGAATGTTTTTCTCTGGCAAGGTCGTAGTTATTTGAGAAAGGGACTTGAAGCCTATTTTACCGTTCTGATTGAAATTATTTGGGGAAAAGAACGCATTATGGAGGTGTACTTGAATAGTATTGAAATGGGAAATGGTGTTTATGGTGCGCAGGCTGCTGCAGAACATTGGTACCGAAAAGATGCCTCGAGTCTGACGCCCATGCAAGCGGCAGGAATTGCCGCAATTTTACCCAATCCAAGAAAGTATTCAGCGACCAGTTCTTCTTCTTATATCAATAGACGTAAAGCTAAAATTGCACGTGTTATGCGAACAGTTGGCAAAATTGACTATTCTAAATAAGTCTAAACATTCATCGGGCTCTTAAACCTTTGTTGCAGATTTTATTAATTTGCATAGATTACTTTGTTATTTAGTGCTATTAATCGGTTTTTTTTATCAATTTGTTGAAAATGCTCTTTTTAATAATTCAGATACTGTTTCTTTTTTTCTACTTTATTTTTGTTTGATTTTAGTGCTTTAATCTTAAAAATAATATTTCTTTATATTTTTAATATGCTTAAAATCAAGTTTTTAAATTAAATTTACCTAAAAAAATACCCTCTTTTTTTTTGTGACTATTAACTTTAGTTATTTATAAAATAAATTTGAAGTCGAGTTTATTAATTTTTTTTAATATAGATGTTAACCAAACGGTTAAACTGTTTGTTTAAATGATATGGAAAAAATTAAAACTGAAAATACTGAAACCGAAATATTAAATGCTGCAAAAGAAATTTTCTAGCAAAAGGGTATGGCAGGAGCCATAATGCAGGAAATAGCCGACAAGTTAAAAATCAATAAAGCACTATTACATTACTATTACAGAAGCAAACAACTATTATTTGAGGCAGTTTTCAAAAGTGCTTTTTCAATATGTGCACCACAATTAAATAAAGTACTGAATGATGACAGTGGTTTATTTGAAAAAATAAAAAATTTTACCGCAAATTATGTTTCGTTTGTAATTAAACATCCTTATTTGCCAAATTTTGTCATTCAGGAATTAAGTAAAAATCCAGAATTTGTAGTAAAGCTTAGATCCGAAAAAAATTTCCCTTCTATTGATAAATTTAAAATTCAAGTGAATGATGCTATCCTACAAGGAATAATTAGACCAATTGAAGCAGAACAATTATTCATCAATATAATGTGTTTAAATATATTTCCATTTATTGGAGGACCACTTTTAATGGCTCTTGTTAATGTGGACAAGGACAACTACAATAAAATATTGGAAAAAAGAAAAACGGAAGTAGCGGAGTTTATTATTAATGCTATAAAAATCTAAGTTATGAAAAGTAAATTAGTCCTGATACTATTATTTCTATTAGCAGTAAGTTCACAAGCGCAAAATACATTAACCTTGGATGATTGTTACGCACTAGCTACTAAAAATTATCCTATATCAAAACAAGGCGTATTGCTGCAACAAAAAGCAAGTTATGAAATTGAGGCGCTAAGCAAAGGAAAATTACCAAAAATTGACCTAAACGCTCAAGCAACTTACCAATCTGATGTAATAGGATTTCCTGCAGCATTTCCCGGAGTTTCGCCTTTAAATAAAGACCAATATAGAGCAACTTTAGATGTAAATCAATTAATTTATAATGGAGGTACAATAGCTGCAAATACTACATTAAAAGGTGCGCAAACTAAAACGCAACAACAACAAGTTACCGTTAGTTTGTATCAGTTAAAAAGTAGAATCAATCAGTATTATTTCTCGCTTTTAGTACTTCAGCAAAAGAGCGCTTTATTATTGTCAAAAAATGAATTACTTGAATTGAAAGTTAAGGAAGTAAAAGCAGCGGTAAAATTTGGTGCTGTATTGCCTGCATCTGAACAAGTTTTAGAGGCAGAAATTATTAAAATTAATCAGCAACTGACGGAAATTAAATTTGAAAAAATCAAATTACTGAACAACCTTTCTGAATTAACTTTTACAAAAATTGATTTTGAGACAATTGTAGTTTTACCGGATTTTAATTCTATAAATGCATCAGGAATGCGACCAGAGATAGCTTTATATGATTTGCAAAATCAACAATTAGAGTTTTCTAAAAATGTAATTTCTAAATCTAATCTCCCAAAAATAAATGCTTTTGGTCAAGCTGGTTACGGAAATTCCGGACTAAATATGTTAGATAATTCTTTCCAGACTTTCTATGTGGTGGGTTTAAAAGCCAATTGGAATGTGTTTGATTGGGGCAAAACCAAAACAGACCTAAAGGCACTGGATGTTTCAAAAGAATTAGTAACATCAGAAAAAGAGACCTTTGAACTGAATAACAAAATGCAATTGGAAGAGCTCGATTATGAAATTAAAAAAATGGAACAACTCTTACTTTCGGATGGCGAAATAATTAAAATTCGTGAAAAAATCATTAAATCGTCAGATGCTCAAATGAAAAATGGAGTTATAACGGCGTCTGAATATCTTACAGAATTAACTAATTTGTTTGAAGCAAAGAATATTCTGAATGTGCATGAAGTTCAATTGGCTGCTGCCAAATCAAATTATCAAATTACTAAAGGGTTGTAAAAATAATTTTAAGTTATAAAGGACTACTGCTCTTTGCAATCCGTTGAAAAATTTGAATTTAAAAACACAAAATAATACATAAACATGAAAAAAATCATCACACTCTTGGTTCTTATGAGTCTGGTTTCCTGTAATAAAAACAGCGATAAGGCAGATGGATACGGGAATTTTGAGGCAACAGAAATAACTGTTTCTGCTGAAGCAAACGGGAAAATTGAGTTTCTGAAATTTGAAGAAGGAGACGTTTTGCAATCGCAATCACAAGTTGGGTTGGTTGATACTTTGCAATTACATTTTGCTAAACAACAATTAATTGCTTCTAAAAGCACCGTTTCATCTAAATCTGCCAATGTAGTATCGCAAAAAAGGGTTTTGCTAGAGCAACTAAAAACCACCAATTTAGAGCAAAACAGAATCCGTAATATGTATGCAGAAAATGCTGCAACCAAACGTCAAGTAGATGAAATTGATGGAAAGGTAAAAGTTATCGAAGAGCAAATAAAAAGTGTTGGAACGCTAAATGCGCCTATTCTAAATGATTTAAAAGCGATAGATGTTCAAATTGCTAAAATCAATGACCAAATCGCTAAAAGCAAAATTATTAATCCGATCAATGGAACGGTATTGACTAAATATTCAGAGCCAGGAGAAATAACCGCCTTTGGCAAACCATTATACAAAATCGCTGATATTTCCGATATGATACTGCGGGTTTATGTAAGTGAAATGCAATTGTCACAAATAAAATTAGGACAAAATGTAACTGTAAAAATTGATTCACCAAAAGATATGAAATCATATCAAGGAGCTATTTCATGGATTGCATCTTCCGCAGAATTTACACCAAAAATTATCCAAACTAAGGAAGAACGAGTAAACCTAGTTTATGCCGTGAAAGTGAAAGTAAAAAATGATGGTATTTTAAAAATAGGAATGCCTGCTGAAATGTGGATCAAATAGTTGCTTAGGATTTGCTTAAGTTATTTGAATTGAATAGATTAAGTGACTTTTGTTACTGTCCGCTATTTTAACAAAAACTAAATTTGAGTAGTGCTAAATAATTAAATATTTGTATTATGAAAAAAAATCTTTTTGCTACTGTTTTAATATTAATGATATTAAGTAGCTGTTCAAGCGATGATGACAATCAAAGTTCAATTCCGATAACGCAAGAGGAAATTGATGATTTGAAATTTCTAAGAGAAGAAGAAAAATTAGCTAGAGATGTGTATTTGTTTTCATACAGCAAATATCAAGTGAGCAGTTTTAACAGTATTTCTCAAAGTGAACAAAAACACATGAATAGTGTTTTAAATCTCATGAATAAATATGGAATTCCAGACTCTGCTTCGACGGAAATTGGAGTTTTCAATAATACAGATATACAAGCACTTTACATCAATTTGACAGCTCAATCTAATATTTCACTTGTGGAAGCATTAAAAGTAGGAGCGATAATTGAAGATTTAGACATTAATGATATAGATGATTTTATTAGTAACACAACTAAATCAGATTTATTAAGCGTATATGACAATTTAACTTGTGGTTCTAAAAATCATATTCGCTCCTTCACGAGTCAACTTTCTTCAAATGGAGTAACATACATTCCTCAATTTATTTCTAGTGAATATTACAATACTATTTTGAGCGAATCAAATGGTGGCTGTAGCAATAATTAATTAAATAATATGAAAACAAATCTCATAATAATTGCAATTCTTTTTGTTGTTCTTTCAAGTTGTAATAACAAAATAACGTCCCTTCCAAAAAATGAAATCAACTCGACAACTAATACAGAGGGTTTAAAACTATTTCAGCAAAATTGTTACGCTTGCCATAGTGTTACAACAAAATCTCATGACGAAATTATTGCTCCGCCAATGGCAGCTGTAAAACGAAGATACATGAAAGAGTATGATTCTGAAGATGATTTTGTAAAAGCAGTTGTATCTTATGCAAGCGACCCAAAAACTGAAAATGCATTGATGATTGGAGCTGTTGATAAGTTTAAAGTTATGCCAAAACAAGCATTTACAAAGGAGGATTTAACAAAAATTGCAGCCTATATTTATGACAATGAAATTGAAACACCGGAATGGTTTGAAGACCATTTGCAACAAAATCATAAAAACGGACAAGGAATGGGAAAAAACAAATAAACTACTAAAATCAAAACGGAAAACGCTAACATTCAGTAAGCGAAGCCATTCAATTAAACGAAGGAAAAAAGTGAAAAGTCGATGATAATATGATGCTTCACATTCGTAACATGGAAAAAGACGGGGTTAATTTTGATAAAACAAAGGATAAAAATTATTCGTAATTGGCTGGTAAATTAAAGGTGAATTTAGATTTGCTCACTTCCAATTGCACCATAAAGGATAAGCTCACGATGAACTTCATAAATGGTTAGTACCTTACATAGCATTAGTTGATGCGTTTTCTAAAGAGAAATCGGCAATTCAACTTACAGAAATTCAACATTCATTCAATACATTTAATAAATATTTCCAATGATTTTAAAAAACCTACACACCGAAAATAAAGCCGTTCAAACTAATTTACTGTTTCAACCATTTTTCCATTTAGCCTATTGCCCAAATCCGTTGTAGTAGCTGTTAGCCGTTCGGTTTTTATTAATCATTTTCTAAGAATATTTTCCAATATTCAATATCCATCCAATTATTATCATTTTTAGTTTTAGTTAAAAACAACTCTAATTCAGCTTCTGAAATTGGATTTTTCTCTATTTCAACTGGATTTTGTCTGTTAATTGATAAATTCCTTAAATCGTTTAAGATTGATGAAAATATTTCAATAGAAATTGCTATGTAATTTTCTTCCCATTCCCCGTTATCGTGTTCAGAAATATAAACTGGCAAATTTGGATTTTCAATATCGACAAATATTGGATCATCCATATTATCAGTTGCAATTACAATCCAATTTTTTTTCCAATCTCCATTCTTATTTCCGACTAATGATTTTCCGTTTTCTGTTACGCTATATCCAATTTGTTCTTTTTCAATATTTTCTAATTTGAATATATTTATTTCGCTATAGCCAATTGAGATATCTTCTGCTTTTGAAATAAACCTTTTGAAATTTTCATTCTCGAACAAAACATTTAAATTTGGATTTTCGTTGCTGTTAAATAGTTTACTGAAAATATTCATTTATTTTTTGTTTAAAATCAACATTATTATTGGACGTCTGTCGGGCAAACTGACGCCTGACGTTCCCTTGCTACAAGAGGTTTGGGGTTAAATTAAGCCTTATATTCGGATTTGCCTAAACATCCCAAACGCAAAACCATTTTCCCATTAAGCCTATTGCCCAAATCTTTTGTGAGCAAGTGTTAGGCGTTCGTATTTATTTTATTTCTTTATTTGAAATCATTTCTCTTAATATTTTGGGTTGGTGACCTAAATATTCTAGATAATACAAAACATCTCTAATTTTAAAATCTGGCAACCATCTATTTGCAGATGCTATTTTTATTATTTCTATACACTTTTCTCTTAGTTTACCTTCAGTTTTGTCTGCAATTAATATAACAGCTAGTATAATTTGCGTTATTTCTTCTTCAACCTCTCTGTAATTTTCAATTACGTTACTTAAAGATTGTATAGCTTTTTCTATAATTAGTTTATTATTAATTAGATAATAAGATATTGAAAAAGGGACTATATCATTTTCAATTCCAGCAAAAAACTCATCAATCGATAAACTTTCATATTTTTTTTCCTTTATGAAAATGTTTAATTCATCTATTGTTGGCATTAGTGACTCATCTATTTCTTCCCACTCATTTTTTAAGTGGTTCATGTTTAAGAAAAGTGAAATTGCTCTACCTGTTAGAATTCTTAACATTTCAAATGAATATTCACGATTTCTAATAAGAGGAAAAAAAGGAGGAATAGGAAAAATTACTCTTTCTTGATATACTTGTCTTCCATGTGCAACAGAATTCCTATCCTTTATTAGTTCGGAAATAAAATATTTTAAGCGTAAGGTTAAAATACCTTGCTCTTCAAACATATACATTATTTTACTTCCAACTGGAATGTTTGAAATCAATAGATTTTCTATTAATTTTTTCTTTGCATTAAGTTCTGATTCAAGTTGACTGCCATCTAGTAAATATATTTCTTTCAAAATTGATTCTGTAAAATCATTTATTGAATTTGTAGCTTTTTGTTTTTGATTCGAATAATATTTGTTTGACAATAATTCAAGTATATGAAAATACGAAAGTAGAATTTCGTCATCATGAATCATATTTTCTTCACTTTCTTGTTCGAGATAAAAAGCTTTACGATATCTGTCTATCAATGAATAAAGAAGTCTTTTATCATTTTCTTTTTTTGAATTAACCAATTGAATAATCATTTCAATACTGGTTAATAAATCAATTTTGTTACATAAAAACTTTTCTGTTTTTATATTTTTTAAAATTCCTACAACTGTATAACTGCCAATAAAATCAAATGGGGTAAATAATTCCTGTGTTAAAAAAGATAATATGCCAAGAATTATTAATAGTCTTGGTCTTGCGTATGCTGCTGCGTCTAAAACCGATTCAAAATCGTCAAGTTCAATTTCTATGGTTATACACAAATATAATTTTTCGGATTCAGTTTTATGCTGCTTGTCAATTTCACTTAAATCCTTGGTAGTATAAATATGTGAATTGAGTAAAATAATATCTACATCAATTTCTGTTTCAATTTCTTTATATGTAGTATATGTTGTTTTTTTACTCATAAGTTGTAATATTTCGCCTAACGTCAGTCTGTGAAAAAACTATCGTTTATTTCTTTCAAATATACTGTTTATTTCGAATAGTAAAGCAAGAAAAGT
>NZ_JBGQOR010000005.1:0-187528 GCF_052119725.1 Flavobacterium sp. W20_MBD1_R3
GAACTTTGCGCGTTTTGCGGGGTGCAAAGATAACATCCGTTTTATAATCTCACAAGCTTTTTTTAATCTTTTTTTAGAAAATAAATTCCCTTTTCGATTTCTATGACTTGCCAGCATTTTAATGAACGTATGCCCTATTGCGGGTGCAAAACTACTGCGTTTATTCGCTTTTACAAGCTTTTTTTTTACTTTTATTTAACCTTTTCATGACTTTCTCTTTAAGTCGCTGGAAACATGATTCTTGAAGCGCTAAGTTTTTTACAATAAACAGCAATCTACATGCCGATCAATACAATTTTAAGTCAAAATCCCCTATTTCAGTATGATTGGACCATGTCAGCTACCCTTCTTTATTTATTAAAGCTTTCGAAATTCAATCTTTGTTGCTTTTTTTGTCATCCAATTGCATTTACCATCGTAAAAAGTTATCGCCTTCTATCATAAAAACAAAAAAGTCAAACCAGATAAAACATTTCATCCCTTGTCGTATATATAGTAAGCCAATGCTTTTCTAATTCCTACTTGATATAAGTAATATACCGTTCGTAGAAACAACAATATGCTCTGGGTACCGTGGTTCGCGTTAGGGATAGCAGCGAAAAGCCCGCAGGAAAGTGAAGTGAAACGCAACTTTTCGAGGACTTGTAGCGTATAGCCCGACCGTTTATAAAAAAGAGAGGCCATTACCTTTTCTGATAATCGCCTCTCTTTTTTATAAACGGGAACGCACTAATGAAAATCTAATCGAAACGAATGGCTTTGACCGGTGAAATTTTAGTTATTATGTAGGATGGAATTAATAATACAAGAAAACAAACGGTCACAGTAAGTAGATTTAATAAAAGTATATATCCCCAATTTAAATAAACAGGTGCTTGGTTCACGTAATAGTTTTCAGGTGGAAGTTGGATTACGCCAAATTGTTGCTGGATTAATAATAATGTAATTCCTATTAGATTTCCCCAGAAGAGTCCACGCACTATGAGATAAAACGCATTATAGAGAAATATTTTTCTAACCAACCAATTATTGGCTCCTATTGCTTTTAAAATTCCAATCATTTGAGTTCGCTCGAGAATCAGCACTAATAAAGCGACTACCATATTGATTGTAGCCACAAGTATCATGACAACTAATATAATGACGATATTGAAATCAAACAGTTGTAGCCACTCAAATATGTAACTATATTTCTCGATGATGGTTTTACTATCTAATGTTGATGCTGTTTGTGCGTACACCTGCTCTCCAGTTGATTCTATAGCATTAAAATCACTGACAAAAACCTCAAAAGCTCCTACTTGATCCGAGGTCCATTTATTGATCCGCTGCATATGACGTATATCTCCAATTATGTAGGTCGCATCAAATTCTTGAAAACCAGAATTGAAAATTCCGGTAATTTTAAATCTTCGAATGTTAGGCAACTTATTTTGACTTTCTTTGATGAAGAACGTATTGAATAAATCTCCTACCTTCAAATTTAATCGATTGGCCAGGAATTGAGATATTACTACTTCTTGACTAACATTTTTTGAAAAATCAGGTAGTTTCCCTGAAACTAGGTACTCCTTTATATTGTCCCACTTATAATCAGTCCCCACTCCTTTAAAAATAATTCCTTCAAAAGCAGTTTCAGTTCTAATAATTCCTGCTTTACTGGCAATGGCTTGAATATGATCCACTCCCGAAACTGAGGTAAACTTTGGATAAAAATCCTGCTTTTTAGAAATTGGAACTAAAGTAACTTCGGATTGATTATTATCATAATTCGAGATAATGATATGTCCGTTGAAAGCAGCAACTTTCTCTCGGATTTTTTGTTGCAGTCCAATTCCAGTCGCTACTGAAATAATCATCATAATCATACCAATAGCAATTGCTGAAATAGCAATTTTTATAATTGGAGCAGAAATGCTACTTTTATAATCTTTAGCAGTAATGAGACGTTTGGCTATAAAATATTCTAAATTCAATTTATATGGTATCTAATTTTGTTCTACTTCGCTTTTTTGCTTTTGCTAGTGTCAAAAATACGTTTTTATTATTGGTTTTGATCGTTTTATCAACGGCTTGTTCCACTTCTTTGAGCAAGAAAAAAGAATCGAATTGGGATTGGTCCCGCGACACCATTGCAACTGCAGTGTATTCCAATCAGGAGTTATTAAAATACGAATCAAACTTTACATTGAGTAGCAAAACGGGTGCAGATAATTCAGAAGCCTATTTATCAGTATTAAAAGACAAAAAAATTGGTATCGTAACCAATCAATCAGGAGTAGTTATAAATATTGAATATGGAAAAAATATATTTGATTATAAAAAGTCTCAAACGCATGTAGTCGATTTTCTATTAGAAAAAAACATTGCCATCCAGAAAATATTTGCCCCGGAACACGGTTTTCGAGGAACTGCTGATGCGGGGGAACATGTGGTTGATGGAAAAGATTCTAAAACAGGACTGCCAATTATTTCCCTTTATGGTGACAATAAAAAACCAAAACCACAACAACTCGCAGGAATCGACATCATGGTTTTTGATTTACAGGATGTAGGCGCTCGATTTTATACGTACATTTCTTCGTTACATTATATAATGGAAGCCTGTGCCGAAAATAACATTCCGCTTTTACTCCTTGACCGACCAAATCCGAATGGAAGTATTGTTGACGGTCCAATTCTTGAGCCAGAATTTACCAGTTTTGTGGGCATGCACCCAATTCCTTTGCTACATGGAATGACAATTGGTGAATATGCAAAAATGATCAATGGAGAGCATTGGCTGAAAAATGGTATACAATGCAAATTGACAGTAATTCCATGTATTTATTACAATCGAAAAATGGAATATAGCATACCTGTAAAACCATCACCGAATCTGCCAAATGATCAAGCTGTGAATCTATATGCCAGCTTATGCCTTTTTGAAGGTACAAATGTAAGCGTGGGAAGAGGAACTGAAAAGCAATTTCAAATTTATGGCTCTCCTTATTTACCGAAAAGTAATTTTAGTTTTATTCCAAAACCAAATTTTGGCGCACAAAATCCCGTTTACAATGGGACAGCATGTTACGGAGAAGATTTATCTGCAGTTACAAAGGTAAATCGACTGGAATTAAAATGGTTAATTAAAGCCTATGAAACTACTGCTGACCAATCCAAATTCTTCAATCCTTTTTTTACAAAGCTCGCAGGAACAAAAATTTTACAACAGCAAATAGAAAATGGAACTTCGGAAACAGAAATAAGAGAAAGTTGGAAGAAAGGCTTGGTTGAGTTTAATGAAATGAGATCGAACTATTTGATATATTAGTCCTCACCCCAGCCCTCTCCGAAATAGAGGGAAGTGGATGGAAAATTTTAAAGAGGCAATTTTTTCTTCATTTCTTCAACAATGTTAAATGCTGCGGGACAAATAGCCACGTTCTTTAAAGTTAGGTCTGAGATTTGTTGGAACTTTTTTCTATCCGTATGAGGGAATTCTCTACACGCTTTTGGACGAACATCATAAATCATACATACATTTTCATTATCAAGAAAAGTACACGGGACGCTTTGCAATACGTAATCTTTGTCTTCGTCAATACGAAGATATTGCTCGATAAACTGTTGAGGCTTTTGTCGTAAATACTTTGAAACACGCTCAATATCCGCATCCGTGAATAATGGACCAGTGGTTTTACAACAATTGGCACACGTTAAACAATCCGTTTTCTTGAATTCGGCATCATGCAAATCCTGCATCACATAATCTAAATTCTTTGGCGTCTTCTTTTTCAGCTTATCAAAATACTTTTTATTTTCGATATGCTTATCTTTGGCTTCTTTAGGAAGATTGTTTAAAATATGTTTCAAGTTTAAAATTTAAAGTTGGAATCACAAAAGTAACAAACTTGAATCCTGAAACCTTAAACTTTAAACAAAAAAGATGAAAGACCTTTTTGGCAAAGCCATACTTGATTTTCAAACGAATAATTCTCCGGAAGATTTAATTACAGAAACCTCAATTTCTGACGAGGACGAAATGAGTGTTGAGTATTTATTTCGTTCCTACGGCGAAATGCCAAAACTAGAACAGAAAGCTTTACAACTTGCTAAAGGAAAAGTTCTCGATGTAGGTTGTGGCGCTGGAAGTCATAGTTTGTGTTTACAAAACGAAAGAAATCTGAATGTTTACTCGATTGACATTTCTCAGAATGCAGTGGAGGCCTGCAAACTTCGCGGATTAATAAATGTTCAAGTTCAAAATATTCTTGACATGGACTCTAATAATCCTGAAAATAAATTTGACACCATTTTATTATTGATGAACGGAACCGGTATTTTTGGAACTCTGAACGAAACGACTAAATTTTTACAAAAACTACGAACTTTACTTAATCCGAACGGACAAATTTTAATTGATTCTTCGGATATTATTTATATGTTTGATAATGATGAAGATGGTGGAAAATGGATTCCAGGTAAAGGATATTACGGCGAATTGACTTTTACGATACGTTATAAAAATGAAAAAGAAGACGAATTTCCTTGGCTATACATGGATTATAACACTTTACAAAATGCGGCTTTCGCCAATGGATTACAAAGCGAATTAATTCTTGAAGGGGAACATTATGATTATTTAGCGAAGCTTTCGATTTAAAAGGAACACGATAATTTGGAAAACTCAACATTAAAAATTACGTTATTTTTTCTGAAAATTTGTCGACCAAAAATTTAGTATTCCTTTTTTGGAAGGTTTACAATTTCGCTTGGCATATTTAATGAATAGTTTATCTAAATCAGATTTAGATAAAACTTTTATTCATCCTGAAGATAACAAGCAATTTGTAATTAAGGAAATAAAAGGAACTTATGCTTGGCATGGAAGCCATCATATAGAACATATTACGGAATTAAAAAAGAAAAATGGTTGGTAGTGGGACGCTTACACTCTCTTTTTGAAATATTTAAAATGCCAAATACAAACAGTATTTGGCATTTTTCTATGGAATATTCAAATATTTATGGGTCTGCAAAGAAATTCGCCATTTAGGATTATTCATTACATACTCTACAATAAGTGGTGTCATTTCTTCATTTTTACTCCATTCAGGCTGAAGAAATAAAATTGCTTTACCATTTACTTTTTCAGCCTGCTCTTCGGCAAAAACAAAGTCATGTTTATTGTAAATAATTACTTTTAACTCTTGAGCATTATCGTAAACCGTTTGTGTTGGTAATTTATTTTTTTTTGGGGACAAACAAATCCAATCCCAATCCCCGGTAAGTGGATACGCGCCTGAAGTTTCAATATGCACTTTTCTATTATTTTCTTTTAACTTTTGCGTTAGCAAGGACATATCCCACATCAAAGGTTCACCTCCGGTAACAACAACAGTTTCTGAAAATTTGCTTGCATTAGAAACAATTTGGTCAATACTTGTAGGAGGATGTAATTCCGCATTCCAACTTTCTTTGACATCACACCAGTGACAACCTACATCACAACCGCCTATTCTAATGAAATAGGCTGCTGTGCCTGTATGAAAACCTTCTCCTTGAATCGTGTAGAACTCCTCCATCAATGGCAACATAGCGCCTTTATTAACTTCTAGTTGTATTTCTTTTGATAACATTATTTAATTTTAAAGTGCAAAGATAGCTAATTAGAAAAGGACTAGATTTGAAAACGCAGACTAAAATGATAAACTTTCAACGCGATTAACTAGTAGAAATCCCATTTCACTGAATAGCGACATATATTAGACCCTTGTTTCTAAATAAAAATCTAAACGTATATAACAAAAAAACCGATGGCCAAGAGACCATCGGTTTTTGATATAAAACAAAACTATATTATTTTAAAATCTTTATTGATTCCGTTGCATAATTGTTAGCAGGATCCAAAGTAAGCGTTTTCTTGAAAAATTCAATAGCTTTAAGTTTGTCAGTATTAGCATAGCTAGCCGCTATATTATTGTAACATTCAATAATTTTTGCTTTTACTGCAGGTTTTGCCATTTCTTCAGCTCCTAATTCCATTGTTTTAGAAACATAATCTTCATAATTCTTAACCATTAAGTCATCTCTTTCACGTAACCTATTGTTTCTTGCCTTGTACAAATACGCTTCTAAGTAAGAAGGAGAAGCAACTAAAATTTTATCAAAAGCTGCATCTGCATTTTGCAAAGCAATGGCATCAACTTTTTCACCTTCAGCTTTGTTAATATTAGCGTAATAATTAGCTAAACCATAATAAACATTGTCATCAAGGAAATTTGTTGATTCTGGTGATTTTGCTCCAAATTCAAATATCGCTGCAGCTTCTTTGTACAATTTTTGAGAAAAAAGCTTCTTAGCTACATCACTCAAATCTTGAACAGCTAAAGGTTCCATTTCAATTGCAGTTTTTAAGCTCTTCATTCCTGATACAAAAGCTAAAGAGTCAATCGCTAATCCATCAGCGCTTGTTCCTTTTTTGATTTTAGTCAAAGCCAAATACAAATGATCTTTTGCAATTACTTTATTTGTTGGTGTATTGATAAAACCTTCTAATGATTTCAAAGCTAAGTCAACATTACCGTTTTCATAAGCCGCATATCCTAGATAACGATATATTCTTGGATTGACTTTATCCAATTCTGTCATTTTGTTAGCTTCTGCTTCAAGAGCTGCATAATCTTCTATTAAAATAAGAAAATCGGCACGACGCATTCTAGAATTAATAGAATAATCTGTTAATGACATATATTTGTCATAATATCCCATTGCTTTTTTATAATTTTCTGGAGCTTGAGAAGGTTTGTTACGAGCAATTTTATAATACGTCTCGGCTAATTCTCTATATACCGGACCATAATTCGGATTTAAAGCAATAACTTCATCATACGCTTTTAAGGCCTCATCATAGGATTTTGCTCCTTTTAATAAAACACCTAACTGCATTTTTGCTCTTAGTAACGAATTATCGGCTTGAAAAGCACTTCTATACGCAACATAAGCTTCATTTTGCTTCCCATCACCGTAGTAAGCATCCCCCAAGGAAAGTTGCAATTGAGCATCATCCCCATTTTTAATCGCCGCACGAGTCAAAACAGCAATTGCTTTTTTGTAGTCAGGATTATCAGCATTCATATAAGCTCTTGCTTGATACACATACTCCTCAAAATCTTTTCTTCTCATGTCATTAGTCGCTAAGACGAATTTTGCTTCAGCGGCAGCAACATCTTTCTTATCTAAATCAAGTTGACCTAAACCAATATAATTCAAATTAGCATCATCAGAAGCTGAAAGTCCATTTTGAAAATAAACCTTTGCTGAATCATCAACATTTTGCGTTAAATATACATTTCCCAAAGTAAAATAAGCAGCTCCTTCAGAAGGCTTATTTTTTATGATTGATTTTAAAATTGATTTGGCACTTTCAAACTGTTCTGCATCGATCGCCTTTTTTGCTTGATCTAAATCTTGAGCTTGAGCACTAAAAGCCGAAGCTACTAATACAACACTAAAAGTTTTTAATTTATTCATTTTCATTATAGTTAATTTAATTTTTATTATTTTTTGTTTTTGTTCTTATCTGAATCAATCTACTTGGTGTTCTAACAGGTAGTAATCCAGATTTAAGAATTATCCGCTGCCCTCTTTCGCCTGCTATAAAAGAAGCAAACCCCATTCCTAATCCAGAAGATCCTTGACAATTAATTATAAACAAATCACGTGCCAAAGGATACTTTCCTTCTGCTATATTATTTTGTGTTGGTGCATAAAATTCCTTTCCTGCCTCACTTTTCACACTTAGAACGTTAACTTTTTTTACAATCTCCTTCATATTTCCAGATGGTTGATATAGCCAATTTACACCAACCACACCAATCATACCTTCATTTTCTGCGACGTATTTGATAACTTCTTCATTTGTTTTAAAAGAAAATACGCCCTTTTCAGGAAGTTGCAAAATGCCTGCAAGCTCATTCATGAAACGCACTGTACTAGAATTGGGATTGTCAAAAACCAACCCCTTTATCGTAGTCTGTGATTTGCCTTTCATCAAGTCAAGTACATCCGTTAAAGCTATTAATGTATCCCTACTTTTTCCATTTGATATTAATGCAATCCCGTCCGTAGCGAAAGGCGTAACTTTTGGGATAATTTTTTTCTCCTCAAAAATCTTATTTTCCAAAACGGTTAATTTTCTGGACAAGATCGCTATACTCAACGTATCATTTATCAGCGAACGAATGACCTCTTTTTCAGATTTGGCTTTCATAGTTATTTTGGCTGGGTAAACACTTTCAAAAACTGCAATCTGATCCTCAATCACAGGCTCCAATGTCTCATCAACAAGAATAACTGTTGCGCCTTTCAAAATAGTGTCTTTCTTGCTCTTGGACCCATCGGCATCTTTGCAAGCAAAAACTACTGCAAATAAGGAAAGAAAAACAACATACGGAAATATACTTAATTTTTTCATAATCTAGTTGTTACTATTAATAAGTCTAATGAATCTAAAAAACGAATATACAATAAGGATTACACCAAATCCAATTCTGTATTGGATGTCCATCCTGATTGGAAATTCTTTCATAAAGATAATAAATAAACCTAAAATAAGATAAACTAAAAAAAACAAAATTCCTAAAACGAGAAAAAATCGCTCTTTGAGCGATTTTTTCTGTATGCTAATTAGTATGCTCTTTAACATTAATTTGCTGTTTGGATTGTAATTGGTAAAGAATAAAGTACTCTGACTTTTTTACCGTTTTGTTCTCCAGGACTCCATCGCGGTGACTTTTTCAATACACGAATGGCCTCTTTACCTGTGCCATAACCAATGTCTCTTATCACTTTGATATCAGTTAGACTACCATCCTTTTCAACAACAAAGGTTACGTAAACTTTACCATTCAATCCGTCTTCTTCTGGTGTTTGATAATTATCCCCTACGTATTTGTAAAATTTGTTAATTCCACCTGGAAAATCTGGTTTAACTTCAATTCCAGCGGTGTTGTAAATCTGATTATCAACCTCTTCAACTACTGCGGCAGTACCAGTTCCTACTGGTTCAACAGTCAGTACTGCATCTGGATCTCCTTTGATAGTAACTGCACCTAATTTTTTGTCTTTAATTTCAACAATTTTTGGTGGTTCCTCTGTAACCTCCGCTGCTTTAGCCACAACAGGTTTGACAAACTTAACTTGGTCTACCTTTGGTGGCGGTGGCGGTGGTGGTGGAAGGTTTTTAATTGGCTCTTCTTTTTTAGGCGGCAATTTTATAGCAGTGATTTTTATATCTCTGTCTATTTCTTCCTCTTCGCCTGAAGGAATTAAATTTATGATAAGCGGAGCCGCAACAGCTAAACTAAAAAATAGTGCTCCAAGAATAAGCGCTTTTATAGTAGTCTTTCTATTTGACTTTCTTAATTCATAAGCTCCGTAAGTTTTATTACGTCCTTCGAATACGATTTCAAGCCATCGGTTTTTTAATATGTCTAATTTCATTTTTCTTAATTATTAGGTTATTGGGGAATAAGCATTGACTTATTTTCCTTCTAACAATTTTTGTTCTTCAGCAGAAAACTCAGGAACGATAGCGTAATTACCAAAATCCCCTACCCCAACAATTGCCATTTCATCAAGTATGTCAATTAAATTTTTATAATTTGATTTTTTACTTGGTTTGATGATTACAATTAATCCGTTTTTAGGCTTCCCTTTTGCTGCAGAATATGCTAAAACAGATTTTTGTCTAGACAATAATTCTTTACGTATACCATCTTTTCCATAAGCAAGATCTTTCGGTCCAGCTATTGGTGTAGCAAGCAAACCAACATAATAAACTAACTTATTATTATCACCTAACATAACTGTCATCGTACGATTTTCGTCAACTTTCATATCGACATTATCTTTGTTAGGATCCTTGTCTGGCAACCCCAAGCTCATCGATTGTGGTTTTGACAACGTCGTGGTCAACATGAAAAATGTGATCAATAAGAAAGCCAAATCCACCATAGCAGTTAAATCTACTTTTGCATTTGATTTTTTACTTCTTACTTTACCACCTTTTCCGCCTCCACCGTCGCCGGTATTTAATTCAGCCATTATAGTGTATGTTTTTTAATTAAAAATCTTCTCCTCTTAATCCAGTAACTAAACTAAAGCTATTGATTTTTTGCTCTTGCAAAATATCCATCACTTTTCTTATGGCTGGATACTCTTCTTTTGCATCTCCTTTTATGGCGATTTGCAATTCTTTATCGTTAACTTCAATATTTGCCTTACGAGCGTTGTAAACCCACTCTTTCAACTGATTGTCTAGTGAATCTGTAGGAATACCTGGCTGTCCTGCTTTACTTCTATCTGACGCTTTCATCTCAATGATTTGCTTCAAACTTTGAATAGGCACACCAAAATCATCCATCAAAGAGAAAGTCTTTTTGTCAACATCACTAAAATTAACGTTGTATTTCTCTGACATCAATTCTAACGTTCTCATTCTAACTTCTCTTCCTTTTAAATCGAAGAATACCTTCCCTTTTCCAACCGTTAACGTAGCTAAATCCGTTGCTGGCAATTTAGTTTGTACTGTTGAACTAGGAGTATCCACAGGCAATGCTTCCGGAATTTTGGCTGTAGAAGTCATTACAAAAAAGGTAAGCAAAAGAAATGCAACGTCACACATCGCAGTCATGTCTGTAGACCCTGGATTTTTATTTATTTTTATTTTAGCCATTCTTTTTGTTTTTTATTTGATATAAAAATCAACCTAATATTATTGCTTCAAACTACCTCTGAATCTTCTGTAAGAATTTACGATAGAAACGGCAGCTTCGTCAATTGAATAGGTTAAATCATCAATTTTTGAAGTAAAGAAATTGTAAGAGATAATCGCTACAGCTGAAGTTCCAATACCTGTTGCTGTGTTAATAAGCGCTTCAGAAATACCACTTGCAAGTGCAGCCTGATCTGGTGTTCCAGCAGAAGCCAACGCACCAAAGGCTTTAATCATACCTGATACAGTCCCTAATAAACCAATAAGAGTACCCAAAGAAACCAAAGACGAAATAATAGTCATGTTCTTTTGTAACATTGGCATTTCAAGTGAAGTAGCTTCTTCTATTTCTTTGTGAATAGTCTCTGATGCTTCTTCGCTATTGAATCCTTCTTTCTTAACCTCCTGATATTTTACTAACGCAGATTTAATTGCATTTGCTACTGAACCTTGTTGCTTATCGCAAGAAGTAATAGCTTCTTCAATTTCACCTGATTTAATACTTGCTTGAATTTTTGTCATAAAAGTATCTAAGTTACCTTTACCAGCTGCTTTTGATATTACAAAATATCTTTCAATAGAAAAAACAAGTACCATCAATAACATCCCCAATAATACTGGAACAATTGCTCCTCCATGATACACCTGTCCTAAAGCATTCAATGGGTGTCCTGTTTCAGGATTTCCTCCTTCAAAATTCGTAGGAGAACCCATAATGAATTTCCAGATCAAGATACCAACAAATACGCATGCAACAATAATGATACCTGAAACCATTCCTCCACCGTTTGAACTGCTTTCTTTTTTAACGTTTGCCATTTTTTTTAATTTTAATAGTTTTAAATAATTTATTTTAGTTGTAATAAACTTGTAGTGGAGCAAATTTATATTTTTAGTTCAAATAAAAAAACTTTTTTTAATTTTATTGTAATTAATTTTATTTCCAGCTGTCATTTACGAATTCACTTATTACACATAAATCAAAATCTACCAGCAAATCATTGGTTTTACAAAAAAAAATCTATATTTTTATGAAAAATTAACATAATATTTCAACAACCATTTAAAAGTAGTTGAAAATATTTTTTTTTGTTATTAACAATAAAAAAGCAGGAAAACTGCATTATACACCATAATTTTATGTTTTACAATAGTAATAACTTCGTTTAATAATTTTAATTTAAACTTATCATGACTAGGAAAGAAGAGTTCACAAAACACGTAACTGATGGTTACCTTTCAAAAGGAGCGAGTATTACTATAGGAGGCGCAATATTAGACGGTAAAGCTGTAGCAAATACGCACATAAAAATCCCATTAAAAACTTTAAATCGTCACGGATTAATTGCTGGAGCTACCGGAACTGGAAAAACCAAAACGATCCAAGTCCTTTCAGAACAATTATCCACCTTTGGGATTCCTGTTCTAATGATGGATATAAAAGGGGATTTTAGTGGAATTGCAAAAAAAGGGGAAGAAAAACCGTTTATAACGGAACGACATGCCAAAATTAGCATTCCCTATGCAACTGCGGGCTTTCCAGTTGAGTTACTAACTTTATCAGAACAAAATGGTGTGCGGCTTCGGGCAACAATTTCTGAATTTGGACCTGTTTTATTTTCTAGAATTCTGAACCTAAACGATACACAAGGCGGAGTTGTGTCCGTAATCTTCAAGTTTTGTGATGACAACAAAATCCCACTTTTGGATTTAAAGGACATTAAAAAAGTAATACATTATATAACTGAAGAGGGAAAAGATGAAATCGAAAAACACTACGGTAAAATTTCGACCGCAACAACAGGAACTATTCTTAGAAAAATAATAGAACTTGAACAACAAGGAGCGGATCTTTTTTTTGGTGAAATGTCTTTTGACATTGGTGATCTAATGCGGATAGACGAAAATGGGCAAGGATACATTAATATCTTGCGATTGACCGACATTCAAGACAAACCAAAACTGTTTTCAACATTTATGTTAAGCTTACTCGCCGAAATCTATCAGCAAATGCCTGAAAAAGGAGATTTAGAGCAACCGGAATTAGTTATATTTATCGATGAGGCTCATTTAATTTTTAATGAAGCTAGCAAAAACTTGTTGGAACAAATAGAAACTATTGTAAAACTAATTCGTTCTAAAGGTGTTGGAATTTACTTTATCACTCAGAATCCAATGGATGTCCCAAGTGGCATTTTGGCACAATTAGGTTTAAAAATCCAACATGCTTTAAGAGCCTTTACGGCCAATGATCGAAAAGCAATTAGACAAACGGCTGACAATTATCCTAGTTCCGATTATTACAAAACGGATGAAGTTTTGACCAGCCTTGGAATTGGCGAAGCGCTAGTCACCGCATTAAATGAGAAAGGAATCCCAACGCCACTTGTTGCAACAATGATGCGTGCGCCAATGAGCCGAATGGACATCCTTACCGAAAGTGAAATTCAGGAAATTAATTCTACATCAAAATTGGTAAAAAAGTACAGTGAATTAATTGATCGTGAAAGTGCCTATGAGATGCTAAATCAAAAAATAAGTGTTGCAGAACAAGAAGCTACACGTCAAACCCAAGAAAAAACAACTGAGAAAGAGTATCAAAAACAAACGGACACAGCCAGCATGATAGGAAAATCAGTTATGAAAGTCCTAACTAGTGCCACTTTCATAAGAGGTGCTTTTGGAGTTTTAACAAAAATGTTTAAAAATAAATAATTCAAACAACAACAAAATGAAAAAATATTTTATTCAAAATTCTCCTTTTATCGTTCCTACCACCGACGGAAAACTAATAGAAGAGCATCATGGATTAGCCGCTACAAACAATCCTGAAATTTCAATTGCACACATGATTGCCCCGCCACAGTGGAGCGAACCGTTTCAAACACCAACTTTTGATGAGTACACTTACATCATTAAAGGCAAAAAGCAATTTATAATTGATGGTGAAATTGTACTTCTTTCAGAAGGACAGTCCATAAAAATAGAAAAAAACACTCGCGTTCAATATTCTAACCCTTTTGAGGAACCTTGTGAGTATTTAGCTATCTGCAAACCTGCATTTTCTATAGAAAAAGTTAATAGAGAAGACTAACCATTTTATAATTTGTACCTTTAAACTTTCAATAAAAAAAGTATGAAAGTTCAAAAAAAAATTATAATAGTTGGTGCCGGATTTGCAGGATTACGCTTGGCTCAGGATTTGGAAAACACCGATTTTGATGTATTACTAATTGACAAAAATAACTACCATCAATTTCAACCTTTGATGTACCAAGTAGCAACAGCAAGGCTAGAACCTGCGAGCATTTCATTTCCATTAAGAAAAGTGTTTCAACACTCAAAAAATGTTCGCATACGAATTGCTGATGTACTAAAAATAGATTCTGCACACAAAACAGTGAAAACATCAATTGCTGATTTTGATTACGATCATTTGATCATTGCGTTTGGATGTACGACCAATTATTTTGGAAATGCTGAAATAGAAAAATTTGCTTTTCCCATGAAATCGGTGCCGGAGGCGATCCAACTTCGCAACCAGATTCTACAAACTTTTGAAGATGCCTTGATCGCTTCGCCAGAAGAGTTGCAAGCACTTATGACTTTTGTAATCGTTGGAGGTGGACCTACCGGAGTGGAACTTGCTGGTGCTTTGGCCGAAATGAAAAAAAATATTTTGCCAAAGGATTATCCAGATAAAGATTTTTCTAAACTAACTATTCATCTGCTCGAAGGATCTCCAAATGTATTAAATCCAATGAGCGAAGAATCCCAAAAAACGTCACAAAAATATTTAGAAGAATTAGGCGTTGTTGTAAAAACCAACACAATAGTAAGTGCGTATAATGGCACAACTGTTACGCTGAAAAATGGAGATACAATTGCCTCTAAAAATGTGATTTGGGCCGCTGGAATAACTGGAAATTCTCTAGAGGGAATTCCTAAAGAAAGCATAACCAGAGGGAATCGCTATATTGTTGACAGATACAATAAAATAGAACACCTCGAGAACATATATGCGTTAGGTGATATTGCTTTCATGACCACCCCCAAATATCCAAATGGTCACCCACAAGTAGCTAGTGTAGCCATTGAGCAAGGAAAAGTATTGGCTACAAACTTCAAACTTAGCTTAAAGAACAAACCTAAAATTGAATACGAATACCACAATAAGGGTTCCATGGCCACCGTAGGAAAACGGAAGGCAGTAGTTGATTTGCCAAAGTTTAGTTTTCAAGGAAGATTAGCTTGGTTTACTTGGATGTTTATCCACTTAATGTTGATATTGAGCGTCAAAAATAAACTATCTATTTTTGTCAATTGGATGTTTAGTTATTTCAACAATGACAGTACTTTACGAGTATTATTGAAACCGGCAACAAAAGACAAATAAAACTAAAAAGGACTCTAATCAGAGTCCTTTTTTATTTCAATAAACTTAAAATCTTATTTTCAACTTTTGCTGAATCCCAGATTTCTTTAATGTTGTCTATTTTTAAAATTTCTTCCATAATTGCATTTTGATAATCTCCTATAGCTAGTGCTTCCGAATAAGGTCGATCACTAAAAGTTACTCTACTATAAAGAGGAATCCATTTGTCAGGGTGTTTATCTGAAAATGATTTTTCAATTTTCTTTTGCAAAAGGAAATTTTCATCGGCAGTCTTGGAACTCATTTCAACAAAATTTCGATACGACAGTTCCGCTATTGCATCAGCATCAGGTTTACGCGATTTTTGATATTCAGAGAAAATAGTTTTCCAGTCATCCCCATACTTTTCAATCATTTCATACAAAACAGAAATATCTTCAAAACCGGCATTCATTCCTTGTCCGTAAAAAGGAACAATAGCATGACTGGCATCACCAATCAAGGCTACCTTATCCTCATAAGTCCATGGAAAACACTTCATGGTTACCAATGTACTGGTTGGATTCTTGAAGAAATCCTCTGCTAGTTTAGGAATAACATCAATAGTATCTGGTAAATTCTTTTCAAAAAAAGCTTCTACTGTCTTTCTATCTTTTAAGGAGTCAAAAGAATTTTCTCCTTCAAATGGCATAAACAAAGTACAGGTAAAACTACCGTCTAAATTAGGCAAAGCAATCAACATGTATTCACCTCGTGGCCAAATATGAAAGGAATTTTTATCTAATTTATGACTTGCATCCGGATTTGCAGGAATATTTAATTCTTTGTAACCAATGGGCAAAAATTCTTGCGAATAATCAAACATACTTTGGCGTTGCATACGGTGTCTAATTCTTGAAAAAGCACCATCTGCACCAAAAACTAGATCGTATTTTTTATCTTCCCATGCACCTCTTTCCGTTTCGCCTATATGTAAGGTAGCATCTTCAAGTGTTACATCCCAGATTTTGTGTTCAAAGAAGAACTCCGCTCCTGCGGCTTCGGCCAAATCAATCATTTTTCGATTTAAGATTCCTCTCGAAATTGAATCAATTGATTCGCCTTCCTGACCGTAATTCTGAAAATTAAGTTTGTCAACTAAATGAATCGCTCGTTTTCCCATGGGGATTGCAATCTCTCGAATTGCATTTCCTATTCCCACACCATCTAAGGCTTTCCAACCTCGATTAGACATTGCTAAATTAATAGAGCGTCCTGAAAACTGTATCTTTCTGATATCCGGACTTCTATCGTAAATATGAACGGTGTGACCCGCTTTGCGAAGGTAAATAGCCAATAAAGATCCAACTAGTCCAGAGCCTACAATTGCTATTGTTTTGGGAGTTTGCATTAATTTTCTATAAAAAGTTAAGCAAAATTACTGATTTAATATTTTAGTAACTTTAAAAAAGATCATTTTTTAAGGGGTACAAATAGCAACTTTGTCGAAGTCCTTATAATTTCTTTTTCGTTCAGTTTCATTCTTCTGAATTTTCCCGAATTATACAGCTCAGCCTGATCTTTATAATGTGCGCTGAATGGATTTCCGGATTGTCCTGTAGGCAGGATGGCCCAGCTATTTTCAATATCGGAGAAATCAATGATTCTTCTTGTTGAAGGACCTCCTTTTACTTGATATTGACCAGTTGCCGTATAATCAAAAAACAAATTATTAATAACTTCTGTTGAGCCGGAAACCTCAAAAGGCCCAACGTTAAAAATTGTTCTTAATGCCGCAATTTTACCCAACGGATGCTCATGTTCCAGGGTGTGTACTTTGTTCCAAGTCCACTCTGGAACTGAATTGCCTAATTGTTTTTCTAAAGCTGTAATTGATTCTTGGAACGATTGAGAAATAATTTCACCTCTTGTCTCCTTATGATTTTTTGTATTTATATTATCCCACCAAAGTGAGTTTTCTTTTTTAAGATGTTTAGCGATCATTTGCTTCATGATATGAGTGCCTAAAAACTGCTTAAAATTATCGGCTCCCAATTCATCTTCAAAAGTATTTTTTAAATAATTAAAAATCCATTTATTGTAGATTGTGGGCGCCACATCATCAAGATTATTAGAACCTTTCCATTTTTTTAAGATAGCAAATGCTTCTTTTTCATTTTTCGAAAGCGAACTGTACTCCAGATTCATAAGTAAACTTGCAACAACATCAGGTGCAACAGCTGATGTATTATCAAAAATCATACTGCCCACAGTTGCCTTATTCCATTTTATTCTTCTGTTCAATAACTGTGTGATTCGTTTGGCTCTGTCTTCGGGAAGGTAATACCCTGGATACAAAAATCCGTCTATAGCTTCGGGCTGATTATTGGCGGAATACACGTAGTTCCATTTTGGATTGACAGCCGAAGGATTTTTGGAGAAATCCAAATATTCTTTGATATCGTCTTTCCCGCTCGCACCATCTAAAATAAAATTAGGATTTACGCCCTCATTATGCTTGTATAATTTTCCCGTTGCCCACCAAGCGATATTTCCTTTAGCATCACCATACATGACATTCAATCCCGGTGCGGCTATCAGTGCCACTCCTTTTTGAAAATCTTCCTTGTTTTTGGCATGTGAAAGCCTATAAACGGCATCCAGAATTTGAATGGGTTGTTGCGTATAAATCCATGACATTGCCACCGGTTTATCAGCATCTAAACCCACAAGCAAGTCATTCATGATTGGACCGTGACGACTGACTTTTACATTCAAAACCACATCGGTAGAATCTTTTACTTTTATTATTTTTTGGCGAACTTCAAACGCTCTAAAACCAGTTGGTGTTTTATAAAGGGAAGCATTTCCGGGATTACTCACCTCTTGGTATAAATCAATATCGTCATTTTCAAACATGGTCAATCCGTAGGCATATTTTCGGTTATGCCCTAATAATGGAAACGGCGTTCCGGCTAAATAGCAGCCGTACAATTCAAAATCTGGCGTTACTACATGCGCTTCATACCAAGTTCCAGGTTGCGAAAACCCAATATGTGGATCATTGGCAAAAATAACTTTCCCTTTTTTAGTTTTCTTTGGAGAAAGAACCCAACTGTTACTTCCTATAAAAGGCGGAATTGGAGATTGGTCTAAAAGAGAAGCTACTGCTTTTGCAATTGCAGCGTATTCTTGTGGCCTATGTTTTGCATTTTTAATTTTTGTGGTGTTGAACGAACCGTCAATTCCAAAATCCTTGAGATACTCCATTCCGTACTTGTTCCTAATATCTGTCAACAATGGATCTGATTTATGTGCCATTGCAAAACTAAAAGACATGTATCCAAAGATGTTATAGACGTCTTTTATAGTGAATTTCTCTTTTTTAACACCAACCAAAGTAAATTCTATTGGCGTGGTTCCTTCTGCCATATATTGATTAATCCCGTCTAAATAAGACATAGTCAATTGATAGCTAGGGCCATTTTTATCTAGGGCTGCAATCGCTTTTGCAGAAGCTTCCTCAATTCCCAATCCAGCAAAAAACGTATCATTCTTTAAGGCAACTGAACCAAAAATTTCCGATAACCGGCCAGGAGCAATACGTCGCATCAACTCCATTTGCCACAATCGTTCCTGCGCATGTACATAACCCAGCGCAACCATGGCGTCCTTTGAGTTTGTAGCATAAATATGAGGCACTCCAAATTCATCAAAATAAACTGCAGTTTCTTTTTCTATGTTTTTAAGTTCCAGTTTTCCTTCATATTTTGGTTTTAAATAAAATCCGTAAACAACAAGAGTTATTGCTAATACAACCAGAATCGAAAGTATACCTAAAAGAACTTTATTTAGTATTTTCATCAGTAAATAAATTAGAAACAAATATATGGGATTTGAAAGTTAATTCTAGTTTTATTCTAGTAATGAATTTATTCCAAATTAAAACAAACGAACGACTGCGTTAAATTTTTGTTTGATTTATTCTGAAATTAATTAAACAAAAAGTATATTTGTTTAAAATTAAAAAAGATGAAACACATTTCTAAAGATGATATTTCCCAAATGGAAAAAATTGAAAGACTGAATTTAATCAATTCATGTACCGGCTATAAATCAGCTAATCTTCTTGCTACAAAATCAATAGACGGAAACGCTAATGTAGCTATTTTTAGTAGTGTCACACATTTAGGAAGTAATCCCGCTATGATTGGATTCATAATGAGACCTACAACGGTTACCAGAGACACCTATAAAAACATAAAAGAGACCGGATATTTTACCGTAAACCATATAACTGCTGACATGATTGCCGATGCTCATCATACCTCCGCAAATTATGATATAGGTATATCTGAATTTGACAAGACAAACTTGCAAGAAGAGTATAAAAATGACATTGCCATCCCATTTGTCAAGGGTAGTCCTGTTCAATTGTACTGCAAATATTTGAATGAATATTATATCAAAGAAAACGAGACAATTCATATCATTGCATCGATAGAAAATTTGTTTTTTGATGAAGAGTTAGAACATAAAGATGGATGGTTACAAATTGACAAAGGCAATGTTGTTGCGCTAAATGGGCTTGACGGCTATTGTTTACCTAAACTGATTGACCGTTTTGAATATGCCCGACAAGAAGTTCCCACTACTTCCTTTTACAAAAAATAAAACATGAAAAAGCTTCGATTAATCCTTGGGGATCAACTAAATTTAGAACACACTTGGCTTCAGGAAAAGGATGAAAACACAATTTACCTACTTGCCGAAATGCGTCAGGAGACAGATTATGTAAAACATCACATCCAAAAAGTAGTAGCATTTTTTATGTCGATGCGCAACTTTCATGCAACAATTCAATCACTGGGGCATCAAACCATCTATTTTCAAATTACCGACAAAGAGAATCAACAAGATTTAGAAAAACTCATTGCTGCTAGTCTCGAAAAATATAATATCGAAAAATTTGAATATCAATTACCCGACGAATACAGACTGGATCAGCAGCTAAAAACGATTTGTTCCAATCTGAAAATTGAATCAGAAGCTTTTGACTCCGAACATTTTTATACCACGCGAAGCGAACTTTCTGATTTTTTTCAAGGCAAGAAGTTGTTTTTGATGGAGAATTTTTATCGCAGCATGCGTAAAAAACATCATTTATTAATGGATGGATCAACACCGTTAGGAAACCAATGGAATTTTGATGCCGATAATCGCAAAAAATACAAAGGAGAAGTCCCAGTTCCTATTGAAAAAAATTTTCACACTAATGTTGCTGAAGTTGTTGCACAAATAAAAGATGCTGGTATAACAACTTTTGGAAATATCGATGTCAATAATTTTAGTTGGCCCACTTCACGTGAGCAATCTTTGGAGGTACTAAATTATTTCTGTACTCATCTGCTGAAACATTTTGGGGATTACGAGGATGCGATGCATACTGATGAAAAATTTCTTTTCCATTCCCGTTTGTCTTTTGCTATGAATAGTAAAATGCTTTCGCCAAAAGAAGTAATCGATACCGTGATTACTTTTTACCACGCTAATGAAACTGAAATATCGATCTCACAAGTAGAAGGATTTGTAAGACAAATTCTAGGTTGGCGCGAATACATACGAGGAATTTATTGGAAAGAAATGCCTAATTATGCCCAAATGAATGCCTTGGAAAACACCAATAAGTTACCTGATTTTTTCTGGACAGGTCAAACCAAAATGAATTGCCTGAGCCACGCGATAAATCAAAGTTTAGATGAAGCTTACGCCCACCACATACAGCGACTGATGATTATTGGGAATTTTACATTACTGACACAAATTCATCCTGATGAAGTAGATGCTTGGTATCTTGGGGTATATATTGATGCGATTGAATGGGTCGAAATGCCCAATACCCGCGGCATGTCACAATATGCCGATGGTGGAATTATTGCTACAAAGCCCTATGTTTCTTCCGGGAGTTACATTAATAAAATGAGTAATAATTGTACCAAATGCCACTACAATGTGAAAGAGAAATTTGGAGATAAAGCGTGCCCCTTTAATACGCTATACTGGAATTTTCTGGATGAGAAAAAAGAGTATTTCAAAGGAAACCAACGCATGGGAATGATGATGAATTTATTAAAAAAGATGAATCCTGAAGAATTATATAAAATCAAAGTTAAAGCAAACGAAATCATAACGGATATAAATTCGTATTAACGAAATTAATCAAAAAAAAGAGTAGTTAAATTCTACTGGAACTTAAACACTCTTTTTCATCTCAATACTATATTTATTGTTTTTTGTTTCCGTCAATAATTGCCCCGGTTCCGGCTCCTATACCAGCTCCAGCTACTCCGCCTATTATTGCTCCTTGTACTTTTTTCTTGCTAATAATTGCTCCTGTCGCAGCTCCTACTCCTGCTCCAATCACAGCTCCTTTAGCCGTACTGCTCCAACCTTTCTTCTTCGCAGTTGTCGTCGTACTAGCTCCCTGTTGATCACCGGCTGAAACTTCCTTTTGAGTTTCTAATTTAGTCTCTTCAATTTTAACCATTTCTACCTGCATAGAATCTATAACTCGTTGCTTCTCCATTGCAACTTTCATAGAATCTATGGTGGCTAATTTAGCTTTTTCAATTTCCATCTTGCCTTGGTTTTGACAAGACACCATCACTAAAGATAGTAGTATAAAATATAGTGCTTTCATAATTTGTTTTTTTAATTTGTAATAATCTAAAAGGCTTAAACCGTAAAATCTAGTTAAAAATAAAAACTTTTTCTAACTAAATTACAGAAAATTCTAACTTAAAATTCCTGCTTTTAAAATTTGACCAAATTCGTACATATCTTCAAAAGAGCTGTATAAAGGAACGGGGGCTAGTCGGATAACATTTGGTTCCCGCCAATCTGTGATAACACCATGCTTCATCAAATAATCAAATAAACTGCGGCCTTCTCCATGAAGTAATACAGATAATTGTGATGCTCTTTCTGATGGATTTGATGGCGTTATAATCTCAAAACTACTATCCACTTCTTTATCTATTTCATACAGAACGAATTCTAAATAGGAGGTAATTGCATCTCTTTTTTGAATTAAAGCATTCATTCCAATTTCATCAAACATTTCTACAGACGCTAAATATGGTGCCAAAGAGAGTATTGGAAGATTACTAATTTGCCATCCATCAGCTCCTTGAACAGGATCAAAAGTTTGCTCCATCTTGAAACGACGTTCTTTATTATGTCCCCACCAACCCGCAAACCTTGGCAATTGTGGATTGTTATGGTGTTTTTCGTGAATAAAACATCCTGATGCATTTCCTGGCCCAGAGTTCATGTATTTATAACTACACCAAGCTGCAAAATCCGCATTCCAATCGTGTAATTCAAGCTTGACATTTCCTGCAGCATGCGCTAAATCCCAACCTACATAGGCACCCGCTTTATGACCAGCGGCAGTAATGGTTTTCATATCAAATACTTGTCCCGTGTAATAATTGACACCGCCAATTAAAACTAACGCTAGCTCATTGCCTACTTCTTCAATTTTGGCCAAAACATCTTCTAAACGGATGTTGTGTTCACCATCACGACGCTTAATTTCAACAATTGCATCTTCTGGTTTGTATCCATGAAAATGAACCTGACTTTGAAACATATATTGATCCGAAGGAAATGCTTTTTCTTCGCAAATAATTTTATATCTTGTTTTTGTAGGTTGGTAAAAAGAGACCATCAACAAATGGAGATTCACCGTTAACGTATTCATAACCGTAACTTCGCTTGGAAGCGCACCCACAACCTTACTCAACGGAATAGCAAATCGTTCGTGGTAATCCCACCATGGTTTTTCGCTATAAAAATGTCCTTCAACTGCAAGATTTGCCCAATCATTCATAATTTCATCTACAAAGGCTTTCGTGCGTTTGGGTTGTAATCCCAAAGAGTTTCCAGTGAAATAAATTACCTTTTTACCATTTACCTGCGGAAAAATAAATTCTTCCTGGTATTTATGTAAAGGATCTTGTGCATCTAGTTGTTTTGCAAATTCAAGCGTATTTTTAAAAGTCATGTTTTGTATTTTGTTTTGTAAAAGTAATAAAAAATGACTGATTGCTAATAATCATTTAGCCAATAAAGACCCAATATTTACACTTACTTGCCACTGACTCCTTGATTTAAAGCCGTATTACTATCTAAAAACAGTCGCTTCCTGTTTCTATGTTGCAAGTATTGCTCGCTAATTAACAAAACTTTTTTAGCTCTCCATTACCAATAATTTCAGGTCTTACACCAATTCTCAAAAACTCTTTTTCTGTTTTTACAGTAGTACTAAACTGAGTCATTTAGACATTAAACAGTCAAAAAAACTACTGAACTATGAAATGACATAAGTAATCTATACCAAATTCCTATAAAATCCGTTAATGCCGTATATTTGACAGATCAAAAAAATTAAAGACATGATTAAAAACAGTTTAAATGTTATTATTATCGCTGTCGCAGTGGTAATTTCCTCGTATTTATTTTCAAATGCTTTCCAAAATCGAAATAAAAGTAGTGACACGATAAGTGTTACTGGATCCGGAAAAAAGGATTTTGTATCGGATTTGATTGTTTGGAGCGGTTCTTTTTCTAAAAAAAGTGCCACACTAAAAGAGGCATACGCTGCTTTAGATGCAGACAGAGAGAAAATTAAAAGTTACTTATCCGGCAAAGGAATTGCACCGAATGAAATGGTATTTTCAGCAGTAAATTTTAATAAAGATTTTGAAATAATCTACAACGAAAACGGAACAACCAAACAACAAACTTTTACTGGATTTAACTTGACCCAAAGCGTCAGTATTCAATCTAAGGAAGTAAATAAAATTGAAGAATTATCCAGACAATCTAGTGAATTGATTAACTCTGGTGTAGAATTTTATTCAACGCCACCAGAATATTATTATACAAAACTGGCGGAACTAAAAATAAAGATGATTGCTGAAGCTACAAAAGATGCTAGTATCAGGGCCAAAAGTATTGCTGAAAATGCTGACTCTGGTTTAGGAAATCTAAAAAAAGCAGATATGGGCGTTTTTCAAATTACGGGTCAAAACTCCTCGGAAGATTTTTCGTATGGTGGATTGTTTAACACGGAATCCAAAAACAAAACAGCTAATATTACAGTACGACTGGTGTACCAAGTGAATTAGAATTGATTTCCAATGCAGTATAGTTTAGACTAAAATACTTGATATACAAAATATCGTGTGAGGGATGGAAGCGGCATCCTTTATTTTCCTTTAAGAAAATAAAGATACAGCGCACAGCCCGACCCTTGGGGCACACCCTAAGAAAACTGTGCTAGAATAAAACAAAAAATCTCGCCATTACTGACGAGATTTTGTTATTTAGAATCTAATTTTCAAAATTCCAGAGCGCATTAGATGATCAACATTGCATCACCGTAAGAATAAAATTTATATTCTTTTTCGATTGCTTCTGCGTATGCTTTTTTCATTAAATCATGACCACAAAAAGCAGAAACCATCATTAATAAAGTTGATTTAGGCGTATGAAAATTAGTAATCATACAGGTTGGAATTGTAAATTCATGAGGCGGAAAGACAAATTTATTGGTCCATCCATCAAAAGGATTCAGCGTATTATGTGAACTAACTGAACTTTCTACAGCGCGCATGGATGTTGTTCCTACAGTACAAATTCTTTTCTTCAAAACCTTAGCGTTGTTAACGATATCACATGCTTCTTGAGAGATTTTTAATTCTTCAGAATCCATTTTGTGTTTAGATAAATCCTCAACCTCAACCGGATTAAAAGTTCCCAATCCTACGTGAAGCGTTACTTCGGCAAATTTGATTCCTTTGATTTCCAGTTTTTTCATTAAGTGTTTGGAGAAGTGCAATCCTGCAGTTGGTGCTGCAACAGCACCTTCTTCTTTAGCATAAATGGTTTGGTAACGTTCTGCATCTTCTGGAGTGACATCTCTTGAGATGTATTTTGGAATTGGAGTTTCTCCAAGTTCTGTTAATTTATTTCTGAATTCTTCATAGGAACCGTCGTAAAGGAAACGCAATGTTCTACCGCGAGACGTAGTATTATCAATAACCTCAGCGACTAATGAATCGTCATCTCCAAAATACAATTTGTTTCCAATTCTAATTTTTCGGGCTGGATCAACTAAAACATCCCAAAGTCTTTGTTCTGCATTTAGTTCTCTGAGTAAAAAAACTTCGATTCTTGCTCCTGTTTTTTCTTTATTTCCATACAAACGCGCTGGAAATACTTTGGTATTATTCAGAATTAAAACATCGCCTTCGTCAAAATAATCGATAACATCTTTGAACATTTTATGCTCTATAGTTCCTTTCTTGCGATCAATAACCATTAGACGCGCTTCGTCTCTGTTTTCAGCTGGATATTCGGCAAGAAGTTCTTTTGGTAAATCGAATTGGAAATGTGATAATTTCATCTTAAAAAGTTATAAGTTATGAATTATGAGTTATGTCCTTCGTCTGAGCTTAGGATGACAATCTTAATTCGAGAGTACAAATATACGATTGTGAGATAGGCGTTGTCAAGTGTTTTGCTATTTATTTTTCCTCAGCCCAGCACTCTCCAAAGGAGAGGGAGAAGGAAAACATCTTTTCGCCCAATGAATTATGGAGATGTTACGAAATTTTGAAGCCTAAACTTTTTAAGTCATCCCAAAAATCAGGATAGGATTTAGATACTACTTCGGCGTTTTCGATAATTATTGGCACTTTTAGCGCTAATGGTGCAAATGCCATCGCCATTCTGTGGTCGTTGTAGGTTGCAATTTTAATATTAGGATTAATTTTATTTGAAGCCACAAGCGTCAGGCTATCATTAGTAACTACAATATTTGCCCCTAGTTTTGTGAGCTCAATATTGAGTGCTTCTAACCTATCGGTTTCTTTAATTTTCAAGGTATGCAAACCTGTTAGATGGCAACCTATTCCTAACCCTAGGCAAGTAACTACAATGGTTTGGGCAATATCTGGCGTGTTGTTTAACTCAAGGTTTAAAGTTTCAGGTTTAAAGTTACTATCCTTTGTAAGTGTTAACGAGTTATTTTCGAATCGAGAATCAACACCCATTTGTTTGTATATTTCCACCAAAGCAGAATCACCTTGTAGGCTGTTTTCTTTGTAACTATTTATAGTAACCGAAGCTGTATCGGCAAGGGCTACCAAACTAAAAAAGTATGAAGCCGAACTCCAATCGGATTCTACGGTCATTACTTTTGATACTACTGCTTGTTTTGGATAAACGGTAATTACATTTCCTTCAAAACTAGTTTTAATATCCAAATCATTCAACAAAGCCAGGGTCATTTTGATATAAGGAACCGAAGTAATTTCGCCTATTAAGGTAATTTCAATACCGTTTTCTAATTTCGGCGCTACTAATAACAATGCAGATATGTATTGACTACTTACATTTGCAGGAATACTCACTTTATGATTCGTTATTTTTTGTCCTTTGATCCGTATTGGAGGATATCCAACTTCTTTTTCATACGAGATTTTTGCCCCTAATTGTTCTAAGGCCTCCACTAAAACTTGTATGGGACGCTCGGTCATTCGTTGGGAGCCAGTCAATACTACTTCGCGACCTTCATTTACAGCAAAATAAGCTGTCAAGAAACGCATTGCTGTTCCCGCATGATGAATATCAACTATTTGCTCGTTCCCTTTCAATGCTTTTTGCATGACTTCACTGTCGTCCGAGTTGGAAGTATTGGCCAATGCAATATTTGGAAACAAAGCTTGTAATAAAAGTAGTCGGTTAGTTTCGCTTTTTGAACCTGTAATATTTAGTTGTGAATTATCAATTGTGAATTGTGAATTCGTGCTTAATTTTAAATTCATGTGATGAATTATGAGTTGTGAATTATGAATTATCAGTAGTTTAATTCAAGTGCGCAATTTAGCACTCCGCATTTATAATTCATAATTTAAAATTCACAAATTATTTGAGTTTTTCATTGTTTTTGTGACGATCTTTATCTCGAATGGATTTCAGATCCATTTTTTTATCAAAAGCGTCTTGTAAATCGATTCCGGTTTGGTTAGCCAAACACATCACTACAAAAACTACATCGGCTAATTCTTCGCCAAGATCTTTGTTTTTATCGCTTTCCTTCTCAGATTGCTCGCCATAACGACGGGCTATGATTCTGGCAACTTCGCCTACTTCTTCCGTAAGTTGTGCCATATTGGTCAATTCGTTAAAATAACGAACGCCATGTTCTTTGATCCAAGTGTCAACGTCTTTTTGGGAATTTTTTAAGTTCATTTTACTCTTTATTTTTACTGTCAATTACTATTGTTACAGGACCATCATTTAATAAAAGTACTTTCATATCAGCACCAAATATGCCTGTTTGCACTTTTTTACCCAATTCTTTTTCTAACTGAAGTACAAAATTTTCATACAACGGAATGGCGGTTTCCGGTTTAGAGGATTTGATATAGGATGGGCGATTTCCTTTTTTGGTAGCGGCGTGCAGTGTAAATTGACTTACCACAATGATATCGCCATTTATATCTTTGACAGATAAATTCATCACGTCATTTTCATCACCAAAAATGCGAATATTGGCTATTTTTGTTGCTAACCAATTAATATCTTCTTGATTATCTATATCTTCAATTCCAACCAAGACCAATAATCCTTTCTGAATATCGGCTACGATTTTAGTATCTATAGTTACGGAAGCGGAAGAAACTCTTTGAATTACAACCTTCATAGCCCTCTAATCCCCGAAGGGAAAATTACAACGTGAATAAAAAAACCAATCATATTTCAAAAATTAAGAAAGTCATTAAATGCCAACCTATTTAATCACTACTTTTAGAGTTCTCCCTTCGGGGGTTAAGGCTTATTCCCTCGTTTTATCGCTGATTATACGATCCTCATTATAAATATCTGTACGGTAATTTTCATCATCTCCTTCCAGAATTTTGAGGTAACTTTTATAACGTGACCAAGCTATTTCATCTTTTTCTAAAGCTGATTTTATAGCACAATGTGGCTCGTCTTTATGTAAACAATTGTTGAACTTACATTGGTCTTTCAATTTAAAAAATTCAGGAAAATAGCCACTGATTTCTTCTTTTTCCATATCTACAATTCCAAAACCTTTGATACCTGGAGTATCAATAATTTTAGCGTCAAAAGACAAATCGTACATTTCAGCAAAAGTTGTCGTGTGTTGCCCTTGTTTGCTGGCTTCTGAAATTGTTTTAGTTTTTAAATGCAAAGAAGGCTCCATTGCGTTTACCAATGTTGATTTCCCCACACCAGAATGTCCAGAGAACATGCTCACTTTTCCAATCATCATTGCTTTCAATTCTTCAATTCCTTTCATTTCAGTCGAAGAAACACGCAAACATTGATACCCAATTTCTTGATAGACATGTTGCATGTACAATTGTTCGTCTAGCGTAGCATCATCAAAAGTATCAATTTTATTAAAAACTAATATTGTTTCAATGCCATACGCTTCGGCTGTAACCAGAAAACGGTCAATAAAATTAAAAGTTGTAGGCGGATTATTTATTGTAACCAACAAGAAAACACGATCAATATTAGACGCAATAATATGCATCTGATGCGATAAATTCACTGATTTCCGAACGATATAATTCTTCCTATCATGAATTTTATTAATCGTTCCCGTCACAGTATCGGATGATTCTTCTAGTTCATAATCCACAACATCGCCTACAGCAATAGGATTGGTACTTTTGATCCCTTTAATACGAAACTTCCCTTTCATACGGCATTCAATAAAATCACCTTGTTCGGATTTTACGGTGTACCAACTTCCTGTAGATTTATAAACGAGTCCTGTCATAGAGGATTAATTGATTGAAGATTAACGTATTTAAATTTCTGAATATAAATCTAATACTTTGCAAAGATAATTCTTTGTTTTAGGTTTTTCCTGCAGCTTTCATATAAAGTTTATTATTTTTTACTACCAACAAAATGACGCCCTTTAAAACAGAAAAAATCCCCATAACTTGAAAAATCATGGGGATTTATACTTAGAGAAACACTCTAATAATTTTCTTTTTATTTTTTTATTCCATAAGGAAAATTGCGACCTACTTTTCGCATCATTCTTTCCATGACAGCATTTGCAGAACTCATTACGTCTTCATTCATTTCTTTGTAAAACCTCCATAGTAGATCTCCATCAGCTCCATTGTAAACATTCATTGTCATTTCTCCACTGGCAACTTTTCCCGTTCCAAAACCAATTAAAAGTGTTTTTGCTATTGCTAATCCCTCACTACTAGTTTTTTCATAAGCATAACCACATTTTATTACTGCATCAACGCCCAGGATTTTAGCAAGTGCATCCGGAGTCATTTCGTCTATTTTATCAAAAACTTCGCTTTGTTTCAACAGTACATTTGTTCTTTCTACATCCTGAACGGTAACCGTATAGTCAGCAGATTTTCTCAAAAGATAGGTGTACATTCCTGATTGTAGGTTGGAACCTAATTTTCTTTCTTCGTCTCTGTTTGTTTGCGCATCGAAATTTTTAGGCAATCGTTTGTACGAAATTGATGCTTTAAATGGCAAAATTGCAACCGTTTTATGTTCTGACGTTAACTGAACTAATTTAGGAGATTCAAAAATTTGTTTTGAGCCTTCAAATTGCGCTAACATTAGGGTTGTAGTCAACAAGCAGCTAAGTAATAATGTGATTTTTTTCATAATAGTAAATTGGTTTAAGGTTACCACAATACTACAAAAAAACCTACAAACATTTGTAGGTTTTAATAAAAAATTATTTACTTAAATTTTTTTACGAATTCAATACTTTTTCTTGATGTCCAATACTTTCCTGGTGGATCGCTTTGAACATTTTAAGTACAAACTCCTCTGTCAAGCCTTTTTTCTCACCCTCTAAAATCATTTTTCCTAAGATTTCGTTCCAGCGATTGTTTTGCAACACAGCAACATTCGCCTCTTTTTTCACCTGTCCTATTTGATCCGCAACTTTCATTCGTTTGCCCAACAGTTCTACTAAGTTAGAATCTAAAACATCAATATTTGCTCTCAATTTTGTCATTTTTTTGGCAAATTCATCCGTTTCATCATTTACTTTTCTCACTTTCAAATCTTTGAAAATTTGTTTCAAAGCATCTGGTGTTACTTGTTGCGCTGCATCACTCCAAGCATTATCTGGATCAATATGAGTCTCGATGATCATTCCATCATAGTTCAAATCTAATGCTTCCTGAGTCACTTCAAGAATCATATCACGGTTCCCTGTAATATGGGATGGATCAATGATCAAAGGTAAATCAGGAAATTTATTTTGTAATTCGATCGCAATCTGCCATTCAGGAATATTTCTATATTTTGTTTTTTCGTAGGTAGAAAAACCTCTGTGAATAACACCTAAATTTTTAATTCCTGCAGCATGCAAACGCTCCACACCACCCAGCCACAAAGCCATATCTGGATTTACCGGATTCTTAACCAATACAATTTTATCAGTTCCTTTTAATGTATCTGCAATTTCCTGAACTGCAAACGGATTTGCTGTAGTACGAGCACCAACCCACAAAACATCAATATCATGCTCCAAAGCCAATTTACAATGAGCTGCAGTAGCCACTTCAGTTCCCATTAGCAATCCAGTTTCTGCTTTTGCTTTTTGCAACCATTTCAATCCTATTGCTCCTACTCCCTCAAATCCTCCCGGACGCGTTCTTGGTTTCCAAATTCCTGCTCTAAAAACACTCACATCAGAGTCTTTCAATTCATGTGCAATTTTCAGCACTTGGTCTTCTGTTTCAGCACTACATGGCCCTGCGATCACAAATGGATGAGTCAAATTGAATTCATTCAACCAATTTCTCATTTCTTTCTTATTTTCCATCTTTTCTAATTTTATTGTTTTATTGTGTGTTGTTCTTTTTGCTGTTCACTGTTCCCAAAACTTCGGGATAAACATTGATTACTTGTTTATATTAATTCCGTTTAATATTTCCTTTATTTTATTGACACTTTCCATTTCATTGTAAATTGCCTCGTAATCTTCTTTTTCTAATAAATCCTTAAATTTTGACAAATTCAAAATATATTCTTCTAATGTTTTTACCACCTGTTTCCTGTTTTGTCTAAAAATAGGCGTCCACATGGCAGGAGAACTTTTAGCCAAACGAACGGTACTTTCAAAACCAGAACCTGCCATATCAAAAATATCTTGCTCATCCTTCTCTTTGTCAATTACCGTTTTTCCTAACATAAAAGCACTAATGTGCGATAAATGTGATACGTAAGCAATGTGTTTGTCATGTGATTTTGGATCCATATATCGAATCCGCATTCCCATTGCCTTAAATAATTCCAGCGCTTTTTCTTGTAATTTGAAAGTCGTTTTTTCAACCTCACAAATAATATTCGTTTTTCCCTGAAACAAACCTTTGATTGCGGCCGCAGGTCCTGAAAATTCTGTTCCCGCGATAGGATGCGTCGCTATAAAATTTCTTCTTTTGGGATGATTAGCAACAACCTCACAAACAGGAATTTTAGTCGAACCTACCTCAAAAACAATCGTTTGATCCCCAATAACATCCAACACTTTTGGTAAAACCATCAACGTTGCATCCACCGGAACCGAGACGATCACAAAATCCGCGTCAGATAAATCTTCAATTGTAGCGGCTTCATCTACAACTCCTAACGCAATGGCTTCTGCTAAATGACTTTCGTTACTGTCAATCCCATATATTGTGGCTTCCGGATACAGCGCTTTAATGTCCAAAACCATCGAACCACCTATTAATCCTATTCCTATTACGTATATTTTCATTTCTTATTTTTTGTAGCTAATCCTGCTATTCGTTGCAATCTTTTACTTTTTAAGGAAAAAGTAAAAGGATTTCCACTGCTATCAGGGCTAGGCATCTCGTGATCCTGAAATTTATTTTTCTTTAAACGATTTCACTTTTCTTGAACTATAATAAAACACCATACAATCACGTCTCTATCTCATTCCCCGTCGGGAGTCAGCGGGCTAAATCTATCAATTGCCTCTTGCACTTTTTCCTCTTTTACGCACAACGCAAATCGAACGTAACCTTCCCCATTAGAACCAAAAATAGTCCCCGGTGCAATAAATAGATGTTTTTCATATAATATTTCATTAATAAACTCCTCCGAAGATGTAATGCCCTCTGGCAATTTTGCCCAAACGAACAATCCAACGCCTTCCTTATATACTTTACATCCCAATTTTTCAGCTAATAGTTCCGTCAAAATCCTGCGTTTTTTATAAATCACATTCATTGAATCAAACCAAGTCGTGTCACTTTTCAAGGCTGCAATCGCTCCTTTTTGAATTCCATAAAACATGCCGCTGTCCATATTGCTTTTCACCTTCAAAACAGCATCAATACAAGCAGCATTTCCTAACAACATTCCTACTCTCCAGCCCGCCATATTAAAGGTCTTGCTCAATGAATTCAATTCTAATGCCACGTCTTTTGCTCCTGCAACCTGCAACAAACTCATCGGATTGTCATTCAAAACAAAACTATACGGATTATCATTAATTAATAGTATCTGATTTTTTTTGGCGAAAGCCACCAAAGTTGAAAATAACTCTAAACTTCCTCTGGCTCCCGTTGGCATGTGCGGATAGCCAATCCACATAATTTTCACTTTAGACAAATCTAATTTTTCTAAAGCTTCAAAATCTGGCTCCCAGTTATTTTCTTCTTTTAAATCATAATAAACAGGTACTGCTCCCACTAAATTTGTCACCGAAGTATACGTTGGATATCCTGGATTTGGAATTAAGACCTGATCTCCTTCGTTCAAAAAAGCCATCGAAACATGCATAATCCCTTCTTTGGAACCCATTAAAGGCAGAATTTCATTGACTGGATTTAGTGCTACATGATAATTATTTTGATAAAAATCAGCAACCCCTTGTCGCAATTCCGGCAACCCCTGATAACTCTGATATTGATGTGCATTTTCATCCTGCATACCCAAAACCAATGCCTCAATCACGGCTTGGGATGGATGCAAATCCGGACTTCCAATCCCCATATTGATAATTGGTTTCCCCTCGGAGGCCAGTTGTCTTACCTCTCTCAATTTAGAGGAGAAATAGTATTCTTCAATTGTATCGAGACGTTTTGCTGTTGTAATCATTATTTTATTTTAAATTTCATCTAAATCAGCCTTACCCTAATGCTCCATTCGGAGGTTACGGGCCTTATAATTTGGTGTTTTTATATTCGCCTAATACTTTGAAATATTCGGCCATAATAATTAATAACGACTTTGCTTTTGCATAATCCTCATACTTCTCAAAAGTAATATCTACAAAAAAGGAATATTTCCAAGGTGTTTCTATTTTTGGCAACGACTGTATTTTGGTTAAATTCAATTTACAATCGCTCATTACATTCAATACGGCCGCAAGACTCCCGCGCTTGTGATCCAATTCAAATTTAATAGACGCTCTGTTAATTTCTTTTTCGGGCACAAAAGAATTCTCTTTTTTGATCACCACAAAACGTGTCATATTGTTTTTTATGGTTTGAATATCAGGTGATAAAATTTCTAGATCATACATAGCAGCAGCTGTCACACTTGCTATTGCAGCAATTCCTTTCAATTGTTTTTCCTGAATTCTACGTGCTGTTTCGGCAGTATCTTTATCTTCAACTAATTTTATATTTGGATATTTTTTCAGGAATTCCATACATTGCAAAATAGCCATAGGATGTGAATGTACTTCTTGAATATCTTCTATTTTTTGACCTTTTAAGGCCATTAAATTTTGATGAATTGTTAGATAATGCTCTCCTATTATGTGCAAATTATTCTTGTCAATTAATGCATAATTTGGAATAATTGGACCTGCAATAGAATTTTCTATCGCCATAACTGCCTGATCTGATTTGCCAGAGAGCAAATTATCTACTAATTCTTCAAAGGATAAACATTCGTCAATAGCAACCGCCTGACTGAAATATTCCTGTGCCACCTGATGGTGAAATGAGCCTATTATACCTTGTATTCCAATTATCTCATTCATTCTTTACCCTTTTAAACAAAAAAAATCCCGATTCACATCGGGATTGTATATTTATAGTATCAATTTAATTTTATAATCAAATAACCATACAACAATCCCTTTCAACTTTCCAGAAGAAATAATAAGAGTTGCTAAAATAAAATCGGTTACTCAACATGCTGTTGCTTTTTTGGTATTATTTACTATGCGAATGTATACATAATTTCCAGCTATCCAAAAAAAAAAGCTGATTTTATTAAACAAAAAAAGGATTCGCTAAAAAACTGGTTATTAATTATGTAATAATTAAAAAAAGACTATTAAAATACCGATTAGTTGTTGCCGTATTACTGTTTTTAGAACTGTACCATTGAAACCAGCCAAAAAAGAATGGTTTTATAAAACTACTTTTTCAGTAAGCCATTTTTTTCCTTCCGAAATTCGGGCAACCATCATTGCCGAAACTAAATCACCATTCGCATTCAGCAATGTCGCCATTGGATCTACCAAGGTTCCTACAATCATTGCAGCCGGAAGCGCCTGTTCCATTGGAAAACCATAAACGGTAATCGCAAGAATTTCCCCTATGTACCCTCCGTTTGGAATTCCGCCCTCAACCACTGAAACAATTACTGTAATTCCCAACGCCATTAGTAACATATTCGGATCCGTTAAATCTTTCCCGAACATGGCGAAAATTACCGCAATTTTCACAATAGACGACATACTCGATCCGTCTTTATGCAACGGCGCTCCCAGTGGAATCACTACATTTCTGATGTGAGCCGGAATATTCATTTTTTCGGCACCTTCCAGATTGGCAGGAATTGTTGCAATGCTACTACAAGTTCCTAACGCCGTTAATGAAGGTGTAATATTATTTTTCCAAAACACTTTAAATCCTAATTTTCCTCCAGCGATAAAAGCATAAAGACTAAAAAACACGACAAAATAAAACGCACAAACCGCATAGTAAAGTCCCAAAGGTTTTGCATAAGCGCCAAATAATTGCGGTCCAAATATTCCAACCTGATACGCAAAATAAGCACCCAATCCTATGGGAGCCGTTTTCATGATCAGATGCAGCAGTTGTTTCATCACTTCATTGCCTGAATTTAAAAACCGACTGAAATCTTTTCCTTTTTCTCCAGAACGCAGGGCAGCAAATCCTATCAGAAAGGAAAAAATGATTAAGGCCAACATACTTTTTCGAGAAAGCAACTCATAAAAATCACCCGCTGTAACTAATTGCGCAATTTGCGAACCTGTAGAGGCAGTTTGTATACTTTCCAAAGGCATTTTTGAAATAATGACGTCTTGATGAATGGGAAATAACAGCACGCTAATTAGCATCAAAATGGCAGATATCAAGACGGTGCTTAAAAACACGCCCATGACAATTACAAATAACTTTCCCAGTTTCTCTGATTTTTCTAAACTAGCAATCGATGATGCAATCGTGAAAAACACCAAAGGAATAATGGCGGTAAACAATAAATTCAGAAATATATCGCCCAAAGGTTTAATCACTTCTACTCCTTCTCCAAAAACTAAACCCAATATACTTCCTGCCAAAATCCCGCCAAGCAGCAATAAAATACTTTTGTAGTTTTTCAAGAAACTGCCCGATTGTAAATTTGCCATACTGTATCTTTTGGTGTAAATATATAAATCTATCCAACCAATACTAAAATATTTTTTATCGTCAAACAAGCAAATCAACGAAAGCAGAAAAAACAAGGATTGAAATTATTTATAAAAACCCTCAGAAACCTTTAAATCTGTGGCAAAAGAAATAACAAATCAATCCTTTTTCTGTTTACTTTTGTAACAAATAAAATTCCATGTCAATAGAAGTTACTAACATCTCCAAAAGCTACGGTGCACAAAAGGCACTCGATAATATTTCATTTTCCATTAATAAAGGAGAAATCGTTGGCTTTTTAGGTCCAAACGGAGCCGGAAAATCGACTTTGATGAAAATATTGACTACCTATATCAATGCCGATGAAGGCTCCGCAATTGTAAATGGATATGATGTAAACAGCCAACAAAAAGCCGTTCAGCTTTCTATTGGTTATTTACCGGAACACAATCCGTTGTACCTGGATTTGTATGTACGTGAATATTTAGCTTTTAACGCTGATGTATATAAAGTAGCTAAATCCAGAATTGATGAAGTAATTCAATTGACTGGTTTAACCTCTGAAAGTCATAAAAAAATTGGACAATTGTCCAAAGGATACCGGCAACGTGTAGGCCTTGCCAATGCTTTATTGCACAATCCCGATGTTTTGATTTTGGACGAACCAACCACTGGCTTAGATCCCAACCAATTGATGGAAATTCGTAATGTGATTAAAAACGTGGGGAAAGACAAAACCGTTTTCCTGTCTACGCACATTATGCAGGAAGTCGAAGCCATTTGTGACCGCGTTATTATCATCAATAACGGTAAAATTGTTACCGATAAAAAACTGGATAATTTAATTTCTGAAGACAAAGAGCAAGTTATCGAAGTAGAATTTGATTTTAAAATAGAGGAACAAGCCATTGCCAAAATCGAAAATCTTGTTTCTTATAAAAACATACATGATATGATTTGGGAATTGACTTTCAAAGCCGATAAAGACATGCGACCAACAGTTTTTGATTTTGCCAATGCAAATGGTTTGAAAACATTGCAACTGAATCAGAAGAATAAAAACTTGGAGGCGGTATTTAGAGAGATAACGAAGTAGTTGGCAGTGTTCCGTTTGTAGTGTTCAGTTAAGTTTTCGAATAAAACACAAACTGTTTTAAAATACAAACCCTCATTTTTTTCCTAACCTCCTTCGTCGGAATGACAAAACAATAAAAAAGCTTCCAGGCTTTGGAAGACTGGAAGCTTTGGATATAATAGTATAAATTTCTAAAAAACCTTACTCGCTATTTGTTTGATATTTTCCGATTTTCCCATAGAATAATAGTGCAACACAGGGACTCCGGCTGCTTTCAACTCTAATGATTGTTGAATTGCCCACTCGATTCCTACTTGTCTGATATCCGCATTATTTTTACACTGATAAACGGCATGAATTAAATCTTCCGGCAAATCAATTCTAAAAATTTGAGGCAAAACTTGCAAGTGTCTTTGCACGGCAATGGGTTTGATTCCCGGAATAATAGGAACGGTGATTCCCATTTCTCTGGCTTTCAGAACAAACTCAAAGTATTTTGCATTGTCAAAAAACATTTGCGTCACCACATAATCCGCTCCTGCATCTACCTTTTCTTTCAGTCTTTTCAAATCTGAAATTAAGGATGGCGACTCCAAATGTTTCTCCGGATACCCTGCAACACCAATACAAAAATTAGCTTTATTATCAACATCCATAACCTCATGCAAGTACTTTCCGCAATTCAGCTGGTCAATTTGTTTGACTAAATCCACGGCAAAATCATTTCCCCCTATTTTAGGAACAAAAGACTGTTCGTCTTTCATCGCATCACCACGCAAAGCCATCACATTATCAATTCCCAGATAATGACAATCGACTAATAAATACTCGGTTTCTTCTTTCGTAAAGCCACCGCAAAGAACATGAGGGACCGTATCTACGTTGTATTTATGCTTGATCGAAGCACAAATCCCAAGCGTTCCGGGACGCATTCTGGTTAGTTTTTTTTCCAATAAACCATTGCCTTTATCCACATAAATAAATTCCTCGCGAGAAGTGGTTACGTCAATAAATGGTGGTTTGAACTCCATCAACGGATCAATATTATCGTATAATTCCTGAATGCTTTTTCCTTTTTGAGGCGGAATAATTTCGAAGGAGAATAACGTCTCTCCTTTTGCAGCTTCTATATGTTGTGTTACTTTCATGATCCTCCCCCGACCCCTCCAAAGGAGGGGAGAACTCGGGTAATTTTAATTGAACAATATTTTTTTCTTCCTTTTCGGTTCCTCCCCTTCGCGGAGGCGGAGTGGGGATTTTAATCTGCAATATTCGGGTTCAGCCATTTCGTTGCTATTTCGGTAGAAACACTTCTGCGTTTGGCGTAATCAATAACCTGATCTTCTTTTATTTTTCCAAGTCCAAAATACTTGCTTTCCGGATTCCCAAAATAATATCCTGAAACCGATGAAGCCGGCCACATTGCCATACTTTCGGTCAAAGTCACTCCTATTTCTTGCTCTACATTTAGTAATTTCCAGATCGTAGGTTTTTCTAAATGGTCTGGACATGCCGGATATCCAGGTGCAGGACGAATCCCTTTATACTCTTCGGCAATCATTGCCTCGGCACTGATATTTTCATCAGATGCATACCCCCAAATTTCTTTACGGATTTTTTCGTGCAAATATTCGGCAAAAGCTTCTGCAAAACGATCTGCTAATGCTTTTACCATTATCGAATTATAATCGTCTAAATCTTTTTCGAATTCAGCAGCCCATTCATCCACACCAAAACCGGTCGTTACACAAAAAGCACCCATATAATCCGTTTTACCGCTGTCTTTTGGAGCAATAAAATCAGACAATGCGATATTTGGAGCCCCTTTTGTCTTTTGTGATTGCTGACGCAAAGTCAAAAAAGTTTGTAATGGCTTTCCGTTTTCGTCACTTAATTCGATGTCATCATCATTGACTTGATTCGCCGGAAAAATGCCATAAATTCCTTTGGCCGTCAGTTTCTTTTCTTTCAAAATAACATCCAACATTCCTTTTGCATCTGCAAAAACAGCAGTCGCCTGTTCCCCAACTACCTCATCCGTTAAAATCGCTGGGTATTTCCCGAACAATTCCCAAGTTCTAAAAAATGGTGTCCAATCAATATAGGGAACCAAAACATCTAGGTCCACCTCGATCACTTGTTCGCCTATTATCCTTGGCTTTACAGGAGTAAAATTCCCCCAATCCAACTGCAATTTATTTTTGCGTGCTTGCTCAATAGTCAGGAAATTTTTATCTCGTGAACGATTCAAAAACGTTTCTCTAAAGGCATCATATTCCGCTCTAATGTCGCTTGCGTAGAGTTTTTTATCCTTGTTTAATAAACTTCCAGCTACCGTTACAGCTCTTGAAGCATCATTTACATGAATAACCGTTTCTCTATATTGTGGTGCAATCTTTACGGCTGTATGCGCTCGTGAAGTAGTCGCTCCACCAATCATTATTGGGATTTTAAGTCCTCTTTTGTCTAGTTCTTTAGCAAGAAAAACCATTTCGTCCAGTGATGGTGTTATTAATCCGCTTAGTCCAATAATATCTACATTATGTTCAATAGCCGCTGCAATAATTTTTTCAGGAGGTACCATTACCCCTAAATCCACGATCTCATAATTATTGCACGCCAATACCACACTTACTATATTTTTTCCAATATCATGTACGTCTCCTTTTACGGTCGCCATCAGGATTTTTCCGTTCCCTTGCTTGTCCCCGGCTTGCTTCGATGCTTCGATGTAAGGCAGAAGATACGCCACCGCTTTTTTCATCACCCGCGCTGATTTTACCACCTGAGGCAAAAACATTTTACCCGAACCAAATAAATCACCCACCACATTCATTCCTGCCATTAAGTTGATTTCGATTACTTCGATAGGCTTCGTGGCTGCCAGTCGTGCTTCCTCAATATCCAGAAGAATAAATTCGTCAACCCCTTTTACTAAGGAATGTGTCAATCGCTCCTGAATAGTTCCTGAACGCCATTCCTGAATCGCTTTTTCATTACTCTTTAGATCTCCTTTTACATTCTCGGCAAAGTCCAGTAATCGCTCTGTAGCATCCTCTCGTCTGTTCAGAATTACATCTTCCACGCGCTCTAAAAGATCTTTTGGAATCTCGTCATAGATAGAAAGCATTTCCGGATTCACAATTCCCATGGTCATTCCGTGTTGGATGGCATGATATAAAAACACGGAGTGCATCGCCTCCCTGACCGTGTCATTTCCTCTAAACGAAAACGAAACATTACTCACGCCGCCACTAATGTGTGCGTGAGGAAGATTTTCTCTTACCCATTTAGTTCCTCTGAAAAAATCCAATGCATTCAGACGGTGTTCTTCCATTCCTGTTGCTACTGGAAAAACATTTAAATCGAAAATGATATCCTGCGGAGGAAAACCAACTTTGTTTACCAAAATATCGTATGATCGCTTGCAAATTTCTACTCGACGATCGTAATTATCCGCTTGCCCTACCTCGTCAAAAGCCATGATAATAGCCGCCGCTCCGTAGCGCTTAATCAATTTAGCGTGATGAATAAATTGTTCTTCTCCTTCTTTCAACGAGATAGAATTTACCACACTTTTTCCTTGCACCACTTTTAGTCCTGCCTCAATAATATCCCATTTTGAGCTATCAATCATGATTGGCACTCTGGAAATATCCGGTTCAGCAGCAATTAGATTCAGGAATTTTGTCATGGCATATTCGCCATCAAGCATTCCTTCATCCATATTAATATCAATGATTTGCGCACCACCCTCGACTTGCTCTTTTGCAATACTTAGTGCTTCTTCGTATTTTTCTTCCTTGATTAATCGAAGGAATTTTCTAGAACCGGTAACATTCGTTCGTTCTCCAATATTCACAAATACGCTTTCCGGCGTAATGATCAAAGGCTCTAATCCTGATAATACAAGGTTTCTTCTGGTTTCTGCTTGTGCCATTTTTATTTTGTTTGATCCTTCACGATTTCAGTAAACGTTCAGGTTTCGTATATCTTATTATTATTTTGGGCGTGACCCAAAAAGGGTCGGGCTATTCGTTGCAAGTCCTCGCTCTTCCTTCGTCAGGCTGTGGGCTTTTCACTGCTATCCCTCACGCTGGCATTCTTGGTTACATCGTCGCCGTTGAAACTCTTGGTTTATAATCCTTTGCGATATCCGCAATCAACTTGATATGTTCCGGGGTTGTTCCACAACAACCGCCTATGATATTGACTAAATTATCGTCTAAATATTCTTTGATGAAAGCTTGCATCTGTTCTGGTGTTTCATCGTACTCTCCAAAAGCATTTGGCAATCCTGCATTAGGATGCGCCGATACATTGAATGAAGTATTTTGTGACAACGTTTGCAAATAAGGCTTTAGTAAATCAGCTCCTAAAGCGCAATTGAAACCTACACTCAACAATGGAATGTGCGAAACCGAAACCAAAAAAGCTTCTACGGTTTGACCTGAAAGTGTTCTTCCTGATGCATCCGTAATCGTTCCGGAAACCATGATTGGAATATCGATATTGCGTTCGTCTTTGACTTCTTCGATGGCAAAAAGTGCTGCTTTAGCATTTAGAGTGTCGAAAATAGTTTCTACTAAAAGCAAATCACTTCCTCCGTCAATCAACGCTTCTACTTGTTGTTTGTAAGCAATACGCAAATCATCAAATGTAACAGCTCTGTAGCCAGGATCATTTACATCTGGTGACATGCTTGCCGTACGGTTTGTTGGTCCTATTGAACCCGCTACAAAACGAGGTTTTTCTGGATTTTTGGCTGTGAATTCATCGGCTACTTCACGGGCAATTCGTGCCGATTCGTAGTTGAGTTCATACACCAAATCTTCAAGATGGTAATCAGCCATTCCAATTGTGGTTCCTGAGAACGTATTGGTTTCTACAATGTCTGCTCCTGCTTCAAAATAAGCGGCGTAAACGGCACGAATTGATTGTGGTTGCGTCAATGACAATAAATCATTGTTTCCCTTTAAGGAATGTGGAAAATCTTTGAAACGTTCGCCTCTAAAATCTTCTTCGGAAAAATTATAGCGTTGCAACATGGTTCCCATAGCTCCATCGAGTACGAGTATTCTTTTTTTAATGGCTTCTTGAATGCTTGACATATCTATTTTTTTGCTCGCAAAGACGCAAAGGCGCAAAGCTTTTTTATGGATTAAATAATTTAAAAAGTTCAATATAGTAGCTCTTTAGCCCCGATTACTTCACTTAATTTCTATTCTCATAGGGGTTCAGTGAACTTCGTTTGCAACGGAAAGCGGGAACAGTATTGGCAAAAAAACGCCAATTGTCCGCTCCTGATACTGAAATTAATTCAGCAGGCTAAAAATATATGTTGTCAAGAAAAGATTTGAGAAATACTAAGTGAGTATTCGTGTGTTATCTATCTTAAATACAGAAACTGGTTCAGTATAAAGTAGAATGTAGCACCTTCTTTAAAGATAAAGGGTTGCTAAGGTTTCGTTGGGTCTTTCCCTCCGCCTTTCGTGATAACTTTCAATAAAATTATGAACACTGCAAAGTAAAGAAATAGCGCTAAAACTTGCAAGTTTTAGCGCTTTATTTTTTAACTAGTTTGTAGTAAGTTGTTAAACAATGGCTTTCACCACCGCTTTTGGAGCCTCTTTACGAGTTCCGTCAAATCCATCAACACCAGCAACTGTAGTGTATTTCAACACATATTTTTTACCTGGATTGATGATTTGATAGGCTGCCTGACACATTAAAGTGGCTTCATGGAAACCACAAAGAATCAATTTAAGTTTCCCTGGATACGTATTTACGTCGCCAATGGCAAAAATTCCTGGGATATTGGTTTGGTAATCCAGTGCATTATCTACTTTGATGGCATTTTTTTCAATTTCTAATCCCCAGTTTCCTATGGGACCTAATTTTGGCGTTAAACCAAAAAGAGGAATGAAATAATCAGTATCGATAGTTCTGTTGGCTCCATTTTCATCGATAACTATCGATTCAATGTGTTCTGCACCATTTAATCCGACAACCTCCGCTGGGGTAATCATACGGATTTTTCCCGAGTCTTTTAGTTCTTGAACTTTTTCAACAGAATCTAAGGCGCCACGGAATTCGTTTCTACGATGTATCAAAGTCACCTCAGAAGCAACATTCGATAAGAAAATACTCCAGTCCAATGCTGAATCTCCTCCACCAGCAATTACAACTCTTTTATTTCTAAACTCTTCTGGATCTTTTATGAAATATTTAATTCCTTTGTTTTCGTAGAAATTAATTCCATCAATTAGTGGTTTTCTAGGTTCAAAACTTCCTAATCCGCCAGCAATAGCAACAACTTTAGCATTAAATTGGGTTCCCTCGTTTGAAGTTATTATAAAACTTCCGTCTTCTTGTTTTTCAATAGTTTCCGCGCGTTCTCCAAGCGTGAATCCAGGTTCGAATTGCTTGATTTGTTCCATCAAGTTATTCACTAAATCTCCAGCTAATACTTCGGGGAAACCCGGAATATCATAAATTGGTTTTTTAGGATATAATTCGGATAATTGTCCTCCCGCCTGTGGCAAGGCATCTAAAATATGGCATTTCAATTTTAATAATCCCGCTTCAAAAACGGCAAATAAACCAGTAGGTCCGGCTCCTATTATAAGGATGTCTGTTTGAATCATTTTTTTATTCTTTTATTCTTCCCGCCAACCCCATTATTTGGAAGGACTTGGGAGCGTTTTTTTATACTTGTTCTTACTTCTTATTCTTTTCACAAAGGAACGAATGATTCTCTCAAAAATAAATGATAAATATCAGTCGAATTCTTTATTTTATTCTCTTGGTTCTTTATGCTTCAACGACTCGGTAATTTCGTTCATTTTCTGCACTTTTTCTTCGAAATTCCCTTTTAGCGTTTTGCGATATTCATTCAGGTTTTCGACCATTTTATTGATATCGTCCGGGATTATTTCTTCAAAAAACTCCCGTAATCTTTTAGCAGTTGTCGGTGATTTCCCATTGGTTGAGATAGCAATTTTTACATTCCCTTTGGTTACAATTCCACCTAAATAGTAATCACATAATGGCGGCGTATCCGCAATATTGCAAATCAAATATCTTTTTCGGGACAAATCATATATCCTTTTATTCACTTTCAGATCATCGGTGCAAGCAATAACCATGTGGCGTTTGCGGAGCATCCAGCGATTGAATTTTCTAAAAGTCAATTGAACCGAAGGATGTTTTGCAGCCAAGCTTTCCAGTTCTGGTAAAAACTTTGGTGCAACAACCTCAACATTGGCATTTGGACTTGATTTCAAAAGAAATGATAACTTTTCTAAACCCACATTTCCTCCGCCTACAATAAGTACATTGAGGTTGTGTAATTTTAAAAATATTGGATATAATTCGTTCCTTTCCACAATTACTTTATTTCTTTGGCTATGAATTCTTCGTAAAATCCTTTTAATTTATTGCTTTCTTTGACCACTTCCCCAATGACAATAATCGCAGGCGAACTTAATTTATTTTCCGCCACAACTTGTTGAATTGTATTGATTGTTCCAACACCAATTTTCTCGTGTACAGTAGTTCCGTTTTGAATAATTGCAACAGGAGTTTCTCCTTTGGATTCTTTTTGGAATAAATCAATAATCTGCGACAGTTTGCTCATACCCATCAAAATGACAACAGTTGCGGATGATTGTGCTGCTAAAGCCACATCATTTGATAATTTTCTGTCAGAGGTTGTACCCGTAATTACCCAAAAACTTTCCGAAACACCTCTTTTGGTCAACGAAATTCCCTGATAAGCGGGAACGGCAATCGACGATGAAATTCCAGGCACTACAAATGTAGGTATCCCAAAACTTTCTACAAAGTCTATTTCCTCACCGCCTCGACCAAAAATAAATGGATCGCCACCTTTTAACCGAACTACATGTCCGTAAGTAAGCGCATTATCTACAATTAATTGATTGATTTGATCTTGCGTATACTCATGACAGCCTTTGCGTTTACCAACGAATATTTTAATTGCTTTTTTGGGAGCATAACTTAAAATTTCTTCATTTGCCAGAGCGTCATACAAAACAACGTTGGCCTCAGCAAGTGCCTTTGCCCCTTTGATTGTCAGTAAATCCGGATCACCTGGACCCGCACCTACTAGTGTTACTATTGGTTCAATTTTATTTTGCATCCGCTAAATCTTTAGTTCTATAGTCTTCTATAATTTCAAAAAATGAAATCGCATCTTGAAGGTACTTTTGGGCAAACTCCTCAGAAGGTTCATTTTGATTAATTTGAAACACTTTATCTTTTAAAGTCGATTTTAAATCTATTTTATTCGTTTCGGTAAAAACGGTGTCAAACAAATCAATAATTCCAGCTTGATTGTTTGTTTTTTGATTTTCAGAAAGTAATAAAGCTTTTGCGCCATTTACATAACCTGCATAAGCATGATAAATCGCATCTGACCATTTTTTCTCTTCGAAAGCTTCTTGCGCAAACGTTAATTTGTCTTTTGCCTCGAGCAATAATGTAGCTACTAAATCAATTACAACCCCAGCACATTCACCGATACCGACAGCTTTTACATAATTATCAGCATTTCCCCAATCAACAAAATCAGCTTCGCTAAGATTAGTCGTATCTGCTAAAGGTTTCAGGAATTCGTAGAAATACTTTTCTCCTTTGGCATCGTAATAGTTTAAAAAACTAAGTCCGTTTGCATTCGCTTCAAAATCATTTAAAATATATCGCAAAGCATCAGGACCTCTTCTACTTGGAATTTTAATCACTTTGTCTGAAAATCGTCCGCTTCCGTTTCCTAATATTCCACCACCCAATAATACTTGAAGTGCCGGTGCTACTAATTTTCCTGCATTAATCGACATCCCTTGAAAACCAATTTCGGACATATTGTGTTGACCGCAAGCATTCATACAACCACTAATTTTAATCGAAATTTCTTTCTTATTCACATATTGTGGGTATTCTGCTTTTAAAACCCTTTCAAGCTCTTCCGCAATACCAGTACTGCTTGCAATTCCTAAATTACAAGTATCTGTTCCCGGACAAGCCGTAATATCTAAAGTGGAATTATAACCTGGATCTACAAAACCTAGCTTTGCTAACTCTTGATAGAAAAAAGCTAAGTTTTCTTCCTTGATATGACGAAGAAGAATGTTTTGCCTTAGTGAAAAACGCAATTCATCTGCCGCATAATTCTTAATTAAATCGGCTAATGGTTTTGCCTTATCCGTATAGAAGTCTCCTAAATGTACTTTGATTCCAATGGCTACATAACCCGCTTGTTTTTGTGTAAGTACATTTGTTTTTTTCCAAGCTTCAAAAGCCTCTTGGTCTTCAATAACTACTTTTGGAGCAACCAATAAAGGTTCTGGAATAGGACCATCAAATGCTGTTGTATCAATTTCGATGATATGATTTGCAACCGCGTTTTTCTCTTCTTCTACTAATTTCAAAAAAGCTTCGGCACCAATGTCCTTAATTAAAAACTTCATCCGTGCTTTTAACCTTTTAGCTCGTTCTCCATAACGGTCAAAAACTCTTAAAATCCCTTCTGCTGTTGGGATGATTTGGTTAACCGGAATGAATTCTGAAAGCAATTCAGCATGACTGGGTTGAGAACCCAATCCTCCACCTAACATTACTTTGAATCCTCTTTCACCATTTACAATTTTCGGAATAAATCCTAAATCATGGATGTAACTCAAGGCGGTATCTTTATCCGAAGAAGAAAACGAAATTTTAAATTTTCGTCCCATTTCTTGACAAATAGGGTTTCTCAATAAGAATTCAAACATCGCATGGGCATAAGGCGAGACATCAAAAGGTTCATCAGGATCGATACCCGCAGTTTCACTTGCCGTAATATTTCGAACCGTGTTTCCGCAAGCTTCCCTTAACGTGATATCATCTATAGCCAATTGTGCCCAAAGTTCTGGAGTCCTGTCCAAACTCACGTAATGAATTTGAATATCCTGACGCGTGGTAATATGCAAACGTCCCGTTGAATATTCATCGGAAACTTTTGACACCCGCAACAATTGCTCGCCAGTAACTCTTCCGAAAGGTAATTTAATACGGATCATTTGTACACCTTCCTGACGCTGACCGTAAACACCACGCGCTAAACGAAGGCTACGAAAACGCTCATCATCAATTTTTCCGTCACGGAATAATGCAATTTTTTTCTCTAAATCGATTATCTCTTTTTGAACAATCGGATCTTCTATTTCGGTTCTAAAACTTTCCATATAAACTATTTTTATCCTCCCCTCCCAGCCCCCTCCAAAGGAGGGGGAGCCGAAACTGGGAATATTATTGTATTGTTGTTTTACTCTTTTATCAAGGATTAACCTGTTAACTCTTAGAAAACTTACTATCCATTATGTCACCCTTCCTTTCGGGGAGGGCTGGGATCGGGGTTTAATTTATAAATCCAACTCCTGCAGTTGTGTTTGTAGCGACATCAATTAAAATAAAAGCACCATTGGATTTATTGTCGTTGTAGGCATCAAAATACAACGCCTTACTCAATTTAATATTCACTTCGCCTATCTCATTAATGCTTAATTGTGTCGCTGGTGTTATCCCTGAATAATCAGTAGCGATTACATTTTTCACGCTTTCAATTTTTGCCAAAACTCTGTTGGTATTGTGTTGTACCAAATATTTAGCTCCTGGAACTAACTTTTTGTTGTCCATCCAACAGATCGTTGTATTGATATCCTTTTCAATTTTAGGAAGCTCATTCGATTTTACAATCATGTCCCCTCTTGTTACGTTGATATCATTTTCCAGTTCCAAAGTAATAGAAGAACCGGCAGTTGCTTCATCAAATTGCTGATCAAAAAAGTGAATATTAGCCACTTTCGATGCTGTCAAAGAAGGAAGAACTGTCACTGCATCGCCAACTTTAATAGTGTTACCGTATAATTTTCCGGCATATCCCCTAAAATCATGATAATCATCCGTTTTTGGTCTGATTACCGTTTGAACTGGGAAACGGGCTTGTCCTTTTTCATATACATCTGCAGGCTCTAAAGCTTCTAAATGTTCCAAAACCGTTTGTCCTGTGTACCAAGGCATATCCTCTGATTTATCAGCAACATTTCCCCCATTAATAGCACTCAACGGAATGTAACTTACGTTTTGCTCTTTGAAGGAGCTTTTGCTGTTCAAAGCCTGAAAATCAGCTTTGATTTTGTTGTAAACTTCTTCGGAATAATCAACCAAATCCATTTTGTTTACCGCAACAATCACTTCTTTTACACGCAATAAATTATTGATGAAAAAGTGACGGTACGTTTGCTCAATAACTCCTTTACGGGCATCAATCAAAATGATCGAAACCTGCGAAGTCGAAGCTCCCGTAACCATATTCCGTGTATATTCTACGTGACCTGGAGTATCGGCAATAATGTAACTTTTCTTGGCTGTCGAAAAATAAATATGCGCCACATCAATCGTAATTCCTTGTTCTCTCTCTGCAACCAAACCATCAGTAGCCAATGAGAAATCTAAATAATCGTATCCTTTTTGTTTGCTGCTTTTTTCTATTGCTTCAATCTTATCTGTAGTCAACGATTTTGTATCGTATAATAATCTCCCGATTAAGGTACTCTTTCCGTCATCTACACTTCCTGCTGTTGCTATTTTTAAAACTTCCATCTGAATTTTGTTTAAAGTTTAAAAGTTTAAGGTTTTCAAAAAGACCTACATAAACTTCTAAATTTGATTTTTTTATTTTAAATGTTGAATTTTAAATTTTAAATGTCTCGGAACAATTCATAATTTATAATTCATAACTTATAATTGTTTTCTAAAAGTACCCTTGTTGTTTTCTTTTCTCCATCGCAGCTTCAGAACGTTTGTCATCAATTCTGGCTCCTCTTTCTGAAATAGTCGAAGATCTGATTTCGCCGACAACTTCCTGAATTGTTGCTGCGTAAGAATCAACAGCTGCCGTACAACTCATATCTCCAACGGTTCTAAAACGAACAATTCTTTCTTCAATTTCTTCATCTTCTTCTTGGTACACAAAAGGAGAATGTGACCAAATCATACCGTCTCTCAAGAATACTTTACGTTTGTGCGAAAAGTAAATCGATGGAATTTCTATTTGCTCTTGCTCAATATAACTCCAAACATCAAGCTCAGTCCAGTTTGAAATTGGGAAAACACGAACGTTTTGACCATTTTCAATTTTTCCGTTCAAAATATCAAATAATTCCGGACGTTGGTTTTTCTCATCCCATTGACCAAAATCATCACGAACAGAGAAAATACGTTCTTTGGCTCTTGCTTTTTCTTCGTCACGACGCGCACCACCAATACAAGCATCAAATTTAAATTCTTCGATTGCATCCAAAAGTGTAGTTGTTTGCAAACTGTTTCTGCTAGAATACTTCCCTGATTCTTCCACCACTTTACCTTCGTCAATAGCATCCTGAACATTACGAACGATTAGTTCCAACCCTAATTCAGCAACCAATTTATCTCTGAAAGCAATAGTTTCTGGAAAGTTATGTCCCGTGTCTACATGCAACAATGGAAAAGGAATTTTAGCAGGGAAAAATGCTTTTTGTGCTAAACGCACCAATGTAATCGAATCTTTCCCACCAGAAAAAAGCAATACTGGTTTGTCAAATTGAGAAATGACTTCTCTAAAAATGTATATCGCTTCGCTTTCTAAAGCATTTGTTTTTAAAATGGTACTCATTATTATTAGTTTAAAAGTTTAAAGTTTAAAGTTTAAAGTTTAAGGTTATTGGAACCTCATTTAAAATCTCTTAACTATTATTATTTTTTCTTTTCTCTTTATTCTAACTTCTGTTTTCTATTTTTGGTGTAAACCACATTCTTTATGACTGGATTCCCACCACCATCTTCCCGCTCTTATATCTTCGCCAGGTGTAATGGCTCTTGTACAAGGCGCACAACCTATACTCACAAAACCTTGTTTATGTAGTACGTTTTGCGGCACATTATTATCATCTATATATTTTTGAACCTCTTCTAAAGTCCATTTTAACAATGGATTAAATTTAATAATGTCAAAATGAGCATCATATTCAAGAAAGGCTAAGTCACTTCTGTTCTCTGATTGTTCCGCTCTCAAACCGGTAATCCAAATCGCATTTCCTTTCAAAGCTTTAGTCAATGGTGCTACTTTTCGAATGAAACAACATTCTTTTCTATTTTCCACCGATTCGTAAAAGCTGTTTGGACCTTTTTTATTCAATAATTCCTCGACAGCTGTTGTGTCCGGAAAATAAGTTTTAATATCGATTTGATACTTTTTCAAGGTCTTTTGAAAAACATCATACGTTTCCTGAAACAGTCTTCCGGTATCTAAAGTAAAAATGGTAATTGGTAAATCATTTTGGCCAATTAAAGCCGTAATCACTTGGTCTTCTTGTCCAAAAGAAGTCGAAAAAACCACTTTATCTTTGTATTCATTAGCTAAAAACGAAAGTGTTTCCACGATGGTTAAGCTTCTTGTTTTTTCTAATAAAGTATTTGTTATCGTTATGCTCATAATTTCGTTTCTCTTTTATAATAATTTAGACAGTGTTTTTAAACTCAAAATAATAATTAAAATCCCTACCAAAATCATCATAGGTTGTCTCTTTATTCTATTGACTAAAATAGCGGCAATTGGAGCAGCAATAACACCTCCCAAAATCAACCCTATAATCACTTGCCATCCTTGTATTCCTCCAAAAAGCATGAACGTTACACCACTCGCAAAAGCTACCGCAAACTCCGCTGCATTAACAGAACCAATAGTATATCTTGGATTTCTACCACGCCCTAATAAAGTCGAAGTCACAATTGGTCCCCATCCACCACCACCAACAGCATCCATAAAACCTCCAAAAGAAGCTAAAATATTTAATCGCTTGGTTTTCTTTTTAATGATGTTTTTCTGCATTGCTTTTCTGATTATTATAATTGCCAACCCTATCATATACACCGCAATAAAAGGCTTTATTGCATCCCCATCAATTACATCCGACAATAAATAAGCACCTGCAATAGAACCTAAAACACCCGGAATCAATAGATGTCTTACTAGCTTTTTATTGATGTTCCCAAAGCGATGATGCGAAATCGCCGAAGCTCCTGTTGTGAACATTTCAGCAACATGAACTCCTGTGCTACTTATCGCTGGTGGAATACCATACGCCAATAAAAAAGAAGTAGAAGTTGCTCCATAGCCCATTCCTAATGTCCCGTCGACTAATTGTGCAAAAACACCAATACAGAAAAAGATTAAAAATTCCTGATTAAAGCCTGATATTAGGCCATTCCACGAAAATTCAGCATGATGATTGTATACCAATGTAGAAATTAATCCTACCAATAAAACAACAGGGATAACAACCCATAAGCGTTCTTTAAAAGTCGTTTCCGATTTTTCATTGATAGTAATGGCTTTCAATTCTTTGCTCATGCTTTAAAATTCAACAGTTTTTTTATCATTAAATCTACTACCCTATCGGAATAGTAGATTATTACGCAAAAATAAAACTTTTAGCGTAACTACAAAATTTATTTTGTGATTTCTTTTTTAAAATGCAATGTCGGCCAAAGTATTGCTCTCTAAAATTTTCAGAGTATTATCGCGCACTTCGATCATTAGTTTCCGAACGGCGCAAGTAGCTTCATCAGAACAGTCTACGCAAGGCTCATAAAAATTATGGCTCGCACAAGGAAGTAGTGCTATTGGCCCTTCAAGAATGCGGTATACATGGGCCATATTAATGTCTTTGGGATCTTTTATCAAATAATAGCCACCGCCTTTTCCTTTTTTGGCGCCTAAAAAACCGGAATGGCGCAGTAATAATAAAATACTTTCTAAAAACTTGATCGAAATAGTCTCACTCTTGGCGATCTCTGCTATTTGCACAGGAGAATTATCTTTTTGGCGTGCCAAGAAAGTAAGTGCTTTTATTCCGTATTTTGTTTTTTTAGACAGCATTTAAAAATATATAAGATTGAAGATTAACGATTTTTGATTTTACACAATCAGAAATCTATTTGTCTTTTATTGTAGCAACAAAAATATACTTTTTGAATGAAAAATGGCGCAAGGAGATTAACGATTATTGTTAGATTGGAAATCTGCTCCCGAAACTTCGAGACAAAATCGTTAATCTCAAATCAAAAATCATTAAGACAAAGCCTGCTCTAAATCAGCAATAACATCTTTTACAGTTTCCAATCCAACGGAGACACGTACCAAACCATCCGTAATACTCACTGCCAAACGCTCTTCAACTGATAACTTACTATGTGTAGTTGAGGCTGGATGTGTAACAATAGTTCTGGTGTCGCCCAAATTTGGTGATAAAGAACATAATTTTATTTTGTCTAAAAAAGCCCTTCCAGCCTCAAGACCGCCTTTTATTTCAAAAGCTACAATGTTTCCGCCCAACTTCATTTGCTTTTGAGCAATTTCGTATTGCGGATGCGATTTCAAGAATGGATATTTCACTTTATTAACCTGAGGATGCTGCTCTAAAAACTCCGCTACTTTCATGGCATTTTCGCAATGTCTATCTAAACGAATCGCCAACGTTTCAAGGCTTTTTGACAACACCCAAGCGTTAAAAGGTGACAAAGCAGGCCCTGTCAATCGAGAAAACAAATAAATTTTCTGCATCAATTCAGCATTACCCACAGTGATTCCGCCCAAAACACGACCTTGACCATCCATTAGTTTGGTCGCTGAATGGATTACCAAATCAGCTCCCCATTTTATAGGTTGTTGTAGATACGGCGTTGCAAAACAGTTGTCAATAATTAAAATCAAATCGTGCTTTTTGGCAATTGTACCAAGCAATTCCAAATCGATAATATCTACCGCTGGATTGGTAGGCGATTCGGCAAATAGAATTTTAGTATTTGGTTTTATAAAATTCTCGATAGTTTCGGGTTTATTAATGTCGAAATACGTAGTTTCAATATTCCATTTCGGAAAATAATTAATGAACAACGAATGTGTGGCCCCAAAAACACTGCTGGAAGAAACGATATGATCTCCCGATTTCAATAAAGCTGCCATGGTTGAATACACCGCAGCCATTCCGGATGCAAAGGCGAAACCAGCTGCTGCACCTTCCATAGCACAAACTTTATCAACAAACTCGTTGGTATTTGGGTTGCTATAACGGCTGTAAATATTTCTGTCTTTTTCTTCGGCAAAAGAAGCACGCATGTCTTCGGCATCCTCAAATACAAAACTGGAAGTTAAGTACAAAGGAACTGAGTGCTCTAAATATTGCGTTCTTTCTAGTTGGTTGCGTATGGCTTGGGTTTCAAAACCTAATTCTTGATCGTTCATTTTTTTATCGTTTAAGGTTTAAAGCTTAAAGTTGTTGGAATATTAAATCCAATCACTTTGCTTAAACTACAATGGTTTATTATTCAAAACTACTTTGTAATGTATCGTTGCTGTTGGTTCTAATGTTTTAGAAACCGAACAGTATTTTTCGAAAGAAAGTTGTGCCGCTCTGGCTGCTTTTTCTTCATTAATTGGCCCTTCCAAATAAAACACAAGGTGAATATCTTTGAATGGTTTCGCTTCTCCAACTTGTACACGTTCTCCTTCTACCTCCGCTTTGAAAGAAGTGATTTCCTGACGCTGTTTTTTCAAAATCGAAATCATATCAATAGCGCTACAACCTGCAACTCCCATCAATACTAATTCCATAGGACTTGCGCCCATATCGTTTCCACCAAATTCTGGTCGGCTATCAACATTTACTAAATGTCCTCTTTCGTTTTTTAATTCGAAATGGAAATTGTCGTTTACTCTGTTTAATGTTATTTTCATATTATTCCCCTCCCCAACCCTTCCCGAAGGGAAGGGAGCCAAGACTGGAGGCAGTCCCTTTTTAATTAATTATGTTATTGGACACAGATGAAACGGATTTGCTATCGCAAAACACAGATTTTTATTTTTTTATTTTAATTATTCGTCACAATACAAGCAAAAACAGTAAAATTGAAACCACCCAAAATATATAATTGAACCATCCATCTATAAATAAAGACCTATCCATTGTCCAAAAAGTATCAACACTGTTTCTTTTATATTTTACGTAGAATAATTTACTTAAAACATAATATAAAAACTGTGCAATCAATGGTATAAATAATGAATTAATAGCTGTATTTATTCCAACACCTACTAAAACACTTGTCAAAGCAATTAAAAACAAGATACCATTGAAAATTAATAGTTTATAAAACCATTCTTTATCATCTAATTTACTTTTATCAAATAAAAATAGAATTGAAACATTCATTCCAATAATAATAAAGATAACATTCATATTAATTGTTGTTTTTTACTGATCACTCAAAACTGATCACTGAACACTATCATTACCCTTTATCCGACAACCTTAAAATATCTCCAAAAACCCCTCTCGCTGTTACTGCTGATCCTGCTCCTGCACCTTGAATCACAATTGGTCTGTCACCGTACGATTCTGTGTAAATTTCGAAGAAAGAATCAGAACCTTTCAATCCTCCCAGCGCCGTATCAGATGGTACAGAAACTAATTTCACTTCCAGATTTCCTTTGTCATTTTGCAAATCGCCTGACAATTCACCTATATAACGCAACACATGATTTGGCTTTTGCTCTGCTTTTATTTTAGCATAAATCGGATCAAACTCCGTCAATTTATTTAGAAAGTCAGACACATCTCCTTCACGTAAATGTTCTGGAATTAAATTTTGAATGTTAATTTCTTCAAACTCATTTTGCAAATCTAATTCTCTGGCCAAAATCAATAATTTCCTGCCTACATCATTCCCGCACAAATCCTCTCTTGCATCTGGTTCGGTATAACCGTTGTCAATTGCTTCCTTTAATATTTCGCTGAACGGCGCATCATTTGCAGAAAAATTATTGAACAAATAACTTAATGTCCCAGAGAAAACGCCCTTAATTTTCGTGATATTTTCACCTGAAAGGTGCAATAACTTAATTGTATCAATCAACGGCAATCCGGCTCCAACATTAGTTTCATAAAGATAACTCTTTTGATTAACCGCTAATACTTTTCGTAATTTTTTATAAAAACTATAACTTAATGTATTGGCAACTTTATTAGAAGAAATCAAATCAAAACCATTTTCGGCTAATTTTATATAATTTCCAACAAATTCAGCACTTGCCGTATTATCAATTGCAATCAAATTTTCTAAGTGATGCTCATTTGCGTAAGCAATTACATCATCGATAGTGTAAGAAAATCCATTGTTTTGAATTTCATTTTTCCAGTTTGGAGTAACGCCGTTCTTATTTAAAAGTACATTACTGGAATTGGCAATCGCAAAAACATTCAACTTAATGTCTTTTCTTTTTTCGATGGTTGCAGCTGATTCCAATATCTGGTTGATCAACGTTCCACCAACTAATCCATGTCCAAAAATAGCGATATTGATTTTCTTGGATACTCCAAAAATCTCCCCGTGAATCACGTTTAAGGCTTTGTTCAGTTGCGATTTTTTTACTACCAAACTCACGTTTTTACCTGTAACCGTATTATTGAAAAGAATCGGGACAATTTTATTTTTTATCAACGCAGTGTATGGCTTGTGAAATGTACTCAAATCTTGGCCAATGATAGAAATCACCGAAACATCGTCCGTCACCGTGATTTTATTCACATCTTTCGAATAGAAATCATTCTCAAATTCTTTCTCTAGTTCAATCATGGCTTTAGTCGCTTTATCAGCAGCTACCACTAAACCAATTCCTCGTTCTGAAGAACCTTGAGAAATAATACTTACACTGATATCATTGTCACCCATCACTCTGAAAATACGGGCATCAACGCCAGTTTTTCCCAGTAATCCCCTTCCTTCCAGATTAACTAACGATACATTTTCAAGTACGGAAAGTGTTTTAATTCCTTCTTTATTAGAATTGGATGTTATTAAGGTTCCTTTATTTTCGTGGTTGAACGTATTCAAAATACGAAGCGGAATGTTTTTTTCCAATAAAGGAATAATCGTTTTGGCATGAAGAATCGTCGCACCAAAATTGGCTATTTCATTGGCTTCGTTAAACGACAAATGGTCAATTTTTTTGGCATCAAGCACTAAGTCAGGATTAGCGGTATAAATTCCGTCTACGTGTGTGTAATTCTGTAATTCGTCCGCATTTAAGTAATTCGCAATCAACGAAGCGGTGTAATTACTGCCGTTTCTTCCTAAAGTGGTTGTGTCATTATTATTGTTCGAACCGATGAAACCTGTAATAATATTCACGGTAGTCCCGCTACTTTGCTTGAAATAATTGATGACATTTTTCTTTGATATTTGTTCCAAAGGTTGGGCATCACCAAATTTAGAATCGGTTTTAATCAATTCTCTGGTATCTGCAAAACGGGCATTTATTCCGTTTTCAACCAAAATAGCTGTCAATAATTTGGCAGAAAGCAATTCTCCTTTTGACAAAACCTGATCTTTTATTTTGTTGCTGTAATCGCCAATTAAACTGACACCTTCAAATAATTTCTCCAAAACATTAAATTCCACTGACAAATCCACGTTTTGATAATCGCCTTGTTGGTATTTTTTGAAATTCTCAAAAAGTGGTTTATAATCTTTGTTAATAGCCGCAGTCTTTAAAATTTCTTCCAGTTCATCCGTGGCATTCCCTCTTGCCGAAACCACAATTGCAATTTCCTCGCCTTGATTTACTTTATCAGTAATAATTGCAACCACTTTATTTATTCCATCGCCATTTGATAACGATTTACCTCCAAATTTTAATATTTTCATTGTATTGTTTTTTTGGCTTAGAATATATCCTGAAGCAAATTGTGTAATTGTTTGTATTCTATCAAAAAAGCATCGTGTCCGTGAATGGAAACAATTTCCTGATAGCTGACCTTATTTTTATATCTTTTTAATTCCTCGTAGGTTGCTTTATTTTCATTTGCCGTAAAAAACAAGTCTGAATTGATTCCGATAATATGAATATCAGCTTCAATTTTTGACGTTATTTCTTCGAATGAACCACGATTTCTGGTAATATCTATCGTCTTCAATAATTGATTCATCATTTTGTACGATGAAATTTGAAAGCGTTTCTGCAATTTTTCACCATGATGCAACAACCAACTTTCTACATTAAAAATAGATAATTCTTCATTGGTGGTTCGCTGAAATTTAGAAGCAAAAGATTCCGGAGTTCTATAACATAACATTGCATGAGTACGGGCGTCTTCAATAGGTTTTGAAGAATTTTTCAAAATTTGCTCTTGTAAAAAGCAATTGGCAATAAGCCAGTCTGTGGATTTCCAATCGGTTGCAATAGGAATTAAATGTTGTGTAATCTTTGGCTCCAATGCAACCATTTCCCAAGCAATTCCTCCGCCAACAGAACCGCCAATAATGGCGTGTAGTTTTTTAATTTCAAGAAACCAAATCCCTTCAATAAAAATTCTAGCAATATCTCTGGCATTAAAGTCCGAATAATTTTCGATGCTAAAACCATCAAAGCCATTTCCGGGAACATTAAAAGCGAGTATCGTATATTTTGTAGTATCTATAGTTTTATTAGCGCCAATTAAATCATTCCACCAACCATTTTCTCCCACAACTTGTGAATTTCCGGTTAATGCATGATTGACCAAAACGATTGGAGCAGTATGCAATTCAGGTCCAAAAACTTGAAAACTTAAGTTTAAGACAGCATAAAAAGCGCCACTTTCGGTGGTGAAATTTTGTAATGTAATGGATGTTGATTTATTTTCCAATTTCAAATCTTTTATGATTTTTGACTTGTGTTTGGAAATATTAGAAAGAAAGCTAGGAGTTATCTAGACAAATTCTTAGTGTTATCTTTCCACGATGAGCGTGGTAGAATGCAGCACCTTCTTCGATAAATCGAAGGGTTGCTAAGGCTTCATCGGGTCTAATCCCTCTGCCTTTCTTTATAACATTTCAATACGGTTGTGAACTTATAATTGCAAATTAAGGACTATTTTTTGTAACAACCAAATTTTTATGCGCAATCGATTATTTGTGTGGTTCCAATAAAAACCTGAAAACAATAAACATACAATTGCTGTTTTGACGAAGTATCATAAAACTAATTATAGTTATTACCTCGTCAAAACAACAATTTTAAATACCTTTTTGAGAATCTCAAAACCGAAAATAAATTCGGATTTCTTAAATAAAAAGGGCTTCATTCTCTTGTGAATACATTAAAAAAAGCAAAGAATTAGGCACTGTTTTTTGTGCCAATGCATCGTTTTTTGAAATTTCAAATCTAGGATGAATCAATTCGTTTTTAGAATCGTTTTGCTTTTCTTTTCTGTTGTTAAAACTAATACGTTCTAATAACGCTACTGTCTTTGGGAAATGCTTTGTCGTGCTCATGATTTTTGGGTGTTGGGTGTTGGGTTTTTGGTGTTACACTTCATTTATGAAATTATTTACATGCTACTTTTTAAATAAGGGCTTAAAACAAAAAACCCTTTTAGATACATATCCAAAAGAGTTTTCAAGTTGTTTGTAAACTTATACTTTTGGAATCAACAGACGTACATAAACGTAATCGCAATGACGCACATCACCTTATTAACTGTTGAATTATTTGAATGCTGGAATTTTAGGTTATTCATTTATGCTTTTATTTCTGTAAAATTTATTATTGATATTCAAAAAAAAAGCTTCCCGTTATCTGGGAAGCTTTTGCTATATAATTTAATTTAAAAATTATGCAATACACTGCCCTTAGGAATTATCCTTTGTGACTTTAAACATATTACAAATATCAAATCTCATTTTTTACTTTTTTATTGAAACTCAAATTTCTAAATTATTTTTTAAATATCCAAATAAGTTTCAAAAATAATAGTAAAAACAGTTTCACACTTAATTTTTAAATTGATTAAACCCACAAAAAGATTTATCAGCAAAAAAAAGTTAAGATTAATTTGCAATTCAAAATGGTTTCATACATTTGCATCCGAATATAAGAGGAAAAATTTGAACTGATTGCAACCTCTTCATAATGAAACAAATTCATTATGGATGCTGAAAAATTTTCAGTAGAAAAAATGCTAAAGCAGGAACCCTCCTTTAGTCCTTTTCAGCAATTATTTTTTCTCACTTAATTTTAAAATAATAATTATTATGGCCTATTTATTTACGTCAGAATCTGTAAGCGAAGGACATCCAGACAAAATTGCAGATCAAATATCAGACGCATTAATTGATAATTTTTTGGCATTTGATGCTGACTCAAAAGTAGCTTGCGAAACCTTAGTGACTACAGGTCAAGTAATTTTAGCGGGTGAAGTAAAATCAAATACCTATTTAGATGTACAGCAAATCGCTCGCGATGTAATCAAAAGAATTGGTTACACCAAAAGCGCCTATATGTTTGAAGCGGATTCTTGTGGTATTCTTTCTGCCATTCACGAACAATCAGCTGACATCAATCAAGGTGTTGACAGAGCAAATCCTGAAGAACAAGGGGCCGGTGACCAAGGAATGATGTTTGGTTACGCGACAAATGAAACTGAAAATTATATGCCTTTGGCACTTGATTTATCTCATAAATTATTAAAGGAATTAGCGGTTTTAAGACGTGAAAATAACGAAATCACCTATTTACGTCCTGATGCTAAATCTCAAGTAACATTAGAATACAGTGATGATAACAAGCCAACTCGAATTGAAGCTATTGTAATTTCGACACAGCATGATGACTTTGAGGAAGAAGCAACAATGCTTGCAAAAATCAAAAAAGACATCATCGAAATTTTGATTCCAAGAATCATTGCAAAAAATCCAACGAGTGCTCATTTATTTAATGATCAAATTAAATACCACATCAATCCAACTGGAAAATTTGTAATTGGAGGACCTCACGGCGATACTGGACTTACTGGAAGAAAAATCATCGTAGATACTTACGGTGGAAAAGGCGCTCACGGTGGTGGTGCATTCTCTGGTAAAGATCCAAGTAAAGTAGACAGAAGTGCGGCTTATGCTACTCGTCACATTGCTAAAAACTTAGTTGCAGCAGGTGTTGCTGACGAGATTTTAGTGCAGGTTTCGTATGCTATTGGTGTTGCTAAACCAATGGGAATTTTTATAGAAACTTATGGCACTTCAAAAGTAGAATTAACTGATGGAGAAATTGCTAAAAAAGTAGAAGCTATTTTTGACATGCGTCCTTACTTTATCGAGCAACGTTTGAAATTAAGAAATCCAATCTATAGCGAAACTGCTGCGTACGGACACATGGGACGTACTCCAGAAACCGTTACTAAAACTTTTACTGCACCAGGCGGCTTAACAAAAACGGTTACTGTTGATTTATTCACTTGGGAAAAATTAGATTTTGTTGACCAAGTTAAAACAGCTTTTGGATTGTAATCCTCTAAAAATACTTATTTCTAAAACCCGCAATTCAATTGGATTGCGGGTTTTTTTTAGCCCTGATAGAAATGGAAATCCTTTGCTGAAAAAAAATTAATTTTTTCTTATAAAAAAAGAGCGACCAGCGGAAGCTCCTTTATTTATTTAGAAAAATATTTTTTTTTTGGCAAAGATTGAAATGTATAGCAGGATTAGCTCCTACAAATTATACTTTAAAGAGAAAATCACATAACGCGGTTGTACTGTATATTGTGAAGTTCTGGTGGCAAACTGACTGAAATTATCGTCATTTAATGAGGTGGTGTTCAACAAATTTGTTCCGCTTACTTTGTATTCTAACTTACTGCCTTTCTTTTGATAAATCAAACTGGCAGTCAGGAAATCATATTCATTATTGACCGTTTTAGTGTCGTTATAATAATGATAGAATTCATACTCCGCTACGAAAGAAAAACTATTCAAAAAGAAATAATCCAACTTAGCGAAGGGTCTTTCTGTGTAAAAAATAGCGTTATTGTAATCATTCGTAACCACATTATATCCTATTTCCAGATTAGGCATTTTCTTGTAATTTGTTGACGCTTTTAAGGTATAGTTTTGGGTAAAACTCTCATTTGCGGACAACACATTATTTTGGATGTTATTGAATTTGGACCAATTTAGAGAAGCTGCCAAAGATGCTTTGTAATTCTTTAAGAAAGAACGTCCGTACGAACCGTTTCCGGATAAGGTCTCATCTGCAAAATCAGAATTGAAAGGCGATGAGGTTTGATTGACTCCGTTGAATACGGCACTAGTTTTTATTGCATCCACCCTTTTTGAGTAGGAAGCTACCGCAGAAATATTTTCAAAATTAAACATGTTGTATTTAAAATAACGCAACGAATGTACTTGAGCTGTAGCGTTCTCTAAAAATCGGTTTCCTCTAATCAGGCTGTTGTAATTGGAAAAAATAAACCCTTCAGCAAGTTGATTTATATCAGTAAAATTATTGGTATACGAAAAATTATAGGTTAATGTTTCCGATTTTTTTAATTGGTAAATTGCCAAGAAATCCGGCAATGCTCGGAGGAAATTTTGACTGTTACTGGTCGCTAATTGCTCATTTGTCGTATTGTAACTGTGCAGACTTACTCCAAGAGTAAACGTGAATTTTCCAGTCAAAATCTTATAATGCAATCCTAAAAACGTGTCGTTGAAATTGTAAGTTACATCATTGGTATTGGCAGTATTAGTCAGATTATTAACTGTTTCATTATCCAGAATTTGAAAAATACCGGAATTGAAATTTTGATGGGAATACGTATTTCCTAACGTCACATTGATATTGCTTTTTGGTGTAATCATGTAATAATAATCCAATTTGGAGTCTATTTTATTGGTTTTTACAAAACGACTCTGATTGATGTTATTTCTGTTTTGTCCAGTAACATATCCGGCCAAACTAAAAGGTTGAAATCTTAGATTCGCATTATAAAAAGGATCTTCCTCTTGGTACAAATGCTGCATTTCAAAAGCAAAAATATTCTTGTCGCTTTGCGTAAAATACAAACTCAAGTTTTGATTTACTGAAATTGGATCTTGATTTTTTATCGAATTAATATTTTCAAGTGCTGAGTTATTCCCCACAATAGATTCTCTTAATAAAGAATTGCTCTCGTCTTGTTTGGATAATTTAGTCAAAACATCATAATCAAATTGAAACCGCGCATTGGGTTTATAACTGGAGCTCAATTTGAATAATCCCAGGTTACTTTTTTGGTTTGCCATTTCCTGACGGTTCTCGGTCGAAAAAATTTCAGAGGAATTAGGCTGTAAAATATTTGTTTGTGACTTTGTTTCTAAATCCGTTAGCGAAGAAGAAAGAATCCCAAAACCGCTTAAAGTCCATACTTTATTCACATTGTAGGAGAAATTTGTAGCTCCAAATTTAGTTTCAATTTCCTTGGCGCGATTATTTCTAAGCAGTGAAATTCCTAAATCGTTTGAAGACACATTAAAACTGGAACCGCCTTTTTGCATCATCCCGCGAAAACCACCTGTGAATTTAAAATAATCCTGAATTGTCAACGGTAGTTCGCCAATATTATTAAAATTCGTGATTATGTTAATGCTGTATTTTGGATTATAATAAAATAATTTCGGGTTTATCAAATAACGGCTTTCCTCGTGTGCTACTCCAATTCCAGCGGTCATATCGCCAAACCAGAAATTTTTCTTTCCTGATTTGAGTTTGATATTCATTGCAATATTATCCTGATTATTCTCTACTCCTTTTAGGATTGAATTTTCGTTATAGTTTCGCAACACTTGGATTTTGTCAATGGCATCAGCCGGAATATTTTTGACTCCTAACTTCGTATCCCCATCAAAAAAGTCTTTTCCTTCTACCATTAATTTAGTTACTCGTTTCCCCTCCACTTCAATTTCGCCATCGGCATTGACCTCAACTCCTGGTAATTTTTTCAGAATATCTTCAAGTTTTCGCTCGGTTCCAGATTTAAAAGAATCCGCATTATAAACAATAGTATCTCCTTTTATCGAAACTGGCATTTCCCGAACAATTTCAACTCCGTCGAGTTCAATTCCACCTTCTTCAAGCGCAATATTTTTAATGCTATTTTCTGAAGTTGTGGTAATTTCCAATTCTTTATTCTGCATTCCCAAATAACTGATTTTGATATTATACGCTGTATTTGGTTTTAGATTAAGAAGAAATTTTCCTTTGTCATTTGTTATGGCGTAAGAATCCATTGCTTTTGTAGTTTTGTTTACCGCCATTACATTGGCCATTTCGAGACCTGTAACTTTTGAATCGGTTATGAGACCTTCTAATTTAACGGATTGAGCAAAGGAAAATGAAGTAATTAAGAAAAATAAAAAAAGGTACTGTTTTTTCATTGAATGGGTTTGTGAGTGTGACTAGTTAGTCATAAAAAGGTTTAATTCGTTACAAAACAACTAATTCGTGAAGGTTCTAAAAATGATATTTCCATCCTTATCCTTCATGCTGTCCATTTTCTTTTTTTCTTCTTTATCGAATTCTTTTTGAGTTAACACTTTTCCTTCCTTTGGAACTTTAATTTTTTCTTTATCCTCACTATTTAAAACTACTTTAGAGCATAAAAATGTAACTTCTCCATCATTTAATTCCAAAATTAAACCTGGTAGACCTGAATATTTATCTGGTCCATGATTAACCGGGATTTCTAATGTATACCAAGCAATAACAATGTTGTTTTTGGGCTCATCCATTTCAAATAAATTTGTTTTCTGTTTAAATTTATTTTTTAAATAATCCTGATACTCTTCTTTTTGAGCAGCAGTAACCTGAATTACAATCTCAGCTTTATAACATAGGTAATCGCCTATTTTTTTAGTTTCTTCTTTTAATTTCCAATCCCAATTCGTTAATTCATCAGTAATAAGATATTTTTTTTCGAAAATTTCGCCTTCAAAAATTTGTTTTTGCACCTTCCGATTCATGTACTTCTTTCCATCTCCTGAAATGGTAATACTAATAGTCATTCCGCTATCACTTTGTCCCACAGGCTCAAGCTTTTGTTCTTCTTCAAATAAAGATTCTGTTTTATTAAAACTTAATGAATATGTTTTTTGTGAAACTTTCTCCCATTCTTTTTGCAATGCCTTGTCAAATTCTGCATCTTTTTCAGACTTGATCTCAACGACAGTTTCCTCGGATTTGATTTTAGATTGATAAATTGCTTTGCCTTTAAAGTTTTGAGCAACGGTTAAATTGACAGTAGTTAAAATTATTGTTAAATAAATTACTTTGAATAAATTTTTCATTTTATAGCTTTTAGGTTAGATGACAAATAAAGTTCTAAATAACCACAATAATAGTTAACCAAAGTTAACGATTGTTAATGGGTCAATTCAAAAGCATTTAGTTCTTATATTTGAAAAATGAAAGTGAAAAATTACACCGCTATTATTTTTTTTGTAAGCCTAACTATTTTGGCGACCATCAGTTTACAAGTATATTGGAATATTAAAAACTGCAAAGAAAACAAACAACGATTAATTAATGATGTACAAATTGCTTTTGACAATAGTACTGAATACTATTATATCGAACAGTCGAAAGAAAATTATATCGCTTTTGTAAACCGAGATGATTCCATATCCGACGAGCAATTTATGGATGACTTAAAACTTGATACCGTTTTTAAAAATTATAAAGCAAAAAGAAATCATCATAAAATTTCAAAAGTTGATTCAATAAAATCTACAAAAAAATCATCTGTAACTACATCTTTAAAAATTTCAGAATCCAAAATTCGTTCGGTACCAGATACAAATAATTTAATGAAATTGGATTCAAAAATCATTAAAAACGAGAAAGAAAATGACAATAAAACAGTTACCTACACTAAATCAAAGTCTAAAACGAATTCCTCAGTATTAATATTACGAGGAAAAAAAGCAACAGATAGCCTCTTACAAATAAAAGATTCTAGAAGTAGAATTGTAATATCTATGAATAAAGATTCCGTTGCATTCAATAAATTGAGTAAAATTTTAGATAACGAACTTTCACGAAAAAAAATTGTTGTTGATTATACTTTAGAGCATTTCAAATTAAACACTCTTTTTGATAAATTTAAAAAAAACACTTCAGTCAAATTAGTAAAACTACCTCTTTCTACTTTTTCAAAATCAGTCTATCTTCCCATTAACGACAAACTGAAAATTTCATTTTCTGATCCTACAGTACTACTTTTAAAAAGAAGCATGATTGAAATAATTCTTTCGTTACTGTTATCGTTTTCCATTGTCGGTTCTTTATTTTATCTTTTGAGAATTATAAACCGTCAGAAAAAAATTGATGAAATCAAAAACGATTTAATCAGCAATATTACTCATGAATTTAAAACACCGATCACCACCATTTCATCGGCAATAGAGGGAATCAAGAATTTTAATTCCGTTAATGATCCTAAAAAAACACATCGCTATTTGGAAATAGCAAGCCAGCAATTAGAAAAATTAGCCATTATGGTTGAAAAACTTTTGGAAACTGCTTCGTTAGAATCTGATAATCTTGCGCTAAACAAAGAACCGATTGATATAGTTCAATTATTGAAGAAAAATGTTGAGAAACACCAATTGAACACCTCAAACAAAACCATTGATTTTATTTCTAATCAGGAAGAATTAATATTGGACGTAGATACATTTCATTTTGAAAATGCAATTTCAAATCTAATCGACAATGCTATAAAATATGGAGGTCCTCAAATTGAAGTTTGCTTAAAATCAGATAAAAAAAGGATAGAAATAACAGTTCAAGATAATGGAACTGAAATTGATAAAAATCAACATGAAAAGATTTTCGAAAAGTTTTACAGAATTCCAAAAGGAAATATCCATGATGTAAAAGGCTTTGGAATAGGTTTATATTATTCCAAAAAAATCATAGAGAAACATCAGGGAACACTTGAACTAATCGTAAACTCAAAAAACATCTTTAAAATCACATTAGCTCATGTCTAAAAAAATAAAAATAATCCTAGCCGAAGACGAACCTGCATTAGCACAAATCATTAAAGAAAGTTTAGAAACTAGAAATTTTGAGGTCATTCATTGTAAAGATGGCGAAGAAGCTATTGAAGTTTTTAAAAATGAAAAAATAGAATTACTTGTTTTAGATGTCATGATGCCTAAAAAAGATGGTTTTTCAGTAGCTAAAGACATTCGGAAATTAGATAATAAAACTCCGATAATTTTCCTTACTGCTAAATCACAAACACAAGATGTGGTCGATGGATTTAATTCTGGAGGCAATGACTATCTAAAAAAACCTTTTAGCATGGAGGAGCTAATCGTTAGAATCCACTCTCTTCTTGGCAGAAAAACTGCTATTAAAAACGAGGATAACATTACGATTGGCATTTATATTTTTAATCTTACTAAACAAACCTTACAGTACCTTGATACTACAATCTCCTTAACGCATCGTGAAGCAATTCTATTAAATATAATGTCTGAAAATAAAAATAAAATAGTTGAACGTTCCTTAATTTTAAATAAAATTTGGGGAGAAGATGATTTTTTTAATGGTAGGAGTATGGATGTTTTTATTACAAAGTTGAGGAAAAAATTAAGCCTTGATCCCAACATTCAAATTATAAATGTTCGTGGTCAAGGCTGCAAATTAATTTGTTAAAATTAGTTTACCCTCCAATTCTCATTCGCATTCCTCCATTTCCACCACGTCCTTGGTTCATGTCTCTGAATTCCTCCATTTTTTTCAAAACAGTTTCATCAAATTCTTTTTGAGATGTTAATTTTCCTTTAGTTGCCGCTTCTATTTCGGTTTTAACTTTCGGATTCAGAACCACTTTCGAACATAAAATAACTGTTTTACCGTCATTCACTTCCAATATTAAACCCGGTAATCCCCAATAGTTTTCTGGCCCTTGACTCACCGGGATTTCCGGAGTATACCAAGCCGTAATTACCGTTTCTTTCGGCATATCCAGTTCATCTAGAATACTTGTTTTCTTGGCCGCATCCGCTGGCTTTGTTGTTGCATCTTCTTTTTTAGGTCTGATGTTTCTAAAATCTGTTTTACTCGCAGGACGTACGGCAGTTGCTTTGAAACAATTGTAACCACCAATAACTCGGGTTTCTCCTTCCATTTTCCATTGTAAATTAGGGAGCGAATCTTTTACCAGAAACTCTTTGCCCATAAATTCCTTATCAACGGTATACGATTTCTCTTTTACGTTTTTATAATACGTTCCGCCACCGCCAGTCATAGACATCATCATTCGCATTCCACCACCTTGACCTGGAGCATCGAGTTTTTCTTCTTCTTTGTATATCGATGCCGATTTATCAAAATTAAGAATGAATGTTTTTTCGAACATTTTCTTCATTCTTTCCTCAATCATTTTTTGCATATCTGGAGTCATATCCTTATTGCCCTCCATTCGTGTTTTGAAATCAGAGGTACTTGTTTTCGATTCATATACTGCCATTCCTTGGAATTCCTGAGCTTGCAGTCCCAAAAATGATGCGATTGTTACTATTATTGCGAAAATTACTTTGTACATAACTATTGGATTTTATTAAATAAGAGTGAAAAATACTATTTTTGTTACAAGTAATCTGTTAAAATAATAATAAAACAATCAAAATTATATACCGTTTAATTGTAATTTCGCTTTTATGAAGAAATTAGTGCTTTTGCTATTTATTATGTCGTTTTCAGTTGCTTTTAGTCAGAACCAAAAACTGACGGCTGTTAAAATCGATTCTATTCGTTTTGATGGAGATGCATTTTTAGGTTATGATTCATTTGGTTTTTATTACACCATCAAAAACAATGTTTTTTCTAAAATTGGAAAGCAGGATACTTTAGAATATAAGAATATTTCATTGGGCAAAATCACCAAAGTTGACTTCCAAAACCCCCTTAAAATTGTATTATTTTACGAAAATTTCAATACTGTTGTTATTTTGGACAATCAACTGAATGAGACCCAAAAAATAAATTTTTCAGAAAGTCTAATTCCAATTGTAGCCACTGCAGTTGGAATTGCTTCTCAAAATCAGTTGTGGGTTCATAACAGTATGAATCAGCAATTGGGATTATATGATTATTTAAACAACCTTTTAAAGACGATTTCAGTTCCGTTTACAGAAAGTATCAAGAATTATTTTTCAGATTTTAATTCATTCCATTGGATTGACAATGAGAACAACTGGTACATTTGCGATGTTTTTGGAAGAATTACAAACAACGGAAAAGTTCCTGATTTCGCATCGATTGCAATTATTAATGAGAATCAATTTCTTTATTTGAAAGACGGAATTTTAGTTTACCACGATTTGGAAAAAACCCAAAAAAGCGAGATCAAAATAGCCGAAAAAAGCTCAAAAAAATTCTCTTACAAAGACCAAATTTTATCTATTTTTACAGCTGAGGGAATTACAAATTATAAAATCATACTACCGTAATGCACATAGCAATAGCAGGAAACATAGGATCTGGAAAGACGACTTTGACACGATTACTAGCGAAACATTTCAAGTGGGAACCACATTATGAAGACGTTGTTGACAATCCTTACCTAGATGATTTTTACCACCAAATGGAACGCTGGTCTTTTAATTTACAAATTTATTTCTTGAATAGTCGTTTCCGTCAGGTAATGCAAATTCGCGAAAGTGGCAAAAAAATCATTCAGGACCGCACTATTTATGAAGATGCACATATTTTTGCTCCTAACCTTTATGCAATGGGTTTAATGACCAATCGTGATTTCCAGAATTATTCTTCTCTTTTTGAATTAATGGAATCTACGGTTAAAGCGCCTGATTTATTGATCTATTTAAGAAGCTCTATTCCTAATTTAGTCGGTCAAATACACAAACGGGGTCGTGAATACGAAAACTCAATTTCTATTGATTATTTGAGTCGACTGAACGAAAGATACGAAGGTTGGATTCATACCTACAATAAAGGAAAATTATTAATTATTGACGTAGACAACATAAATTTTGTTGACAATCCTGAAGATTTAGGAACTATTTTTAATCGTATCGATGCAGAATTGAACGGGTTGTTTTAGGATTCTTTCCCTAACCCTCTCCGAAGGAAAGGGAGTACAAACTGGAGATAAACACATAAAAACAAAAATGCCTCGCAAATTGCGAGGCATTTATTATTTACAAGACAGTTAATTACTTCAAAGCATCAATCTTAGCCTGAACTTCTGCATCAGTTCCTTCAAAACTTTGAATGTCTTCTTTTCCGTTTACAGTTGTTTTAATGGTCGCTTTTACTTTTCCATCTACATTCATTTTTTCGATAGAAACTTCTTTAGACATCATATGATTTGGCATTACTACTGCATTCATATGTTCACAAGTTTTATTTGTACAGCCTTTTGCTTTGCATTCTTCCGCTGACATTGAAGTGCATTTTCCTGTTGTTATACAGCAAGTCGCCATATTTTCAGATATGGTGTGGCTTCCATTTCCTAAAATTGGTGCAATTACAAGTCCTATCAAACAGGTCAATTTAATTAAAATATTCATGGATGGCCCAGAAGTATCTTTGAACGGATCGCCAACCGTATCTCCGGTAACCGCCGCTTTATGTGCATCAGAACCTTTATAGGTCATTTCACCATTAATCAGCACACCTGCTTCAAAAGATTTTTTAGCGTTGTCCCAAGCACCTCCGGCATTGTTTTGAAAAACAGCCCAAAGCACACCCGAAACGGTAACTCCAGCCATATAACCTCCCAGCATTTCGGCAATTAACTGGTTGTTATCTGAATACACCAACTTCCCTAAAAGAACAATCGCGATTGGGAAACCAATAGTCAGAATTCCGGGCAGCATCATTTCGCGCAAAGCGGCTTTGGTAGAAATATCAACACATTTTGCATATTCCGGTTTTCCGGTTCCTTCCATAATTCCTGGAATTTCTCTAAACTGACGACGCACTTCATACACCATATCCATCGCGGCTTTCCCAACAGAATTCATGGCCAAAGCCGAGAAAACTACCGGTATCATTCCACCCACAAATAACATCGCTAAAACAGGTGCTTTGAAAATATTAATACCGTCAATTCCCGTAAACGTGACATAAGCAGCGAATAAAGCCAGTGATGTTAATGCCGCCGAAGCGATAGCAAATCCTTTTCCTGTTGCTGCTGTAGTATTTCCTACGGCATCAAGGATATCTGTCCTGGTGCGTACTTCTTTTGGTAATTCGCTCATCTCTGCAATTCCACCGGCATTATCCGATATGGGTCCAAAAGCATCGATTGCCAATTGCATCGCTGTTGTTGCCATCATCGCTGAAGCAGCCAAAGCAACACCATAAAATCCTGCAAAAGCATAAGAACCCCAAATTGCCGCTGCAAATAAAAGTACAGTCGGAAACGTAGAAATCATTCCCGTAGCTAAACCTGCAATTACATTTGTTCCTGCGCCAGTTGACGATTTTTGTACAATCGCCATAACGGGTTTTGTCCCTAGTCCTGTGTAATATTCTGTAACAGAAGAGATAACGGCTCCGACTACTAATCCAACAATTGTGGCGTAAAATACACGCATTGATGAAATTTCTTTAGTCCCTTCGCCAAAGAAATCCATTTTCATGGTTTCCGGCAACATATATTGCACTAAAAAATAACATGCAACAAAGGTTAATCCTATTGATACCCAGTTCCCTATATTTAATGCTTTTTGAACTTGTGCTTCCTTCGCATTATCATCTGTAATTTTCACAAGCATCGTTCCGATAATAGAAAATAAGATTCCAAAACCGGCAATTGCCATTGGTAATAATATGGGTCCAATTCCGCCAAAAGCATCTTGAATATTTCCTCCCATATCTTTAATTACATAATTCCCAAGAACCATCGCTGCCAAAACGGTTGCTACATAAGAACCAAATAAATCGGCACCCATTCCAGCAACATCACCCACATTATCTCCTACATTATCCGCAATTGTGGCCGGATTACGAGGATCATCTTCAGGGATTCCAGCTTCAATTTTCCCCACTAAATCAGCACCTACATCGGCCGCTTTCGTGTAAATCCCTCCACCAACTCTGGCAAACAAAGCAATAGATTCTGCTCCAAGAGAAAATCCGGCTAGCGTTTCCAATACAATGGTCATGTCTTCTGTAGAAGTCCAAACTCCATTCATAAAAAAGTGAAAGAAAAATATAAAGAAAGTGGTCAGTCCTAAAACCGCTAAACCTGCAACCCCTAATCCCATTACGGTTCCACCACCAAAAGACACTTTTAAGGCTTGTGGCAAACTCGTACGTGCAGCCTGTGTAGTTCTAACATTGGTTTTTGTTGCAATTTTCATTCCCATATTTCCTGCTAAAGCCGAGAAAAAAGCACCAAAAACAAAGGCAACTACTATTAATATATGTGTTGTAGGAACAATAAATGAAATTCCGGCTAAAACAACACTTGCTCCAATGACGAAGAAAGTCAATAACCTATATTCTGCTTTAAGGAAAGCCAATGCTCCTTCGTAAATGTAATCTGAAATCTCTTTCATTTTACCGTCACCAGGATCTTGTTTTAAAACCCATGCTCGCTTCGTAAACATAAACGCCAGTCCAATAAATGCCATGGCTATTGGCAAATAAATCATTATTGTATTCATAATTTTGGTTTGGTTTTTGGTTAAAATTAATAATGTAACGAAACGAATTTAAACAAAAAAGCAACACTCTTAACAGAATATTGCTTTTTTTGTAAAAATTGTGGTATAAAATTATTTAATACTAAACAATCCCTCCGGTTTATTTTCAATTGCATTGAAACGGTCTGTACATTCTTTGATAATGGCATAGGCTTCATTTACATCACCCCAACCACCAACATCTACTGTTTTGTTTTCAAGATCTTTATATACTTGAAAGAAATGTTCAATTTCTTTTAGTAAATGCGGATTCATATCTGACAAATCATTTAATGAATTCCAAATTGGATCTGAAACTGGTACACAAATTACTTTTTCATCAGGTCCTTTGTCATCTGCCATATGGAAAACACCAATAGGTTTTACTTCCATTACACATCCAGGAAAAGTAGGTTCATTTACTAAAACCAAAACGTCTAGTGGATCTCCATCTAAGGCTAATGTTTCGGGGATAAATCCGTAATCAGCCGGATACATCATTGAAGAAAATAACATTCTGTCAAAACGCATTCTTTTTATTTCGAAATCATATTCGTATTTATTTCTACTTCCTCTTGGTATTTCGATTAAGACATCGAACGTTGTTAATTTGTCTGCAGTCATTTTAGTTTCTTTTCTATATTTTATGGTTGCAAAAATAAGTAAAGAATCCCTTTCAACAATATAAAATCTATTTTATCTATTGATTAAATTTTAAGAGACAGCACTTTAGTAAAAAACGGTTCTATTTCTCTTCTTCAAATAATAATGCCATAATACATAAGTTGCAAAAGATCGATACGGACTCCATTTCAAAGTATGCAGCTGCATCCCGTCCTTGTCATGAATATCCAATAATTCTTTTATTGTATTTACAACTGCAATATCTCCTAATGGCAATAAATCCGGTTCTTGCAAACAAAACATTAAATAGATATCAATGGTCCAGTTTCCTATTCCTTTAATTTTAATCAGCTCTTCTCTAACTTGTTGAGCTGTTTTGTCTGGCAAACTTTCTAAATCAAGTTCTTTATTTAATATGGCTGTTGCCAAAGCCTTGATATACGACGTTTTTTGACGACTTACGCCAAGATTCCTAAATTCGGCATCCGATACGTCAAGAAGAACATCGGGTATTACGGCTTTTTGACTGGCTTTGATTTTCAAAAAAGTGGCTTTTGCCGAATCTATCGAAACTTGTTGTTCTAAAATCAACAGTACTAAAGTCTCAAAACCTTGCGGTCTTTTAGGAATAACAGGTAATCCATATTGGTCAATAATAGCTTTGAAAATAGTGTCTTTATCTGAAAGATAGTCAATGGCTTCTTGCATAAGTAACTGTTTTTTAGCCCGGATGGAAACGGCATCCTTTTTATAAGGCGATTTTTATTCGCCTTATAAAAAGATATAGTGTACAGCCGGAATAGCTCCTAAAAATTAAACCCAAACGACCCTTTTACTGTAAAACGATTTGTGTCAGGTACGTTTAGATAATTGCCGCGCCAAGCAAAATCGATACGAAACACTTTGAAGATATTCCCAATTCCGGCGCTGTATTCCCAATATCCTTTTTCAGGGGCATTATAAATGAGTCCAGAAGCATTAATAGCTCTGTTTTCATCAGAAATACTTCCATAAACCCCTTTTACGGAAACAATTTCTCTCCAATTGAGTTTGCGCATGAATGGAATTCTGGAAAAAAGACGCCCATTGAAATTGTGATTCCACTGCAAAGTGGCGTATTGATCTGATACAAATTCATAGAAATTAAGATTGCTAAACGTGTTTTCTATGGTGAAAAAAGTTTGATTTCCCGGAATCACACTCATCAATCCCAAAGGAACCGTTCCAAAGGTTTTACCCACTTCCATAATAATATTAGTTCTACCTAAGGGGCCAATTATTATAGGTTGTTTGTAATACAATTGTACTTTGTCATATTTGAAATCACTATCTAAAAGTCCTTTAAATCCATGGCTATAATTAATAAAGAAACGACTAAAAGGGCTGTCTACATTGCTTCTTTCTACCCCAAAACCAATTGTTTTCCGATTTGGAGAATACTCGATCTGGAAGTTCGCTTCGGATTGCTTCACATCACTTTTAGTAACTGTTTTGGCTGCATCCGTGTAATAATCCAAACTAAAAGTAGGCGATGCAGACTCCAGCGTACGATACGAAATCCCCGCCTGAAACGTTAAATTCTTTACAGGTTCCACCTCGATGGCAACATTAGTCAAATTGATATTGGTCAATTTCCCGTTGCTGCCGGAAGAGAATACAGATGACGAAGCAAAACTCCTGCCCAAAACATCATTTGTGGTAGTCAAACTGGCACCAATTTGTTCAATATCGCGCCTATTTCCTCCAGATAAAATGATGCGGTTTTTCTTGTCGACCATCCATTTTCCGGAAATTCCATATTTGAATTTATCATCATTAAAACCATACGCAGTGTAGGCCTGAATACGCCAAGGATCGTTAGGTCCAAAATAAGTTCTTCCACCTACTCGCAGGCGTACACCTTCCACTTCATTGTATCCAAAAGTGGAAAAAACAGGTCCATAATCAAAGTTATTAAACTCCACATAACCACTTCCCAAAATGGAAACCAAACTATATAATTGTTTGAATTTGTTTACAGTTTGTAACGTATCCAGCATTTTGTAAACACCCAATTCATCCTTGCTTAATTTTTCGAAACGGTTTTCTTTCCAGTATTCATCGGATTTATTGTAGACTTCGTCATCCATATAATTGACTTCGTCTCGATAAAAAGCTGCAGGCAGTTCTTTATTGAATTGATGATCTCTATAATAACTAGTACGTTTTCCATAAACGCCTTTGGAATTTTCTTTTTTGTTCAAAGCAAAGTCGGACATCAAATAATCCTTTGTCAATAAGAAAACCGAGTCACTAACCACTTCAAATTCCTGCTCTAAGTAAATGTCTTTTACCCAATTGATATTGGCGCTTTTGGTCACTGCCATATTAATTTTCTTGATGGCAAACGTGGAATCATTGACCCAAAAATCTCCTTTGAAAGTCAATTCATTTTTACGTCTTGGATAAAAAACAATATTAAAACACCATTTATCATCAATATACGCACTGTCTTTCAAAACGTAATTATAAACATCGATCCCCGTTGTAGATAGCGGACTGGTAAAGCTTTTATCAAAAAAAGTCAAGTAATTGTTGTAGATATTATAATCCGAATACAAGTCTTTTACAAAGGTTAAAATTTGTTGGTTTCCATTAAATCCAGATGTTTTATTGGCTTTAATATTTTCCTTAACTTTCTTTAATTTATTATCTCCATAAACATCATTAAGGGATTCATTTATAAAAATAGGCAAGTAGGTTTTCCCGGTTACTCGAGAAGTATCCATTTGATCGAATATAAATTCCATTCCTTTGAAAAGCTTGCTTTTCATAAAAGCACTATCAATAGAATTCATATCAAATTCTATTTTCTCATACTTTTCCATTTGGTATTGGTCAAACATGTACAATCCGTTTTTGCGTTTTCTTTCCCAAATTTTCCTAAGAATTTCGAGCGCAGGATTGTCCTTTTTTGATGTTTTACCGGCAAAAACAATTACCTCTTTTAAACTTTCGGCTTCATTGAGCTGAATCTTAAAATTATAATTCACCGTTTTATCTAAGTTGATTTCTTTTTCAGAAAACCCAACCGAAGATATAAGTAAAGTAGTGTATATTTTTTTTGATTCTAGGTAAAACTTACCGTCTTCATTAGTTACAATTCCCTCGCTGGAACCTTTGAAAACCACATTTGCAAACGGAATGGGCAAGTTAGATTTATCGACCACAACACCACTCACTTTTGTTTGCGCAAAAACAGTAGTTGCCGAAACCACCAAAAAAAACAGAAAAAACAAGAAATTCTTTTTCATAGTCATTCAAAAAAAAACTTCATCAAATTAAAAAAATTGATGAAGTTTTAAATATGGTTAATTTATACTTCCAAATTATTTGATCTAAAAATTGATTGTTTCAATTTATTCTTAATCAAACAGCTCGAAAGGTTATTTTTTATACATTACTTTTTTAACCGCCTTTACAACGTCACCAGCATTTGGCAACCATTCTTTCAATAAAACTGGAGAATAAGGCGCTGGCGTATCTGCTGTTGTGATACGCTGTATAGGTGCATCCAAGAAATCAAAAGCACGCTCTTGAACAATATAGGTAATTTCAGAAGCCACACTTGCAAAAGGCCAAGCTTCCTCAAGAACTACTAATCTATTTGTTTTTTTAACCGAAGTTAAAATCGTCTCATAATCCATAGGACGCACGGTTCTCAAATCGATAATTTCACAAGAAATTCCTTCTTTGGCTAATTCATCCGCGGCAATATGTGCTTCTTTGATGATTTTTCCAAAAGAAACGATTGTTACATCCGTACCTTCACGCTTGATATCCGCAACCCCTAACGGAATTACATATTCACCATCTGGAACTTCACCCTTATCGCCATACATTTGTTCTGATTCCATGAAAATCACAGGATCATTATCACGGATAGCCGCTTTCAACAAACCTTTAGCATCATAAACAGTAGATGGAACTACCACTTTAAGACCCGGAGTATTCGCAAACCAGTTTTCTAATGCTTGCGAGTGCGTTGCGCCTAATTGTCCTGCCGAAGCTGTTGGACCACGAAAAACGATTGGTACATTAAATTGCCCACCTGTCATCTGACGCATTTTGGCAGCGTTATTTATAATTTGGTCAATCCCAACTAAACAAAAATTGAATGTCATGTATTCCACAATCGGTCTGCATCCGTTCATAGCTGATCCTACTGCAATACCCGTAAAACCAAGCTCAGCGATAGGAGTATCAATCACTCTTTTCTCGCCAAATTCAGCAAGCATTCCTTTAGATGCTTTGTAAGCACCGTTATATTCTGCAACTTCTTCACCCATTAAGTATATGGACTCATCGTGACGCATTTCTTCACTCATCGCTTCGCAAATGGCCTCTCTAAATTGTATCGTTCTCATATTATATGTTGTATGTCTATTTTTCGAAAAGCAAAAATAAATATTTTAAATCACTTAAAAGCATAAATTATCCTAAATTAATTCAGGATTTACTACCATAATTTTCAGGAGCTATTTCCGGCTATCCGCTGTATCTTCCTGTGGTTAAAGAAACCACAGGAAGGATGCCGCTACTATCCGGACTACGAAATCGAAATAGTAACAAAAAATATTATGCATGCATAGTATATTATTCGAATTAATATTTTAAATTTGTAAAAGAAATTACGAATAATAAAATATATAAGTATGAAAATATTAGTTTGCATCAGTCACGTTCCTGATACTACTTCAAAAATTAATTTTGTCAACGGAGATTCTGAATTTGACACTAATGGAGTACAATATGTAATCAATCCAAATGATGAATTTGGTTTGACACGTGCCATTTGGTTCCAAGAACAACAAGGCGCAACTGTTACTGTTGTAAATGTTGGTGGCCCAGAAACCGAGCCTACTTTAAGAAAAGCGTTAGCAATAGGTGCCAATGAAGCCATTCGTGTAAACGCTACTCCTACTGACGGATTTTTCGTTGCCAAGCAACTTGCTGAAGTTATTAAAAACGGAGGATACGATATAATTATCGCCGGGAAAGAATCTTTAGACTATAATGGCGGAATGGTTCCTGGAATGATAGCTGGAATTTTAGGATACAATTTCCTAAATTCTTGCACAAGTCTTACTGTTGATGGAACTAACGTAAAAGCAGTTCGTGAAATTGATGGTGGAAAAGAAACAGTTGCTACTACTTTGCCTTTAATCATTGGTGGACAAAAAGGATTGGTGGAAGAAAAAGACTTGCGTATTCCAAACATGAGAGGAATCATGACTGCAAGAACAAAAGCATTGACAATTCTGGAGCCAGTTGACGCTACTGTAAACACAAAAGCAGTAAAATTTGAAAAACCAGCTCCTAAATCAGCCGTGAAATTAATCGCTGCTGACAATTTAGATGAATTAATCAATTTATTACACAACGAAGCGAAAGTAATCTAGTAATCAGTGTTCAGTTGCAGTTTTCAGTTGCAAAACTTTAAACTTTAAACCTGAAACTTTAAACAAAAAAATCATGTCAATATTAATATACGCGGAATACGCAGAAGGAAAATTTAAAAAAGTAGCATTCGAATTGGCTTCTTACGCAAAAAAAGTAGCCGAAAGTTTAGGAACTACCGTTACAGCGGTAACCGTAAATGCTGGAGATGTTTCAGAATTATCAAAATATGGAGTAGACAAAGTATTGAAAGTAACCAACGATAAATTATCGGGATTTACTGCAAAAGCATACGCTGATGTAATCAAACAAGCGGCTCAAAAAGAAAACGTAAAATTAGTTTTGCTTTCTTCTACAACAGATAGTATTTATCTTTCGTCACTTGTTGCAGTAGCTTTAGAAGCTGGTTATGCATCAAATGTGGTTGGATTACCGGTTTCAACTTCCCCTTTTCAAGTAAAAAGAAATGCTTTTTCAAACAAAGCATTCAATACTACTGAAATTGCAACAGACGTAAAAGTGCTTGGACTTGCAAAAAACTCGTATGGAGTTTTTGAAACGCCTTCATCATTAACTGAAGAAGATTTTAACCCAACCATTGGAGATAATGATTTTGGCGTAAAAGTAGAATCAGTTGAAAAAGTTTCCGGAAAAGTTTCCATTGCGGATGCTGATATTGTAGTATCGGCTGGTCGTGGTTTAAAAGGTCCGGAAAACTGGGGAATGGTAGAAGAATTAGCAACCGTTCTTGGCGCTGCAACCGCTTGTTCAAAACCAGTTTCTGATTTAGGATGGAGACCTCACGGAGAACACGTAGGACAAACAGGGAAACCAGTAGCAACAAACCTTTATATTGCAATTGGAATTTCAGGGGCAATTCAACACATTGCGGGAATCAACTCATCTAAAGTTAAAGTGGTAATCAACAGCGATCCGGAAGCTCCCTTTTTCAAAGTGGCTGATTACGGAATTGTAGGTGATGCGTTTGAAATTGTCCCACAACTAATTGAGAAATTTAAAGTCTTCAAAGCTCAAAATTCATAAATAATAGCATACCATTAATTTAAATGCTACTTAAAAACAAGATTTTGTATCTTTGCTTTTAAGTAGCATTTCTTTTTGGAAATCGCCACTTAACTTTTAGTAAAAAAAGTACCTTGTACTTTCCCTTAACAACAATTATGAGCTTAGTTAAATTATCCATAAAAGGAATTTCATACAGTCAAACTCAAAACGGAGCTTATGCTTTGATCTTGAATGAGGTTGACGGTGAAAGAAAATTGCCCATCGTCATTGGCGCTTTTGAAGCCCAGTCCATCGCTATTGCATTGGAAAAAGAAATAAAACCACCACGTCCTTTGACCCATGATTTATTCAAAAACTTCGCAGAACGTTTTGATATTGTGGTTAAGCAAGTCATTATTCACAAGTTAGTTGACGGTGTTTTTTATTCAAGTATCATTTGCGAAAGAGATAAAATTGAAGAAATTATTGATGCCAGAACTTCAGATGCAATCGCACTTGCGCTGCGTTTTAATGCACCAATTTTTACGTACAAAAACATCTTAGACAAAGCTGGAATATATTTAAAATCAAACCCTTTAGATCCTAATAAAGATTCACAAGAACTTGACGATGTACTTTCTAATCCAGACACTTTTGGTCTTGAGGAAGAAAGCAACCAATCCGGAGAAACGTATTCTAAACACAGTTTACAGGAATTAAATGAACTGTTAGACCAAGCAGTATCTCAAGAAGATTATGAGAAAGCAGCTAAAATTAGAGATGAAATTTCAAAAAGGGAATCATAATTTTGTTTTATATTAGTGCATTATTTAATATGTAACCGATTTTCTGCACAAAAAAAGAGAAAATTGATACTATATTTTATTGTAACCTATTATACAACCCATCTATGAAAGCAAAAATTATCCTTCTTGCCGTCTCGCTTTTTATTTTTACAAACGTGTTTTCTCAAAATTATTATTTGCACTGCGGCAAAATTCTAAACACGCAATCCGGTAAAGAATTGTCCAATCAGACCATCATTGTTTCTAAAAACAAAATTGTAAGCATTAAAAATGGTTTTGTTTCTAAAGCTACTCCTGCTGACATTGAGATCAATTTGAAAAATAAATATGTTTTACCCGGTCTTATTGACTTACATGTTCACATAGAAGGTGAACATGACACCAAGAGCTACATGTCAAAATATTTAGACAACGAGGCTGATATTGCATTTCAGGCAGTTCGCTGTGCCGAAATCACACTTCAATCTGGATTTACAACAGTACGTGATTTAGGGGGAACTGGAGTCAATGTTTCGCTACGGAATGCCATTAACAAAGGCATCGTAAACGGACCCCGAATTTTTACTGCAGGAAAATCAATTGCTACAACAGGCGGTCACGCTGATCCCACAAACGGAAGCAATAGAAAACTTGTAGGCGATCCTGGCCCACATGAAGGTGTGATCAATTCTCCCGAAGAAGCGGTAAAAGCAGTAAGAGAACGATACAAAGAAGGCGCCGATGTAATTAAAATTACAGCCACTGGTGGTGTATTAAGCGTTGCTAAAAGCGGTAAAAACCCGCAATTTACGTTAGATGAAATCAAAGCTATTACAGCAACTGCCAAAGATTACAATATGCTCACCGCAGCCCATGCCCATGGAGATGAAGGAATGCAACGCGCTATATTAGGCGGTATAAAAACCATTGAACACGGCACTTTTATGAGTGAAGAGACAATGGAGTTGATGAAAAAATACGATGCCTATTTAGTTCCTACCTTAACAGCTGGAAAAGAAGTAGAAAAAAATGCAGAAATTGATGGTTTTTATCCTGACATCGTAGTGCCGAAAGCTAAAGAAGTTGGTCCACAACTAAAAGCTACTTTTGCAAAAGCATATAAAAAAGGAGTCAAAATTGCTTTTGGAACTGATGCCGGAGTTTTTGCCCATGGAACAAATGCAAAAGAATTTGGATATATGGTCGAAGCCGGAATGCCTGCATTAGCCGCGATACAATCAGCAACAACAACTAATGCTTTGTTATTAGGTATTGGAAACGAAGTAGGCCAAATCAAAGAGAACTTTTTAGCAGATATTATTGCAGTGGATGAAAATCCCTTGAATACAATCACAACATTAGAAAAAGTAGTTTTTGTGATGAAAGACGGAAAAATATATAAAAACTAAATTGCTGACCGCAAATAGAATAAACAAACAATGAAGCAATATTTAGACTTAGTGCAACACGTAATGGAAAACGGTTGTCAAAAAGGAGATCGTACGGGAACAGGAACAAAGAGTGTGTTTGGATACCAAATGCGTTTTGATTTGAATGAAGGTTTCCCAATGGTTACCACTAAAAAATTACATCTAAAATCTATTATCTACGAATTGCTTTGGTTTTTAAAAGGGGAAACAAATATTAAGTATCTTCAAGAAAACGGCGTCAAAATTTGGGATGCTTGGGCAGATACAAATGGTGATTTAGGACCAATTTACGGTCACCAATGGCGCAACTGGAACAGCGAAGAAATAGATCAAATATCAGAATTGATTAAAGAATTAAAAACCAATCCTAACAGCCGCAGAATGTTAGTTTCAGCATGGAATCCTTCGGTTCTTCCTGACACTACAAAATCATTTGATGAAAATGTAGCAAACAATAAAGCCGCTTTACCACCTTGTCACGCTTTCTTTCAGTTTTATGTTTCTGAAGGTAAATTGTCGTGTCAATTGTACCAGCGAAGTGCTGATATTTTCTTAGGAGTTCCTTTTAACATAGCTTCCTACGCATTACTAACGATGATGATTGCTCAGGTTTGCAACTTAGAACCCGGTGAATTCATTCACACTTTTGGCGATGCACATATTTACAATAATCATTTTGAACAACTGGAATTGCAATTGTCACGAGAACCAAAACCATTGCCTAAAATGATTTTGAATCCTACTATAAAAGATATCTTTGCATTCGATTTTGACGATTTCACGCTAGAAGGTTATGAACCACATGCCTTGATAAAAGGCAGTGTTGCCGTATAATACACTAAAAAATGGTGTTTTAGTTAGACTACTAAAACACCATTTTCATTTCCTGCAAACTCGTTCCAAATGAAAGAATCTGCTTCTTGATCATTGACAAACTCACCATCAATCAGGTATTTGAATTCATAAGACGCATCTTTGCTTACATCAAAAACCCCTTTGAAGGTGCCATTTTTTAATTTGCTTAAAGCGCCTTCAGTAGCATTCCAGTTATTGAAATCTCCTATAACCGAAGCTCTACTGGCCTGCTTTGCCGCCACTGAAAAAGTAACTTTACAAACTGGTTTTGATTTTACAAATTGTTTTTTAATAGCCATAACTAATTCATTTATAGATTTATGCAACAAAGAAAACAAAACATTTTGAAGTTTCAAAAATCTTTTAAAGTTTTAAGACAATGTGGTAAAGTATGTTAATTTTTGATAAATACACTAATTTAACGATCGGAAATTTACTATTCAAAAATCAGAAAACGTTTTCTCCAAAAATAATACAGAAGCAAAATAGTGACTTTGCAAAATAAATTTTACCTTTATAAACTAAAATTAAACCGATGGAAAAAGAATTACATGAACAATATGAATATGCTCGAAGAAGAATAAAACAAAAGAAACGACTGTATTTTCATTTTGTGGTTTTTGTTTTAGGAAGCCTGCTATTATTTGTTGCTCATAATTTTCTGGACAGTACGGTAGTCAGTGATTGGTACCTATGGATTATCATAATATGGCTTTTCTTGTTTATTATGCATTTTATAAAAATTTTTATTACTGATCGGTTTATGAATAAAGATTGGGAAAGAGAACAAATAGACCGTCTTGTTGCTTTGCAAAAAAAGAAAGTGGACCAATTAGAAACACAAGTTTCTAATGATGAACTAAAACACTAGCAAATAAAGATTATGATAATAATGATTGCGGCTGTTGCCGAGAATAATGAACTGGGAAAAAATAACGAATTAATTTGGCATTTACCTAATGATTTCAAGAGATTTAAAGCACTAACCTCTGGACATCATATCATAATGGGCAGAAAAACATTTGAAAGTTTTCCTAAACCATTGCCAAACAGAACCCACATTATAATTAGCAGACAAAAAGAGTATCAGGCAGAAGGGTGCTTAATTGTAAACAGCATTGAAAAAGCACTTGAATTATGCCCTAAAGATGAAGATTCTTATGTAATAGGTGGAGGAGAAATTTATAATTTGGGACTTCCTTATGCTGACAAAATAGAAATTACAAGGGTACATAATACATTTGAGGCGGATGCTTACTTTCCTGAAATTGATCCTGATCAATGGAAAATAACAATATCTGAACACAACATAAAGGATGATAAACATCTTTATGATTACACCTACCAAACTTTCATTAGAAGATAAGTAGTTGGAACTATTTAATGTTATACTAAAAAATGAGTGAAATAATATTTAACATATAAGTCATATAAGAATTAAACCTTAAATGACCTTATGATTATTTAAGTTACATAAGGCTAACACAATCGAAACTTAAACTTACATGACTTATATGGTAAGAAAAATTCGACATTGTTATATTCTTATTGCTTAAAACAAAAAAAACATCCTTTCTACAGGATGTTTTTTTTTTAACCATTGATTAAGAGAAATGACCTACTCTTGAAAGAGTATTTGATAACATAAAAAAAAAATCACAAATACTAACAATACTCCAGAGATGGAGATTATAATATTTGATGTTTTTTGAGAATACATCTCAAAAAAGCCTTTAATACCAAATACCACGAAGGTACTAAAGACGAAAAAAATTAAAATTTCCAAAAACAAATTTAATCCTAAGAACGTGTGTTGCGCTTTAATTACAATACTGCTTTGTAAAACAGCATTTTCAAAACAGCTAACAAGAACAAATGAGATGATTAACGCTAAAAACATCCATTTGATTAGGTTCACTGACTCTCTTTTAATCATTTAGTATGGTTATTTCTTGAATTACAAATTTGTACAATAAAAACGGGAGTTACAATACCCACTTTTAGTGATATTTCAAATAAAAGCATATTCTATTTTTACCAAAAATAAACTTATCTTGAATTTAAAAACTCATTTTTAGTTTCTCAAGTTTATAGTATATTTGCATAAAAAAAAATGTCAGAAAAAATAACTCCCTATAAAGATTCTGCCTTAGGCAAAAAAGAACAAGTTGCTCAAATGTTTGATACAATTTCTGGGAATTACGACAATCTTAACCGTGTAATTTCTTTTGGTATTGATATAAAATGGCGTAAAAAAGTATTGCAAATGGTTGCCAAATCTAATCCACAAATTATTTTGGACATCGCGACCGGAACTGGAGATTTAGCAATTTTAATGGCACAAACTAATGCTAAAAAAATTATCGGTTTAGATATTTCTGCAGGAATGCTAGAAGTGGGCGTTCAAAAAATTGCTGCCAAAAATCTTGCTAGCACTATTGAAATGATCTTGGGCGACTCCGAAAACATGCCTTTTGAAGACAATTATTTTGATGCGATTACGGTTGCTTTTGGCGTTCGTAATTTTGAAACCTTAGAAAAAGGATTAGCTGAGATTTTAAGAGTGCTAAAACCAAATGGTATTTTTGTGATCTTAGAAACTTCAGTACCAGACAAAACACCCTACAAACAAGGATACACTTTTTACAGTAGAAACATATTGCCTTTAATTGGGAAATTATTCTCTAAAGATGACGTTGCTTATGGTTATCTATCAGAATCTGCAGCTGCTTTTCCTTATGGCGAAGCGCTAAACAATATTTTGAGAAAAACTGGGTTTATAGATGTTGTAGCTTTACCACAAACTTTTGGCGTAGCTACTATTTATTCAGCGTCTAAAAAATAATATGAGAAAAATAATTGCCTTTCTGTTTTTTGCTTTTATTCTAAACGGATATGCTCAAAAATCTAAAAATATTTTTAGCCGGGATCCTATTGTCAATCTAGAGAATTTTCAAAAAAAGAAAGTTTATTATGGCTTTTATTTAGGTTTCAATTCTTATGATTTCAAAATTGATTATAAAGAGGAAACACCAGATATACTAGTCAGCAAAACAACTGGTTTCAACGTGGGAATTATTGGTGATGTGAAACTACAAGAGTACATAAACTTGCGCTTTGAACCAGGTTTATATTATACAAAGAGAGACTTGAATTATCCTGATTTTTCTAATAGTGGCGATGCGTTAAGAGAAGTAAATAGCACTTATATTCATTTTCCGTTATTATTAAAATTATCTTCTTTGAGAACTGGAAATATTCGTCCTTACGGATTAGCAGGATTGTCTGCTACTTTAAACCTATCAAGTAATGCTAAGTTGGTGGATGATAATTTGCAACAGCGTTTCCGAGTCAAATCATGGACAACGAACTATGAATTAGGTTTTGGAATTGATTTTTTTTCAGAGTATTTTATATTTTCACCTTCCATAAGAGGTGTTTTTGGATTTAATGATGAGTTAATTAGAGATAACGACCCTAACAGTCCTTGGACAGGAAATATTGAATCTCTTAAAACTAGAGCTGTTTTTATCAACTTTTCTTTCCACTAGAAAGACTGCTTAATTCGCTGTATTCATCTCTTAAAACACCCAATAAGCAAGACCTGAATATTATCCTCGACAAAATTCACTTAAAATAATAGCAGTTGCGGTAGCAACATTTAGACTTTCCGTTTTTTGAAGGTTTCCAAAACGAGGAATAGTAAGTCTGCTAGTTACCTTCTTTTCGAGTTCGGGTGAAATTCCGTTTGCTTCGTTCCCCATAACAATGATTCCTTGTTTAGGCAACGCCAATTTATAGATATTTGTGCCATCCATAAAGGTTCCAAAAACGGGAAGTTTTGTCTGCGCTAAAAAAACAGTTAAATCAACATAATTAATATTTACCCGAGCAATGGAACCCATGGTCGCCTGAACTACTTTTGGATTATAAAGGTCAACTGTTTCCTTCGAACACAAAATTTGTTCTATTCCAAACCAATCACACATACGCACTATTGTACCTAAATTTCCCGGATCCCGAATAGAATCAAGTGCTACAATCAAACCAGTTTCAAAAATTGCTTTTTCTGCTGGCATCTTGAAAACTGCTAAACACGAATTAGAAGTGGCTAATGCTGTAACTTTTTTTAAATCATTTTCTGAAATAATAGTTTTTTTTTCTTTAGAAACTGAAATGAAATCATCTTGTGTGGTATACAAATGTTCCAATTCAAAATTAGAATCCAATAGTTCTTGAATTCCCTTTACACCTTCAGCAAAAAATAATTTATTGGCATTTCTATATTTTTTTTGTTGCAAACTCGTTATAAGTTTTATTTGGTTTTTACTAACCATAAAATAATGTACTTTTGAATTAAATATTTTAGAACACTTGAAAAAAATTTCTACAAAAATAACTGCATTTATTGTAATTGCAATATTAATTTGCGCTTGTGACGCTGTAAAAAGAGTTCCTGATGGTAAACTGCTGCTTACAAAAAACGAAATATCAGCCAATGGCAAAAAAATAAAGGAGGAAGATGTTTTCAATCAATTGTATCAAAAACCAAACAGCACCTTGTTGGGCTACCGTTTGCGCTTAAACCTTTACAATCTTGCTAATTTGAATCCAGACTCAACCTATCAGGCGAAGTTTACCAACAATCCAGAAAAATTCAAAAGACAATCCAGATGGCTTTCTGCAAAACAAGTAAACAGACTAGGAAAATCTTTTTTTTACTATGGCATTCATGAATTTTTGAAAAAAACTGGAGAACCTCCTGTGATTTTGAATAAAGAAAGAACTGACAAATCACTATTGCGATTAAAATATTACTATTTTAACAATGGTTATTTCAATGTAGATGCAGCTTATACAATTGACACTTTAAGCATTAAAAAGGCCAAAATAAATTACGCAATAACTCCTGGAAACGCATTTTTTTTAGACACTTTAAAAACAACTATTTCAACTCCAGCATTAGATTCGTTGTACCAGATCAACAAGGAAAACACCTTTATAAAATCTGGAAATCAATATAATACCGAGGATTTTGAGAATGAAAAGAACCGAATTACTACTCATTTTAGAAATAATGGGGCCTATTATTTTCAGTCCAATTATGTGACTTTTGATATTGATACGATTAAAAAAGTAAATCAGGCCAATATAAATTTAGTCATTAATGATTATTCATATCAGGATCAAGATTCGACTAAAACAACTCCTTTTAAGATTTATAAAATAAGTGATGTAAACATTTATACCGATTATTCCTCTCAAACCAGTAAAAGAGAAATTACAGATAGTACAACTTACAAAAATTTCAACTTATACAGTCATCAAAAATTAAAGTACAATCCTCGCGCCATAACCAATGCTATATTTATTACTAAAGGAGGTTTATATGCTGATAACAAAACCGTCCTGACTACGCGTTACTTAAGCAACCTTAAAATTTTTAACTACCCTTCGATACAATATGAAGTTGACAAAAGGGATAGCACCGCACAATCGCTGATCGCAAAAGTATATCTGACTCCCCGAAAAAAGTACAGTTTTGGAACTACGTTAGATATTACGCATTCAAATATTCAGGATTTTGGGATAGGATTAAGTGTTTCGGAAACCATCAGAAATGTTTTTAATGGTGCTGAAACACTAGAGCTTGCAGCCCGTGGTAATATTGGTTCTTCGCAAGATCTGGCTAATCCTAACAATAATTTTTTTAATGTATCCGAGTATGGACTGGATTTAAAATTAAATATTCCTAGAATTTTTATTCCTTTTACAACTGAAAAAATCATTCCTAAAAGCATGATTCCTTCCACATTAATTACGGTAGGTTTTGCAAAACAAAGAAATCTGGGATTAGACAAAGAAAATTTTACAGGCGCTTTGTCTTATAATTGGACTCCTAAAATAAATCATACTGCCCGTTTTGATCTTTTTAACACACAGTTTGTACGCAACCTAAACCCTAACAATTATTTCTTTGTATACAATTCTTCTTATAAAGCACTAAATGCCATCGGAAAGCAATACAACATAAATCCTGACTATTACAATAATGACATCGATAGGGATTTAGTTATTGAAAGAGGAACAACGGGATTTACGAGCGATGTTCTGTCCGGAAATGCTAGTTTCTTAAAACCATTAGAAATTGCTGATTTAGAAAGTGTAAAAAGTATCGAAGAACGCAGACTCCGACTGACGGAAAATGACTTTATTCTTGCCACGAGTTTTACATTTTCAAAAACTACAAAAAAAGATTTATTAGATAATGACTTTTATCTCTTTAGAACTAAAATAGAGTCGGCTGGAACATTGTTATCTGCTATTGCAAAGACTACTAGTCAAAAAGAAAATGTCAAGGGCAATTATGAAATATTCAATTTAGAATATTCTGAATACATAAAAACAGAATTTGAGTACATCAAACATTGGGATTTGTCTAAAGAAAAAATAGTGGCTTTCCGATCCTTTTTTGGGATTGCTGTTCCGTTTGGAAATTCAGATTACATTCCATTTTCAAGGAGTTATTTTTCAGGCGGATCTAATGACAATAGAGCTTGGCAACCCTACGGCTTAGGTCCTGGCAGTAGCGGAGCAGTAGATGATTTTAACGAAGCTAATATGAAAATTGCCATCAGTGGTGAATTTAGATTTAAAGTACTTGGCAATTTAAAAGGCGCTCTTTTTGCTGATGCAGGAAACATTTGGAACGTATTAGATAATATTACCGATGAGAAATCAACATTCACCGGTTTAGGAGACTTACAAGAGATTGCCTTAGGCACAGGGTTTGGTCTGCGCTATGATTTAAGTTTTTTTGTAATCCGTTTTGATTTAGGATTTAAAACCTACAATCCGGCCAACGAAAGTGGTAAACGGTGGTTTCAAGAATATAATTTTGGCAACTCTGTTTTAAATTTTGGAATAAATTATCCGTTCTAATGCTAAATAATTCTTATTTTTGCAAGACTAAGAACTAAAATATAACTAAAAAAAACACAATGGCACACACTATAAAACCGGGCGTAGCTACAGGAGATCAAGTACAAGAAATCTTTAATTATGCAAAAGAAAAGGGCTTTGCACTTCCTGCAGTAAACGTAACTGGATCAAATACAATCAATGGTGTTCTTGAAACTGCTGCAAAATTAAACGCTCCAGTGATCATTCAATTTTCTAATGGAGGAGCACAATTCAATGCTGGAAAAGGATTGTCAAATGTGGGCGAAAAAGCAGCTATCGCAGGCGGAGTTGCTGGTGCATTACACATTCATACTTTGGCGGAAGCCTACGGAGCAACAGTAATTTTACACACAGACCATTGCGCAAAAAAATTATTGCCTTGGCTAGATGGTTTATTGGACGCTTCAGAAGCACATTTTGCCAAAACTGGAAAACCATTGTATTCTTCACACATGATCGATTTATCGGAAGAGCCAATCGAAGAAAACATCGAAATTTGCAAAGGCTACTTAGCCAGAATGAGCAAAATGGGAATGACACTTGAAATAGAACTTGGAATTACAGGTGGCGAAGAAGACGGTGTAGACAACTCTGATGTGGATAGTTCAAAATTATACACACAACCAGAAGAAGTTGCGTATGCATACGAAGAACTTTCTAAAATAAGCCCAAGATTTACAATTGCTGCTGCTTTTGGAAACGTACACGGAGTTTACAAACCAGGAAATGTAAAATTGACTCCAAAAATCTTGAAAAACTCTCAGGACTTTGTTCAAAATAAATTTAATACAGGTCACAACCCAGTAGATTTCGTTTTTCATGGTGGATCTGGTTCTACATTAGAAGAAATCAGAGAAGGTATAAGCTACGGTGTAATAAAAATGAATATTGATACTGATTTGCAATTTGCATTTACAGAAGGTATTCGTGATTACATGGTAAAAAACATCGACTATTTAAAAACTCAAATCGGAAACCCAGAAGGTGCTGACGTTCCTAATAAAAAGTATTACGACCCAAGAAAATGGTTGCGTGAAAGTGAAATTACTTTTAATACTAGATTAGAGCAAGCTTTTGCTGACTTGAACAACGTGAATACACTATAAAAATAGTGGTCAGTTTCCAGTTTTTAGTGTTCAGATCTCAAATGCTGACAATAGAGCACTAAAACTGATTACAAAACACTGAATACTTGATTACTGAACACTGAATACTAAATAAATGGCTTGGTTTAAAAGAAAAGAAAAAGGAATCACGACTGCTACCGAAGACAAGATGGATATTCCAAGAGGGCTTTGGTACAAATCTCCAACAGGAAAAATTATTGATGCCGATGAACTAGCTCGTAACTTATTTGTAAGTCCCGAGGATGGTTTTCACGTCAGAATTGGAAGCGCTGAATATTTTCAAATCTTATTTGACAACAATGAATTTATTGAATTAGACAAGAATATGACTTCTAAAGATCCTTTGCACTTTGTTGATACCAAAAAATATGCAGACCGATTAAAAGATGTTATGGAGAAAACGAAACTCAAGGACGCTGTGCGCACCGGAGTTGGAAAATCTAAAGGGAAAGAACTTGTTATTTGCTGTATGGATTTTGCCTTTATCGGCGGTTCGATGGGCGCTGTTGTAGGAGAAAAAATTGTAAGAGGAATTGATCATGCTATCAAAAACAAAATGCCTTTTGTAATGATTTCTAAATCGGGTGGAGCACGAATGATGGAGGCTGCTTATTCATTGATGCAGCTAGCCAAAACATCAGTAAAACTAGCTCAACTTGCCGAAGCAAAATTACCTTACATTTCGTTGTGTACGGATCCAACAACTGGAGGAACAACTGCTTCTTACGCTATGCTAGGAGATATTAATATTTCTGAACCCGGTGCATTAATTGGATTTGCTGGGCCAAGAGTAGTTCGAGACACCACCGGTAAAGATTTACCAGAAGGTTTCCAGACTGCCGAGTTTCTTCTTGAACACGGCTTCTTAGACTTTATAACACCCCGGAAAGAATTGAAAGACAAAATTAATTTGTACATCGATTTGATTCAGAACAATGATATTAGATAATGAAAATCCCGAGCAATCGGGATTTTTTTTTGTACTATTTCTTTCTTTTTAGGCAAAACAAAAACAGCTTCCTATATTTGGAAGCTGTTTTTTTGTACATCAAAATTCAAAATTAAGTTTTCTTAGAAAATAGGATTTGCAGTAGCATACCTATTTACATTCCTGTTCGAATTGCCTCCACCGGATCTAGTTTAGAGGCTGCAATTGCTGGAAGAATTCCTGAAATTAATCCAATTATAGCAGCTAAACCTGTACCTAAGATAACATTGCCCATACTTAAAACAAACTCAAAGTCTAAAACTTTTGTCACAATAAGGGTAATAATCCAAACTAAAAGTAATCCTATTAAACCTCCAATAACGGACAATATTATCGCTTCAAATAAAAACTGAAATAAGATAAACTTGTTTTTAGCTCCCAATGATTTCTGGATCCCAATTAAATTGGTTCTTTCTTTTACAGAAACAAACATAATATTAGCAATTCCAAAACCACCTACAAGCAGAGAAAAACCACTGATAACCCAGCCTACAAGATTCATTTGGCCTAGAATACCATCAATAAGATCTGTAAATCCAGAAAAAACATTGATGAAAAAATTATCTATTTCACCTGCTTTTACTCCTCTGAAACTTCTTAATTTTTGAGATATTTCTTCTTTATAAGCCGCCATGTCAGCTCCGTTTTCGGGCTTCAAAATAATAACATTTGTTAATGAAGTATTATTATCCCCATATAGTTGTCGCACAAAATTGACCGGGATATAAGCTGATGTATCATTACTATCCCCAAATAAACCTGCGCCCTCTTTCTTTAAAACACCAATAACCGTAAAACGATTTCCATACAACCGCACATTTTTACCTAAAGGCTCAGCATCATCAAAAAGCGATTTAGCTATTTCATTACCTAATACAATAACTGAAGATCCAGAGTTGGCTTCAGATTCATTGTAAAATCGGCCTCTTTCAAACTCAAGACCCTGAATATCTATAAACTCCTGAGAAACGGGCACTATATTGACATCACTAACTGTTTTTGAATCAAATTTAATAGATTCTCTTCTGGTAAATATTTGATACGCCATTTGATCCGTGTTAGTCATTGCCCCTTTCATGTAGGTGTATTCATCATACTTGACATTGGGAAACTGTTCTCTTTTCCATTGCGGAATTTCCGAAGGCCCGAAAGAAAATTTCATCAAATAAATAGTGTTTTTATCTAAACTACTTAAATCCTTAGTAATTTTTCTATCTAAAGAATCTACAGCAGCGAGCACCGCTATAATGGAAAAAATACCAATAGTAACGCCTAATAAAGAAAGCAGGGTACGTAACTTATTGTTGCGTAATGCATTCATAGCAAAGCTAAAACTCTCTTTTAATAACCGAAGATAAACTAACATACAATCTATTTAGTGTTAAGTAAAATTCTATAAATATTAATCAAAAACCTAATGAATAATCAATTCGTTACCATGATAAAGTACTATTTCATGTTTACAACTGCAATAGTCGTAAATATTACAATTATCTCAATTTCAAATGCCCTTTTTTTGACATAAAAAACTATTTTTGCATTTTATAACTATAACTACATAATGAGCACAACTAAAACAATCCAATCAGCATTAATCTCCGTCTTTTCAAAAGAAGGATTAGAACCTATAGTAAGACAACTAAACAGTCAAAATGTTACACTTTATTCTACCGGAGGTACAGAGGATTTTATAAAAAATTTAGGAATCCCTGTAATTCCTGTTGAAGACGTGACTTCATATCCCTCAATTCTAGGAGGCAGAGTAAAGACTTTACACCCAAAAGTTTTTGGAGGAATTTTAAACCGCCAAGATAATGAAAGTGATGTTCAACAAATGAAGGAATACAACATTCCACAGATTGATTTGGTGATTGTTGACTTATACCCTTTTGAAAAAACAGTTGCTTCCGGGGCAAGTGAAGCAGATATCATTGAAAAAATAGATATTGGTGGCATTTCATTAATTCGTGCTGCTGCAAAAAATTTCAAGGATACCGTTATTGTGGCTTCAGTAGATCAATATGGTTTGCTTTTAGATTTAATTACCGATCAAAACGGCGCTACAACATTAGAAGATCGAAAACTATTGGCAACAAAAGCCTTTCATGTTTCATCACATTATGACACTGCTATTTTCAATTACTTCAACACTGACGAGACTATTTACAAACAAAGTATTGCTAACGGCCAAGTTTTAAGATATGGTGAAAACCCACATCAAAAAGGATTTTTCTTTGGCGATTTTGAAGCCATGTTCAACAAAGTTCACGGAAAAGAATTATCATACAATAACTTATTAGATGTGGATGCAGCTGTAAATTTGATTGCTGAATTCAATAATGACGGACCTACATTTGCAATATTGAAACACAATAATGCTTGTGGCCTAGCAACGCGAACAACAATTAGTGACGCTTATTTAGCTGCATTAGCTTGTGATCCAACATCTGCTTTTGGAGGTGTTTTAATTTCCAATACTAAAATTGATACCGCAACTGCAAATGAGATAAACAAATTATTTTGTGAGGTAGTCATTGCTCCGGAATATGATACTGAAGCACTCGCTATTTTACAAGAAAAGAAAAATCGTATTATATTAGTTCAAAACGAAGTTGAATTACCCCAAAAAACAGTGCGATCTTGCTTAAACGGACTTTTAGTTCAAGAAAGAAATACAATAACTGACAATAAAGAAGCTCTAAAAACCGTTACAGTAACAGCTCCAACTGAACAAGAAATTCAAGATTTAATTTTTGCTTCCAAAATTTGTAAAAACACCAAATCAAATACGATTGTTTTTGCTAAAAACGGTACACTTATTGCTTCAGGGACAGGACAAACATCGAGAGTAGACGCTTTAGTACAAGCTATAGAGAAAGCTAAAAATTTTGGATTTGACTTACATGGAGCTTCTATGGCAAGTGATGCCTTTTTCCCTTTTCCTGATTGTGTTGAAATAGCTAAAAATGCAGGTATTACAGCAGTAATTCAGCCGGGCGGATCCATCAAAGATGAATTGAGCATTAACTATTGTAATGAGAATAAAGTTGCAATGGTATTTACGGGAACGCGTCATTTTAAACATTAATTTGTTTAACTTTGTGCGTTTCAAATTTATAACTTTTTAACCCCTAAAAAATTTATGGGATTTTTTGATTTCATGACCGAGGATATTGCGATAGACCTTGGTACCGCTAATACTTTAATCATACATAATGATAAAGTTGTAATAGACAGTCCATCAATTGTTGCCAGAGACAGAGTTTCTGGTAAAATCATTGCTGTGGGAAAAGAAGCCAACTTGATGCAAGGTAAAACGCATGAAAACATAAAAACAATACGCCCTTTAAAAGATGGTGTTATTGCTGATTTTGATGCATCAGAAAAAATGATCAGTATGTTTATCAAAAGCATCCCGGCATTAAAGAAAAGAATGTTTACGCCAGCACTTAGAATGGTTGTTTGCATTCCGTCTGGCATTACCGAAGTGGAAATGAGAGCGGTAAAAGAGTCCTGTGAGCGAGTAAACGGTAAAGAAGTATATCTGATCCACGAACCTATGGCAGCGGCAATTGGTATTGGTATTGATATCATGCAACCAAAAGGAAATATGATTGTAGACATAGGTGGTGGAACAACTGAAATTGCAGTAATTGCTTTAGGTGGTATTGTTTGCGATAAATCAGTTAAAATTGCTGGTGATGTCTTCACAAATGACATCGTATATTACATGCGTACCCAGCACAATCTTTTTGTAGGAGAAAGCACCGCTGAAAAAATAAAAATACAAATAGGTGCTGCAATAGAAGATTTAGAAACTCCTCCTGAAGACATGTCCGTTCAAGGTAGAGATCTACTGACTGGTAAACCAAAACAAGTAGAAGTATCTTATCGAGAAATTGCAAAAGCATTAGACAAATCAATCCAAAGAATAGAGGATGCTGTTATGGAGACGTTATCGCAAACTCCTCCAGAATTAGCGGCCGACATTTACAACACCGGGATATATCTTGCTGGTGGAGGATCCATGTTACGAGGACTTGATAAACGAATTTCTCAAAAAACAGACCTGCCAGTTTACATTGCAGAAGACCCATTAAGAGCTGTAGTAAGAGGAACTGGAATGGCACTTAAAAATATTGCTAAATTTAAAAGTATTCTAATTAAGTAATTTGCTGTGCGACGTTTGTCTATTAACACAAACAAAAACGCATTAAATCACTTGTCAGATTCCAGAATAAAACATACAGTTATTTATATTATACCGTCAGAAAATGCAGCAAATATTTAATTTTATTTTTAAAAACAGTAATCGGTTACTGTTTTTGCTGCTTTTGGGTATTTCATTATCGCTCACGATTCAATCTCACTCCTTTCACAGAAGTAAAATAATCAGCTCTGCTAACTTTTTAAGCGGAGGTGTTTATGATAAGGTAAATAATCTGAATGAATATTTAAATTTAAAAAACGAGAATGAAATCCTTGCTCTTGAAAATGCTAAACTAAAAAGCCTCTTATTTAAAGATAAGGACACAGCAGAAGTAAAAAAATTAGATAGTCTTAAAGGTATTGAATCAGGTGATATTTTAGTGTCTAAGGTAATACATAATTCCTATAGTGCTCACGACAATTACTTAACGTTAAATTCCGGAGAGCTAGAAGGTGTAAAACCGGACATGGGTGTCATCAATAGTTTAGGTATTTTGGGCATAATTGAAAATACTTCACCAAACTATTCCACAGTAATCAGTATTTTAAATAAAAAATTTCAAATTAATGCCAAAATCAAAAAATCAAACCATTTTGGTTCATTGATCTGGAATGGAAAAAGTACCGGTTTTGTTCAATTAATAGATGTTCCCAGATTAGCTGCAATAAGAAAAGGAGACACGATTGTTACAGGAGGACAGTCGGTAATATTTCCAGAAAACATCAATATAGGAACTATTGACAAGATAGAGATTGACAATCAAACAAATTATTATACTATAAATGTAAGATTATTTAATGATATGACTAATCTAGGTCACGTATACATCATAACACGTAAAGACCGTGAAGAAATTATTAATTTAGAAAAAAGAAATAAGGATGAATAGCGCATTGTTAGTCAATATTTCCCGATTCATTTTGTTATTGGCAGTTCAGATTATCATATTCAATAACATGAATTTTTTTGGCTACATAAGCCCGTATCCGTATCTACTATTTATCATACTCTATCCTGTAAATGGCAATAAATCCGGACTGCTAATTGCTAGTTTCTTACTTGGACTTGTCATGGACTTGTTTAGTAATTCAGGAGGTACTCATGCAACAGCTTGCTTGGTATTGGCCTATTTTAGACCTTCTATTTTTAAATTTTCGTTTGGATTAAGTTATGAATATCAAACTATTAAACTAAATGATGTACTAACGCCGGAAAGGTTTTCGTTTTTATTACTAGCCGTTACGGTACATCATTTTACGATGTTTTTACTTGAGGCTTTTCAATTTAGCTTTCTCTTAGATATTCTAATAAGAACCTTATTAAGCACCGTTTTTACACTTCTTATTTGCATAATTATAATATACCTTATCAAGCCTAACAAAAGATGAGAAAAGCATTATTACCTTCTTTAATTATTATCGCTACTTTTTTGCTAATAATGCGGATTTTTTATTTGCAAATAGTTGATGACACCCTAAAGTTACAGTCTGAAAATAACGCGATTAAAAAGAAATTTGAATATCCTGAAAGAGGATACATTTACGACCGAAAAGGAAAGTTATTAGTTGCCAACCAAGCCTCTTATGACATCATGGTAATTCCAAGGGAATTAAAAAATACAGATACATTAGAATTTTGTCAATTGTTAGACCTTTCTAAGGAGGAATTTATCAAAAGAATTAAAAAAGCAAAAATATATAGTCCCCGATTACCCTCTGTTTTTTTATCACAATTGAACAAAAGTGAATTTGCAGCTTTTCAAGAAAAAATCAGAAAATACGAAGGCTTTTATGTCCAAAAACGTTCTCTCCGTGATTACGAAGTTGCCTTTGGCGCTAATGTATTTGGGGGTATTACTCAGGTAAATGAGAAATTAGTTCAAAAAAATCCATATTACAACAGTGGTGATTTAATAGGAAGACAGGGAGTTGAAGAAAGCTATGAAGATATTTTGCGCGGAGTAAAAGGAGTCAAATACATTCAAAAAGACAAATACAATAGAGAAATAGGCGCCTATAAAGAGGGAAAGTATGATACCATTGCAGTACAAGGCGAAGATATAAATCTAACCATTGATGCAGAGCTTCAAAAATATGGCGAGGAATTAATGATTAATAAAAGAGGAGGAATTGTTGCTATCGAGCCTGCTACTGGGGAAATTTTAGCTCTTGTTACAGCGCCATCTTATGATCCAGGCATACTAGTAGGCAGACAACGGTCTAAAAATTATACCCAACTATATCATGACTCAATAGCAAAACCATTATACGATAGAGGCTTATTAGCGGAATATCCGCCTGGTTCTCCATTCAAAATTTTAACAGGTTTAGTAGCCTTACAAGAAGGAATGATAGATGAAAATTTAACTGTTTCCTGTAATCACGGTTTTAGTTACGCACGAGGCCGATTTATGAGATGTCACTGCAGCGGAGGTTCACTTCAATTGCATAGAGCCATTTATGAATCCTGTAACTCTTATTTTGCAACAGCATATATGAAGACCATAAATAAATATACTAAACCAGCACAAGCAGTTGATATTTGGAGTAACCATATAAAAAGCTTCGGACTAGGACAATATATGGGATATGACTTACCTACTGGAAAAAGAGGAAATATTCCAGATTCAAAAACATATAAGCGAATTTATCCAAATGGCGGCTGGAGAAGCACAACTATTATTTCTAATTCAATCGGTCAGGGTGAAGTTTTAATGACTCCCATCCAACTTGCTAATATGATGGCTACGGTTGCTAATGAAGGTCATTACTACACGCCACATATCATCAAAAAAATTCAAGGCCGCGAAATTGACGAAAAATTCACTACGAAACATGTCACTACGATAGACAAAAAACACTTTAAACCCATGATAAGTGGACTATTTGATGTATATAATTTAGGGACTGCCAGAGCTCTTAAAGTAGAAGGGATTGATATTTGTGGCAAAACCGGCACAGCTGAAAATTTTGCAAAAATTGGGGGCAAAAGAATTCAACTTAAAGATCACTCCATTTTTGTAGCTTTTGCACCAAAGGACAATCCTAAAATTGCGATCGCTATCATGGTTGAAAACGGAGGATTTGGGTCAACGATAGCCGGACCTATTGCGAGCTTGATGATCGAAAAGTATTTACGCCAAAAAGTTACAAGGCTAGATTTAGAAACAAGAATTCTTGCTACGAGTTTACAAGGCGAATATGCTAAATTAGGAGGCCTTTCTGAAAAAATAAAATTACAATTAAAAATCGCTGATTCTCTTTTAAATAAAAGAGCAATTCCTGCGGTACGGATTAAAACAGATACTTCTAAAGTGAAAAAACAAGTTATTTAATCCCAATGAAAAACCAAAGCATAACAAATAATATTGACTGGATAAGCATAATCATCTATGCGTTATTAGTTATTTTGGGCTGGTTAAATATCTATTCCTCCTCCATGTCTTCAATGCAAGACACTTATGAAAAACAGCTGATTTTCATCATACTGACGATTCCATTAATACTGATAATAGTCTCTGTTGACGGGAAATTCTATGAAAAATACGCTAGCATTATTTTTGGAGTTTCCCTTCTAACCTTAGCTGGATTGTTTTTATTTGGTAAAACGATAGCGGGTCAACGTTGTTGGTATGCTATAGGTAGCTTCACAATACAACCTTCGGAATTTGCAAAAGCGGCTACTTCATTGGCTTTAGCCAAATATTTAAGTGATCCACAAATTAATCTAAAAGAAGTCAATAGACAAGTACAAGCTCTTGCTATAATTTTCTTACCGGTTTTACTTATATTACCACAACCAGATCCTGGGAGTGCATTGATATACAGTATCTTTATCATTGTTTTATATCGTGAAGGACTTCCTGCTTGGTACGTTTGGACGGGATTCATTACGATTGTTTTATTTGTACTAACACTATTATTGGAACCAGAATATGTAATACTCATAGGCTTAGCCGTCATTATAATAGTACACTTCAAATCAAGATTAGCAGATAGGAATATTATTTTGAGCAGTATACTATTTGCTCTAATTTCTGGATTTGTACTGTCAGTGGATTATGTGTTTGACAATCTATTTAAACAACATCATCGCGATCGTTTCAACATTCTTTTAGGCAAAGCTGTTGATCTAAAAGGAATTGGATACAACACCAATCAATCCGAAATCGCTATAGGTTCAGGAGGCTGGTTTGGCAAAGGGTTCCTTGAAGGAACACAAACTAAAGGAGGTTTTGTCCCAGAGCAACATACGGATTACATCTTTACAACCGTGGGCGAAGAATGGGGCTTTCTGGGTTCTCTGGTTGTAATTGCTCTTTTTGCCTGTTTGCTACTTCGAATAATATATCTTGCCGAAAGACAAAAGACTAAGTTTAGTAGAGTTTATGGATATTGTGTTGCTGGTATTCTATTTACCCACTTCTTTGTAAACATAGCAATGGTTGCCGGTATTTTCCCCACTATTGGAGTACCATTACCCTTCTTTTCCTACGGCGGATCGGGTCTTTGGGGGTTTACAATATTATTGTTTATATTTATAAAAATGGACGCCAATAAAGTGAATGAATGGTAACTAAATTGCTGTTTGGTGATGCATAAAAAACTTCTCTTCTACTTAAAAATAAAGATCTCGAAGCTTCTTTATTCTTAAAAAGTAACTTCTACTCAGTAGAATTTTCAACAAACGTTACTAACCTAATTTTTATTGTAAAAGATAAATTTAGCCTAATATTGAATTATTCTTTTACATCTAATGCATCCCGTAGCGCATTACCCATCATCATAAACGCTAACGTTAATAGCATAATTGCAACACCTGGAACCATTGCCAGATATGGTTTTCCTAATATTATGTAACTGTAATGATCCTTAATGATACTGCCCCAACTAGGAATAGGCGGTTGTGCTCCTAGCCCAAGAAAACTCAAACCACTTTCCACTAAAATAGCCGAAGCAAAATTTGCAGCAGAAATCACTATTACCGGAGCCATAATATTAGGCAAGATGTGGTTGAATATAGTTCTGAAATCACCAAAACCAAGAGCCCTTGCTGCAGTGACATATTGCATTTCTTTAATACTGATTACTTGACCACGAACTACACGTGCCACTTCGACCCACATCGTCAAACCTACAGCAATAAAAACCTGCCAAAACCCTTTACCTAATGCGAGAGTAATTGCGATTACCAACAGAAGTGTCGGAATTGACCAAATTATATTCACCAACCACATGACAAATGCATCTATTTTTCCTCCAAAGTAACCACCAATTGCACCAAAAAAAAGGCCAACAATTAATGAGATAAAAACTGCCACAAAACCAATTGAAATAGAAACTCTTGATCCTACGAGCATCCTGCTCAACAAATCCCTGCCGTATTTATCAGTTCCTAAATAAAAAATTTGCTCTTTTATATAGGTATTAGCTGCAATTTTAATATCCGTTTCTCCTGAAAATTTATCTAAAGCGATCTGTTTTACCACTTTCAAAGAAGATTCACTAGTGTATTCAACATATTCTATTGTATCACTAACGATGGAATAACTTTGAATTGGAATTTCAGTAACGGTATTGGGAAATCCTTCAATATAATTTAAAAATGAAGTAATTGGTTTTTCATCAAGAGGCACCACTAGCATTTGCACCTTAAAACCAGGAGGTTTCGAATTAATGGACAAATGCATTTGATTCGCATTTTTTGAGTTGTCAGGTGCCAACACATACGCAAAAACCGATATAAATAGCAGAACTACAATGTAGCCAAAACTGAAAACGCCCCAGAAATTTTTTCTAAATTTCTGAAGCGCTATTACTGTTAATGATTGTGTACTATTCTGCATTAAAAAAGGTTACTTAGGATTTGGCTAATTTATCCTTTTTAATTTTAACAGGGATGTTTTTTTTAGAGACCGATTTTGACTGAAGGTCTTCTAAAACGTTGAGAGCTTCCTCAACATACACATCCTTTGATAAAGCTTCGTGCCATATTTCTCTTTTTTCTTTTAAAGATGCGTCTTTATTAATTGCATCCGCTTCGTGAGGCAATGACATAAAGGTCAGTAAGTTTTTATAATCTACAATTGGTTTGTACTTTTTTGCTTTAGCTTCAATTTCGGATTGTGCAATTTTAAACTTATCCATATTTAAACTGTACACATTATCCTCACTTCTACTATCAATCCATTTTGCATTATCTTCAATCAATTGAAACTGTGCATTGGCACTAATACGATTTTTACTATTAGCGATCACTTGATTAAAATTAGCATTACTAGACCATACACTATATTCGGCTCTATCAATTTTGTCCCAAGGCATCGCATTATCTATATCGCGTTCTCCCATTTTCAAATAAGCATAACGATCCGGCATGACAACATCACTTCGCACACCTTCTAGTTGGGTAGAACCACCATTTATTCTATAAAATTTTTGTGTAGTCGTTTTAATTGCGCCTAAATCTCCAACAGAACTGCTACGTACAAATTGATTTAGATCAATTACATTTTGAACGGTTCCTTTACCATAGGTTTGTTTGCTTCCAATAATGATTCCCCTCTTGTAGTCTTGTATTGCTGCTGCCAAAATTTCAGAGGCTGAAGCAGAAAAACTATTTACCATAATCACCAGTGGTCCATCCCATTCTATTTTTTTATCTCTATCGTAGAGTACTTCCTTTTTTCTTCCTGCTGATTTAATTTGAACAATAGGACCTTGTTCAATAAATAAACCCGCAATATCAACAACCGTTGACAATGATCCACCACCATCATCGCGAACATCAAGCACAATTCCATCAACACCGGCATCTTTCAATCGGTTGACTTCAATTGCTACATCCTTACCAGCGTCTCTACCATCTTTATTTTCAAAATCAATATAGAATTTCGGCAAATAAATCACCCCGTATTTCAATCCGTTTTTATTTACAATACTAGACTTAGCATACGTTTCTTCAATTTCAACAATATCTCTGATAATAGAAATAATTTTGATTGTTCCGTCCACTTTTTTAACGGTAAGTCTGACTTCAGAACCTTTAGGCCCTTTAATTTTCTTCACCACATCATCAAGACGCATTCCTACTACATCTACTGATTGGCTTGCACCTTGCCCAACTTTCATAATTAAATCACCTGCTTCAAGCTGTTTTCCTCTCCATGCTGGTCCTCCAGAAATGAGCTCAGAAATTTCAGTTAAGTCATTTTTCTTTTGGAGACGAGCACCAATACCCTCTAATTTTCCGCTGATACTTACATCAAAACGCTCTTTTTCTTCGGGAGCAAAATAATTAGTATGTGGATCAAAACGCGCTGTGATTGAATTTATGTAAACTGAAAACCAATCATTTCGATCTAGATCATTAACAAAACCAAAATATTCATCTAATGATTTTCTAGAGTTTTTTCTAGTTTCCTTCTCTAATTCTTCAAAAGTCTTGGGCTTTTCCGGGGTTACCGTACTGTCTTTAATTACTTTGTTGATAGGATCCACATTTACCTTTTCATCAACTGATTCTATTTTTTCAGGTTTACTTTCTTGTAGATCCATACGATCCACCAAAGAAGAAAGAGTAGACAATTTTATTTGTTTGCGCCACTTATCCTTTAATTCTAACGCACTACTCGCATACGGTGATTTTTCGTAATCAATATTAAAACTTTCATCAATGGAATAGTCAAAGGGCTCACTTAAAACATCCTTGTAAATCTTTTTACTTTCTTCCATTCTCTTCATCAAACGATCATAGGTAAGATTAAAAAAGGACAAATCTTTATTCAACAATTGATCGTCTAATTGCAATTCAAATTTTGAAAACTCATCAATATCAGATTGCAGGAAAAAACGTTTAGAAGGATCTAAAGCACCAATATAATCTTTATAAATACCTTTTGAAAAGGTGTCGTCAATTTCGGCAGGACTATAATGTCCTTTCTGAATTACAAAAGTTAATAGCTCTAATAGCAACTTGTCTTTTTCAGGATCGTTCGCTTTAGTTGCATTAAATTTAAAGGCAAATAATGTCACCGAAAGACAAACAACAACGAGTATAATTTTATAATTTCTTTTCATAAAGTTAAGAATTGTATTCATGAATTTTTAATCTAAGTTATGGTAAAAACTATGCCAACAGCAGCAATAGCCCCACAAATTTTTGTTAAAGATATAAATTGTTTTTTTTATTTTAAGTTAAATCAATGAACATAACTTATTTTTATATTTTGTTTAGGGATTTCATTCTGAGACATTATATTTGTTCAGGAAATCATAAATAATCAATCTTTTTACAGCAAAAAATAATGAAAAAAGCAAGACCTTTAATTTTAATAACCAATGACGACGGAATTTCAGCACCCGGGCTTAGAGCTTTAATAGCCGTTATGGCAGAAATAGGCGAAATTGTAGTGGTTGCTCCTGACACGCCTCAAAGCGCTATGGGGCATGCGATTACCATAAACAGTACGTTGTATCTGAACAAAATATCAAAAGACACAGATTCTTTTTTAGAATACAGTTGCTCCGGAACACCAGTTGATTGTGTAAAACTAGCGGTAAACGAAATCCTAAAAAGAAAACCTGATTTATGTGTTTCAGGCGTAAATCATGGTTCAAATTCTTCCATAAACGTGATTTATTCCGGAACAATGAGCGCCGCAGTTGAAGCAGGAATAGAAGGAATTCCCGCTATTGGGTTCTCGCTTTTAGATTATGACTGGAACGCAAATTTTGAAACAATCAAAAATTTTATCCGAAAAATCGCTGTAGAAGTTTTAGAAAACGGGCTTCCTGAAGGCGTAGTTTTGAATGTTAATTTTCCGAAATTAGATGAAAAAGATATCAAAGGAATGCGCATTTGTCGTCAAGCTAAAGCACTTTGGGTAGAGAAATTCGACAAGAGAAAAACACCGCAAGGAAGAGATTATTACTGGCTTGCTGGTGAATTTGTAAACCAGGATAAAGGACAAGATACGGATGAATGGGCTCTGAGAAATGGATATATTTCCGTTGTCCCTGTGCAATTTGACTTAACCGCACATCACGCCATACAACAACTTAACACCTGGAAATGGAATGAATAAAAAAGACTTATTGTTCGGATTTTTAATAGGATGCGCAACTACACTGCTTGGATCGTATGTTTTTATTACTTTTTTTACGGAATTCAAATTTATTGCAGGTCTCCAAATCATAAAATCACAAGGAAATTTAGGTAAAATAATCACATTAGGATCTATATTGACGCTGCTGACATTTGGAATTTTGTTAAAACTGAACAAAGAAATGATGGCTCGTGGTGTTGTTCTGGCAGTCATTGTCTTGGCGATAATCACTTTATTTATTTAAGTTTATCTTTGCAGCAGCATAAAATGATTGCAGCGACAATGATTTTATCTATTTGATTTTAAAAAATCCAAATCAAAAAAATATGAAATATTATATACTTGCGGGAGAAGCTTCAGGTGATTTACATGGTTCTAATTTAATGAAAGAGCTGTACAAAAAAGATCCTAGTGCTGACATCCGGTTTTGGGGTGGTGATTTAATGAAAAATGTTGGCGGAACTTTAGTGAAACACTATCGTGAATTAGCATTTATGGGATTTATTGAAGTAATTTTCAATCTAAAAACCATTCTGAACAACATCAAAATCTGTAAAAAAGACATTCTTGAATATCAGCCTGATGTTCTTATATTCATTGACTATCCTGGTTTTAATTTGCGAATTGCCAAATGGGCGAAAGCATTGGGAATGAAGACCCATTACTATATTTCTCCGCAAATTTGGGCTTGGAAAGAAAGTAGAATTATAGATATCAAGCGTGATATTGATAAAATGTATGTGATTTTACCTTTCGAAAAAAAGTTTTACGAAGACAAACATCATTTTCCAGTAGAATTTGTTGGTCATCCACTGATTGATGCCATCCACAACCAGCCTGAAATGGATCCAGTACTTTTTAGAAAAGAAAATCAATTAGACGAAAAACCAATTATCGCTATTTTGCCCGGCAGCCGAAAACAGGAAATCACTAAAATGCTATCAGTAATGCTGAGCGTAGTACATGATTTTCCGGAGTATCAATTCGTAATTGCGGGGGCTCCAAGTCAGGAATTCTCATTTTACAAAGAATTTATTACCCAAGAAAACATAAAATTTATTTCTAATAAAACTTACGATTTATTGCGAAATGCAACGGCGGCATTAGTTACCTCCGGCACCGCAACACTAGAAACGGCATTATTCAAAGTTCCCGAAGTAGTTTGTTATAAAGGCAGTTGGGCTTCGTACCAAATAGCGAAACGAATCATTACACTCAAATACATTTCATTAGTGAATTTGATTATGGATGAAGAAGTGGTAAATGAGTTAATTCAAAACCAATGCACCACAAAACGCATTCGGGAAGAACTCAAAAAAATACTTAAACCCAATCATCGCAATACGCTTTTAGAAAAATATGCGTTATTAGAAGAGCAATTAGGCGGAAATGGAGCCAGTGAAAAAACGGCTGCATTGATTGTAAATGATTTAAAATAATCTGCAATTTATTTCCACATTTTAAAATCATCTAAAAAAAACTCTTTTGAAACGTTTATTATACATTTTGTGTCTTGGCCTCTTATTTACGGCTTGTAAATCGACATCGCCCATCGTAACTTCGAAAAAAGGAGAGCCAAAAGAGAAAATATCTCGCTCCGAAAAGAGAAAATCAAATCAGCTCGCCGAACAATTAATTGATGCTGCTACTGAAAATTTAGGTGTGAAATACAAATATGCCGGCACAACAAAAGCTGGTTTTGACTGTTCAGGTTTAATGTATACTATATTTAATTCCGAAAATATAAGTCTTCCTCGAAACTCGTTTCAACAATCGAAAATAGGCATTGTTTTAAATCCAAAAAGAGATCAAGCTCAAAAAGGCGATTTAATATTTTTTAAAACCAATAAGAACAAAGAAATAAATCACGTTGGTATCGTGATTGAAGCTACCGATGAAGAAATAAAATTCATCCACTCCTCCACTTCAAGAGGAGTAATTATTTCCTCGACCAGAGAAACCTATTACAAAAAAACCTTTGTCCAAATCAACCGCATACTTTAATTAATTATCCTTTCTAGGGGGAAATTTAGTTTTTAAAAATCTAGGAATAAATAAATCTGTTTGTTACTAAAAATGTGTACTTTAGAGTCATGAAAGTACTACAATTCCCACTCGCTAGAATAACAATCGGGTTTATTATAGGATTGCTTTTTGGACATTATTTCCAGATTTCTATCACGTCACTTTTTGTTGTTCTTTTTGTATTTATCAGTGTTTTTATATTGCTGTATTTTTTATCCAAAAGAAATAACAAAGCCTCTCTTTATTTTGGAATCGGCACTTATTTTCTTTCCGTGATTATTGGTCTTTCAACACAAATTGTTCATAGCGATTACTTTCAAAAAAACAACTACATCCACAACAAAGAAATTTTTGAAGAACCCCATTTCATTTCATTAACAATTAGAGAAAAGCTAAAAAATTCCCCGTTTAGCGACCGCTATTTAGCCATTATTAATCATGTTGACCAAAAAGAACAAACAGGAAGAATCATATTGAACATTCAAAATGATAGTTTGCATCCCGTTCTTGAAGTTGGGAATTCTTTGTTGGTAAAAGGAGCTTTAACAAAAAACAAACCGCCAAATAACCCAAACCAATTTGATTACAGCAAATACCTTGAAAACAAACAAATCTATGCGCAGCTTTATGCTGATATCGACGAAATAAAAATTGGATCAGAAATAGAGAAAAACATTTGGTATTATTCATCCAAATTACGGACAAGGATTATTAGGAATTTAGAAAAAAACAACTTCAACAAAACAGAATTAAATGTTGCCATAGCCTTAATAATGGGACAACAACAAGATATTTCACCAGACATTATTCGGGATTATCAATTTGCCGGAGCGGTTCATATTTTATCCGTTTCAGGATTACACATTGGATTTATATTGCTTTTTGTAACCTTTATTCTAAGACCAATTCCCAACACCAAGCGAGGATCTTTTATCAAACTAATCACAATCCTTATCTCATTATCCATGTTCGGGATTATTGCGGGTTTAGCACCTTCTGTGGTTCGTTCCGTAACGATGTTTTCCTTTGTCGCCATTGGAAATCATCTTCGCCGCAGTGTCAATATTTACCACACTTTATTAGTTTCTGTATTGCTGATCCTACTTTTCGAACCTTCTTTCTTATTTGATGTTGGTTTTCAATTAAGCTATATCGCGTTGTTTTTCATCATTTGGCTGCAGCCACTTCTATCCTCCATTTGGAAACCAAAATACAAAGTTTCAAAATACATTTGGGATATATTAACCGTATCTTTTGCCGCCCAAATAGGCACTTTGCCACTCAGCATTTATTATTTCCATCAGTTTCCAGGTTTGTTCTTCATCACTAATCTGATTATAATTCCACTGCTTAGTGTCATCATGATATTGGGTGTTTTGGTGATGCTTTTAGCGGCATTCAACATGATTCCCATATTCTTGTCCCAACTATTGGAATGGAGTATTTATTATTTGAACAAAATCATCAATGTAATTGCCTCTTTGGAACAATTCATTATTCAGGATATTCCACTTCATTTTTATCTGTTGCTAAGTGGCTATTTGCTATTGTTCACGGTAATTTTTTGGTTCAAAAAACCAAGCTTTTATAGATTAGCTGTGATCTTAATATCTATTATTATTTTACAATTCTCGTATTTCAAAATACAGTATAAAATTCAAAACGAAAAGGAATTAATCGTTTTCAGCAGCAGAAAAAACACCTTGATTGCGGAGAGAAAAGGAGAAAATATTTTGGTTTATGCCAATGACAGCATTTTAAAAACGATTAAAAAAAATAGCCTTTTAAAATCTTATAGCATTGGAAACTTTAGCACTTTAGAACAGAAAAAACGACTTCAAAATTTCATGTTCTTTGATGGAAAAAAGATTTTTGTATTAGACAGTTCGGGAATTTATCCTAAAAATATCAATCCAGATATAATCATATTGACACAATCTGCTAAAATAAACGCAGACCGTTTGTTCCAAGAAATGAAACCAAAATTAGTTATTGCTGATGCATCCAACTTTAAAAACATACAAAAACTATGGAAAGCCAGTTGTGATAAACAGAAAATCCCTTTTCACGCAACTGGTGAAAAGGGATTTTATAAATTGAATTGAGAATTTTTATTTTTTCAGAAAACCATTTGCTACAGCTAACCAAGCTGAAGGTCCACCGGCAACATAACCTGTACTTCCAATGCCTTCAAAATTGACTTTACCGTCTTTTGTAACACCATTTGCAAGTATAATCGTGGGAAATCCTTGAATTCCAAAAGCCATTTGCAATTCATTATTTTGTTTTTTAATTTCCTCTGTCTGTGGCGCTTTTCTTGGATAATCTAATTCAACTAATACCACATTTTCATTGGCCCAAGCCGCAAATTCGGGAGTTCGCAAAACTTCTTTTTGCAACCGAATACACCATCCGCACCAATCACTTCCAGTAAAAAACAGCAATAGTGGTTTCTTGGTTTCAGTGGAAATTGCCATTGCCTTGGTGACATTGGTTTCCCAAACTAATTCTTGTGCTTCGGCGGCAAATGAGCCAGCAAATAATAATAAAGCAACTATGATTTTCTTCATATTTATAATTTTATTCATTCAAAACCAAAAATCATGCCTAAAGTTTAACGAACACCGTGCATCAATTTTTTAATAACCGGAGTCATCACAACAGAGAACAAAGCAACGGCCAAGGAGATGATAGTCAACATCCAAAAGAAGTAACTTAATCCGTGTTCATTAGCAATTTTATCAATGTTTTCTCCAAACATACCAGCACCTTTCATCCCAATTGCTACTGCTAAATACCAAACACCAAACATGAATGCAATCATACGCGCCGGAACTAGTTTACTTACATAAGACAATCCAACTGGAGAGATACACAATTCAGCCATCGTATGGAAAAGATACACCAGAATCAACCAGATCATACTTACTGATGCAGTTTTTGCACCTGCTTCAATCCCGCTTGCGCCAAAAGCTACACAAGCCATACCAAGTGCCAATAATCCCATTCCGATTCCGTATTTCAAATTGGCAGAAGGATTGTATTTACTTTCCCACCATTTAGAAAATAACGGCGCTAATGAAATAATAAATAAAGAGTTTAAGGTCGAAAACCAAGTTGCAGGAACTTCTGTCAATGCCGTGGTAACTTTGTCAATTTTTAATGCTTGCAAAGTTGAATCTGATAATGATAAATATCCTGCTGTATAATAATCTTTTGTCAACATCCAGATTGCTATAGCCCAAATAATAATAAAACTAATGCTTAGAATTACATTTGCAACAGCATAGAATTTAAAAGTCTGCTTGAATAATAAGATTAAAACCCAAGTGATTATAACTAAAGGTAAAATAGTAATCAATGAATTCGTCACTAAAAAGACCACACTCCAATTCCCTGTTAATACCCGATCCGTGTAATCGCTGGCAAAAATGGTTAAACTATTTGGTGACTGTTCAAAAATAGCCCAGAAGAAAATAGTCAGAAATGCGAAAAATGTCACAGCAATTAATTTTTCTTTAGTTATTTTAGAATACTGCGTAAATCTGTAAACAAGTAATATGATAAATACGACTAAAGCGGAAATAATAGCAATTGCGTTTCCATTAGGACCTAGGAAAGAAAAAATATTCACTTTACCTCCTGATATTTTAGATGCAGGATCGTTTACAAGCCATAATAATGCTAAAATAGAAGAGAATGCGATCGCGGCCAATTGTATTGGAGAAAAAGGATTTCTTTTATCCGTATCCAATGCTTCTGCTTTTGCTTTGCTTTCTTTATTTGGTTTCAAACCAATATCTCCAAAGATATCTTGAGACAACCAAAACTGTAACATCCCAAAAAACATAAAGATTCCGGCCAAACCAAATCCGTAGGTCCAACCCACTTTTTCGCCTAAATAACCACAAAGTAAAATCCCAAAGAACGCTCCGGCATTTACACCCATATAAAACAAGGTATATGCCCCATCTTTCTTTTCAGGACGGTCTTTGTACATTTCGGATACGATTGAAGTCATGTTTGGTTTAAAGAAACCATTTCCAAAAACCAGCAATACTAATCCTAAATAAATAGAAAATTCAGTTTCGACAGCCATAGAAGCATGTCCTAAAGTCATTAAAGTGGCTCCTACAACAACAGCCCATCGGAAACCAATTACTTTATCGGCGAAATACCCCCCAAGCATGGTAGACAAATACACCAACCCTACATAGGATCCAAATAATGCAGAAGCATTTTCACGAGTCCACTCCCAACCACCATCTGTAAAGGACGCGGTTAAAAATAATATTAACAAAGAACGCATTCCGTAGAATGAGAATCGCTCCCACATCTCTGTAAAAAACAAAACGAATAATCCCGCAGGATGCCCTAAAACGGTGCTTTTAAAAAATTGATCTGTTGTATTTTCGCTCATCCTATTAATTATTTAATTCCTTATCAACTCCGTGCATTAATTTTTTAATGACTGGTGAAAGTACTAATAAAACAACTCCAAAACCAAGTCCCGTATAAAATAAATATTCAAAAAGTACTAAATAACTCTGTTTAGCTAGGTTCAAATCTGGTGCTGTTCCATTCGATGTATCCACCGAGGCGATATTTGCTAAAATGGAAGCAATAAATTCAGAACTGGCTGTTGCCAAAAACCAAACACCCATCATGAACCCAACGATTTTTACTGGAGACAACTTGGTCACAGCAGAAAGTCCAACTGGTGATAAACATAATTCCCCACAAGTATGTAAAAAGTAAGTTAGAATCAACCAAATCATCGCTACTTTTCCTAAACCTGACAAACCTATTCCCAACACTAACGATCCAAAACCAAGCCCTACGAGCATTAGTGCCAATGAAAATTTCACGGCAGTATTTGGATTGTATTTCCCTAGTTTTACCCATAACCAGGCAAAAACAGGTGCTAATAAAATAATAAACAGCGCATTAAAACTTAAGAATTGTCCAGCAGATATGGTGTATCCAAAAATATTTCGGTCTAGAATTCGGTCTGCAAATAAATTTAATGATGTATACGCTTGTTCAAATAATGCCCAAAAAATAATCGTAAAAACAATCAAAATTGTCAAGGCCATCAATTGCTCTCTTGCTTTTTTATCCAGTTGTGTGATGGCATAATAAACAATATAAACAAACGAAATTGCACCGGCAATCATCAAAGAATAAGAAACCACTTCATGACGCTGTACCATTTGCCAAAAAATCAAAGCCGAAGAAACGCTCACTAAGTAAATCAACCATTCATTTTTTATACCCAGTGATCTTTTAGCTAAAAGTTCCGGTACTTTTGACTCTCCTTTTCCCATTAACAACTTTCTTCCGGAAATGAATGTTAATAATCCAAAAAACATTCCAACACCAGCTGCGCCAAAACCATAGCTCCAGCCATACGTTTCCCCGAGCCAAACACAAATTAATGTAGCTAAAAAAGAACCCAAGTTGATTCCCATATAAAACAAGGTAAACCCAGAATCTCTTCTTTTATCTCCTGGTAGATATAATTCTCCAACTAACGAAGATATATTGGCTTTTAGAAAACCAACTCCCACAATTATCAGCGATAATGAAAAGTAAAATATTTGCAGCGCGATTTCATCTCGTGTAATTTCACCAGTCATAGATTGTGTAGCAGCATTTCCTTCAAAGGCCATTCCTATGTGACCCAGAACCAGCATAATCCCACCAAAAACGATAGCTTTTCTAAATCCTAGATAGCGATCCGCAATAAATCCGCCTATAACTGGCACCGCGTATACCAATGCAGCATAGCTCCCAATCAATAAATTTCCCGAAGAATCCGAAAAAAGATGGTATCGAGTCAGATAGAAAATCAACAATGCTTTCATACCGTAGAACGAAAATCGTTCCCACATTTCAGTAAAAAACAATATAAAAAGAGCCTTTGGATGTCCAAAAAATTCTTCTTTATTTAATGTGTCGTTTGTCATAAAGCGCTATTATAAATTTTCTTTAATAAAATTAGTCATTTTTGTGTACAATTGAATTCTGGTTTTCCCACCGTAAATCCCGTGATTATTATCTGGGTAAATTTGGGAATCAAATTGTTTGTTGGCCTGAATCAAAGCTTCCATCATTTGCATGGAGTTTTGAACATGAACATTATCATCTCCTGAACCGTGAATCAAAAGAAATTTTCCTTTCAATTTATCCACATGATTTATTGGTGAATTGTCATCGTAACCGCTCGCATTTTCCTGCGGTGTTGTCATGTAACGTTCCGTGTATACACTGTCATAAAAACGCCAGTTCGTTACCGGAGCTACAGCAATAGCCATCTTGAAAACATCATTTCCTTTCATGATACAATTAGATGCCATAAAACCACCGTACGACCAGCCAAATATACCAATTCTAGCTTTATCAACAAATGAGTAATTTCCTAATACTTTAGCAGCATCAATTTGATCTTCCACTTCGTATTTTCCTAATTGCAATTGGGTCACTTTTTTGAAATCAGCTCCTTTAAAACCAGTTCCGCGTCCGTCAACACACGCTACAATGTATCCTTGTTGTGACAACATCATAAACCAATAATCATCGGTACTGTTCCATTCATTATTCACTTGCTGTGAACCCGGACCAGAATATTGATACATGAAAACTGGATATTTTTTTGTCGGATCAAAATCTTTCGGTTTAATCATCCAAGCATTTAGTTCATTCCCTTTTGCTGTTTTCAAAACAAAAAACTCTTTTGAAGGTAAATTGTAGCTTTTTAGCTTTGAAGCCAAAGATTCATTGTTTTCAATAACCTGAACTTGTTTTCCTGCTTTAGCTTCGTTCAATGTGTAAGTTGTAGGTTGAAGCGCACTAGAAAAAGTATTGATGTAGTATTGAAAATTTGGACTGAAAGTCGCCGCATTAGTTCCTGTATTTTGTGACAAACGCACTTTATTTTTTCCGTCAAGTCCTATTCTATAAACATCTCTGTTGATAGATCCATTCTCCACTGACTGATAGAAAACCGTATTGGTCTTTTCGTCCAAACCATAATAATTAGTCACTTCCCATTTTCCTTTGGTCACTTGATTTTTTAATTTTCCGTTGTTATCATATAAATAAATATGATTGAAACCGTCTTTTTCGCTGGTCCAAATAAAACTGTTGTCTTTCAAGAACGTCAAATTATCTGTTACATCAACGTATGCTTTATCTTTTTCATTCAAAACTACTTTTACTGCTCCTGAATTACCGTCGATAAACAATAAATCTAAATTGTTTTGGTGGCGGTTCAATACCTGCGCAGATAATGTGTTGGTATCATTTGTCCATTTCAATCTGGCAATATAAAAATCGTTATAATTCCCAAGATTTATGTTTTTTACCGCATTCGAATTAACATCATAAATATGTAAAGAAACCAACGCGTTTTTCTCACCAGCTTTTGGATATTTAAAGGTTTGCATCGTTGGATACAAGTCTTTTCCAAACATGGACATCGAAAATTCCGGAACTTGACTTTCGTCAAAACGAATGTAAGCTACTTTTTTGCTGTCAGCACTCCAATCAAAAGCTCTAACAAAAGCAAATTCTTCTTCGTAAACCCAATCCGTAATACCGTTGATAATGCTGTTTTTTTGTCCATCTGTAGTAATTGGAGTTGATTTATCAGAAGCTAAATCATATACATACAGATTATTTTCTTTGGCGTAAGCAATCTTTTTTCCATCAGGTGAAAAAGTAGGTTCCTGAACCTGAAAATCGAATAGTTTTCTTAATTTTTTATTGGCAATATCATATAAATAATAATCCGCAGTAAACGAGTGTCGGAAGATTTGATTGGTGTTGCAAGCCAATAAAATCATTTTCTCGGAAGCGTCAAAAGTGTAACTGTCAATCCCGCCAGACAATTCTCTGTGCGATTTTGTATCTATTAATGTGGACACTTTTTTTAATGTTGCAAAATCATATAAATCAATCTGCATAGTTCTGGACTGTCTGTCGGCATTCAAAACCGTGTACTGGTTTGTGTTTTTCAAAGACTGCAATTCATCCATTCCCTGAGCCCGAAATGTACCGTTGTAAATTTCGTCAATTGTGATTTTTTGCTGTCCAACAACCGTAAAACACAAGAATAAAAATAATGCTATAATTTTTTTCGAATACATATTATTTATTTAAAGGTAAAAACCTTCAATTTTAGTGAAAAAATTACAATTAATGGTCATTTAAAATGTTAAATGTAAAAAGTAATATAAAAAACAACCTTCCGCTGAATATAATTTGATTGTAAATAAAACGGCTAAAACCGTATCTTTGCCACTAATTACACCATAATCAATTGAGAATGAACAAGGCTATTAGCGGATTTTCTAAATTATCCAAAGAAGAAAAAATTAAATGGATTGCCGATCAATATTTTTCAACACCCGCAGAAGCCATCATCTTGCTGAAAAACTACTGGAATTCTGATGAAAAAATACAGAAATTACACGATGAATTTATCGAAAACACGATAACCAATTTCTACATTCCGCTGGGAGTTGCTCCTAATTTCCTAATTAATGGAAAATACAGCACGATTCCCATGGCAATTGAGGAAAGTTCGGTCGTTGCCGCTGCCGCAAAAGCTGCTAAGTTTTGGTCCACGCGTGGCGGATTTAAAGCAACCGTAATCAACACCGAAAAAATTGGTCAAGTTCATTTTATCTACAAAGGTGATGTTTCAAAATTGAATTTGTTTTTTGCCCAAAACAAAAGTAAATTTTTCTCAGAAACCGATTCGATTACCACCAATATGCAAAAACGCGGTGGCGGAATTTTAGACATTGTTCTAAAAGACAAAACCGATTTATTACCTAATTATTTTCAGCTGCATGCTACTTTTGAAACTAAAGACAGTATGGGTGCAAATTTCATCAATTCGTGTCTGGAACAATTTTCCAAAACATTGAAAGAGGAAGCACACAATTATGCGTTATTTACAGAAACTGAGAAAGAGATTGAAGTCGTAATGAGCATTCTTTCGAATTATGTTCCAAATTGTATCGTAAGAGCCGAAGTTTCTTGTACAATAGAAGAATTAGAAGAAAAACATATTCTAAATCCACAAGAATTTGCCGAGAAATTTATACAAGCCGTTCAGATCGCCGAAGTCGAGCCATATCGTGCGGTAACGCACAACAAAGGAATCATGAACGGAGTGGATGCTGTAGTTTTAGCAACAGGAAATGATTTTCGCGCTGTCGAAGCAGGAATTCACGCCTACGCTTCCCGAAACGGAAAATACTCCAGTCTTTCACACGCCAAAATAGAAAATGGTATTTTTACTTTTTGGCTAGAAATCCCTTTAGCATTAGGAACTGTTGGTGGTTTGACTTCCCTGCATCCATTGGTAAAATTGTCACTGGAAATGCTGGAAAAACCATCTGCCAAAGAGTTAATGCAGTTTGTAGCCGTAGCTGGTTTAGCCCAAAACTTTGCCGCTTTACGTTCCTTGACTACAACAGGAATTCAGGAAGGACATATGAAAATGCATTTGAATAACATCATCAACCAATTTGAAGCTACTGATGAAGAACGTATTTTAATCCAGAAACATTTTAGAAAAAATGCCGTTTTGCATAGTGCAGTAGTAAGTTTTATTGAAAATTTAAGAAAATAATTTTATCTTGAAGCAACAAAGAATAAGGTTGCTTCGTTCCTCGCAAAGACAATGAAAAAAACATTCTACAGTAACGGAAAACTTTTAATAACAGGAGAATATCTAGTTCTGGATGGCGCCAAAGCATTTGCACTACCCACAAAAATGGGACAAAACCTCATTGTAGAAGAAGGAAACAACGAAGAAATCATCTGGAAAAGTTACGATGCAGATGGAAGCATTTGGTTTGAAGACACCCTTTTATTTTCTGATATTTCTAAAGAAGTTAATCCTGAAACTGAATCGGTGAAGGCTACACTTACGACCATTTTGCACGAAGCATTTAAACTAAATCCGGATTTTATTTTAAATTCAGACGGCTACACAATCACTACCGAACTTAGTTTTCCAAAAAGCTGGGGTTTGGGAACGTCATCGACTTTGATCAACAATATTGCACAATGGTTGCAAATCGATGCTTTTACATTGCTTAAAAACAGTTTTGGAGGCAGTGGTTACGACATTGCCTGTGCGCAAAATGACACTCCTATTGTCTATCATTTAAAACAAGGAAATCCTGCAGTTGAAAAAGTATCTTTTAATCCGGATTTTACTAAAAACCTTTATTTTGTCTATCTGAATAAAAAGCAAAGCAGTAAAAGTGCAATAGCGGCTTACAATATGAATAAGAAGAACAATCTGCCGAGAACAATCGCTTTAAATGACGAAATAACTTCTGAAGTTTTGAATGCCACTACAATTCCATCTTTTGCTACAGCAATTCAAAAACACGAAGTACAAATGAGTATTATATTGGAAACTCAAACAATAAAAGAATCTTTATTCCCTGATTTTAATGGCGTAATAAAAAGTCTGGGAGCTTGGGGAGGTGATTTTGTAATGGCAATTGCAACTGAAAATCCAAGCGAGTATTTTATTTCAAAAGGTTATGAAACTATAATTCCATATAATGAAATGATATTGTCCTAACTTTTATTATTCTTAATATTCCTCAAAAAACCTATGAAATAAAAAATCCCGATACATTCAGCATGTATCGGGATTTTTTATTTGATTACTTACGTTATAACTAGTAATTGAATTCTTGTCTGTTGTCTTCAATTTTAGCATTTCCTTTCAACGCAGGAACTACTCTATTAGCATCTGAAGCACTTTGCTCTTTAAGTTTCAACACATAAGAAGTATGACTTTTTAAAACGGGCGCTTTTACAGTGCTATTGTTTTTTACCACATAAACCCCTGTATTTCCTTCAATTGGAGCTGACATTTTATTTGCCGCTAGAGCAAATGCATTTCCTACTACACTTGGCTCTTGACCAACACCCGGCAACATAGTATTTAGCATTGTTAAGTCAGTAGCTTGTTGCACTGTTCCTCCTACTGCTTTCGCGATTACTTCCAGCGAAGAACCTGCCATTTTAGCCTTAATTAATACTGCTTTTTTCTTATTTTTAAGTATTTGCTCTACATAAGGTCTGGCTACAGAAACGGCTACTAAACCAGAATCGTCAATACTTTTCAATTTGGCGATTACGTGACCTACATTGGCTACTTCAAATCTTTTTACAGCACCAACTTTTACTCCTTTTTCAAATGCCCAACGAACGATTGTTCTTTGATTTCCTAAAGTTCCAAAATTCTCATCCATCCCTTTTACGGAAACAGCCGGTGCAACTACAAGTCCCATATCTTTAGCGACTTTGTTAAAATCTTTATCCACAGCATCCATTTCTAATTTAGTTGCTTGTGTAAACATTTTATCGGAAGTAGCCTCTGAGGCTTCTATTTTTTGCGCTACAGTTGCTAAACGAATTCCGTCTTGTTTGTCCGTAACCTTAATAATATGAAATCCAAAATCAGTTTCTACTAAACCTATTTTCCCAATACTATTATTAAACACAAAATCATTAAATGGCTTTACCATTTGGTTTGGACCAAAATAACCTAAATCTCCACCTTGTTGAGAAGACGAATCATCAGAAGCGGTGAAAGCTAACATCAAGAAACTATCAGGACTAGCGGTAACTTGTGCTAAAACACTTTCTGCTTTTGCTTTTGCTTCTTCTTTAGTTCTTCTTTCTTTTTGATTTGGAACCTGAGTACCTTCATAACTGATCAAAATATGACTTGCTTTTGCATTCACACCTGATTTCATTCCCATTGATTTTGAAATACAGTAATATTTTCCATAAATATAAGGACCGTAAACAGCTCCAGGAGCAAGATTAAACAATTTCTCCGCATCAATTGCAGGTAAATCTTTTTTAGCCACATAAGAGGAATCATAAGGAACATCTGAATTTGAATTTACAAAATCAATTGTATTAGTTGTTGCTCTAAATCCAGGCAAAGTATCATTTTTTCCAGTAGTTTGATTGTATACTACCGTTCCATCTAACAAAGCATTTATTTTTGATTTCACTTCGGCTTCATCAGCTGGAGAAGCTTTGTCTTCAATCAAGACATATTCTACTTCACGAGACTCATCTGCTTTGAATTTTTTTTCATTTTTCTTCATGTAATCAACAATTTCAGCATCAGTGACTTTTACTTCACTGTCTTTAATTGTTGAATATAAACCTGCAACGTAAGCAAAGTTTACTTTATTAGCCTCCATTTCATACTGCATTTTCCCTTCGCTTTCCGTTGTAAAAACAGACGCCTTGATCAATGTGTTATAAATTTGGTATTTCGCATTAAGATCTGCATCTTTCTCTCTGTCTTTCAAAAACTGAGCTTGTGCTGGATTCGCTTTAAAATATTCTTTAAATTTCACAACATCAAAAACACCAGCTGCATTCAAGAACAATGGATTTCCACCAATATTTTGATCTCCTTTCAATACTTCTAATAGGTGTTTAGCACCAACTCTCAATCCTAATTTTTCAAATTCAGAAGTTAGTAAGGCTACAGAAACTTCTTGTTCCCAAACTCTATTAGCGGCTTGAGTTGAAGTAATTCCTTGACCACTTTTTTCAACATTACTTACTTTAACTCTAAAATCTTCGAATGAAATATCCTTTCCGTCAATGCTTCCTACATCTTTTGATGTACTACTGAAACCTCCACTACTAAATATATCACCTATGATAAATGCTAATAAACAAAATCCAATAACTAAGATCAGAAGAAGCGAACGTTGTCTAATTTTTTGTAATAATGCCATTTTATTGTTGTTAATTTTTATATTCAGGTTGCGAAAATACAATTATCTAATTAATAATTATAGTAGTAGCGTTTTATTTTATAAGAAATTTCAATTTTACAAAAAAAACTACTCTTGCACGGTCATTTTCACTAATTCTATTTTCTTATTTGTTGCTTCTTCAATTACAAAGCGAAAGATTCCGATAGTAATAATAGCTCCGTTTTGAGGGATTTCAGTAGTAAAATTGACAATAAATCCGCCTAGTGTACCATACGAATCACTTTCCGGGATAGCTAGTTTATAAGTGTCATTAAGATACTCAACGTCTAACCGAGCTGAGAAAATATATTCGCCGTCACCAAGTTCTTTTTCAATCAATTCTTCATCTGAATCGTGTTCATCTTCAATTTCTCCAAAAAGCTCCTCTACAATGTCCTCAATAGTAATGATCCCTGAAGTACCGCCGTATTCATCTAGAACAATAGCGACACTTTTGCGTTTTTTAATCAACAAACTCATTGCATCTTTAATAAATATCGTTTCAGGAACAAATTCTACCGGGATCACGATATCCTTGATACTTACTGGTTTTTTGAACATATCAAACGAATGTACATACCCTACAATATCATCTAGTGAATTTTGATACACCACTATTTTAGAATAGCCTGTTTCTATAAATAATTCCTTGAGATCTATTATGGTATCAAATAAGTCAATTGCAATAATTTCTGTTCGAGGGTTCATGACATCTCTGGCTTTGACTCCTGAAAACTCTAACGCATTTTGAAACATAAGAATTTCAGAATCCATTGCGTCATTATCCTCAACACTGCTCATTTGTTCTGTGATGTAATTTCCCAATTCTACTTTACTAAAAAAAAGCTGCACATTATCGCCTTCTGTTTTGAAAAATTTTCTCAGAACAAAATCAGAAACCCAAATGAAAAATGTAGATATATAATAGAAAAAGCTAAAAAAGAAATAGGCTGGTATTGCAAAAAACTTAAATAAGGAATTGGCATAAATTTGGAAGAATACTTTCGGAAAAAACTCTGCAGTAATCAATACAATAATAGTAGAGATTATAGTCTGAATCAATAAATTAAAAAAGTCCGAAAATTGAAAACCGAGTGTAAGAAACCACCTCATCAACAATTCACCCATAAAAAAACCATATACTACCATGGTTATATTATTTCCAATAAGCATGGATACAATAAACTTGGATGGTTTTTCAGTAAGTTTAGTTAATATTTTTGAAACAAAACCGCGTTGTTTTTTTTCAATTTCAAGATATATTTTGTTCGAAGATACAAACGCTATCTCCATTCCTGAGAAAAAAGCACTTAGTATTAGACACAATATAATAATACTAATCTCCATTGCTTATGATTTTTTGTTTCGGTCTTCAAATTTTTTGGCAAACTTTCTTCTGAAGAAAAACATAAAAATAGCTAATCCTGCAATCATAAAACTCAACCAGGGATTGGCCTCAGGAGTATTTAGTTTAGTAAAACCATCAAAAATAAAATAGGCTCCAAAAACAAGGTAAACGTATTGTGTGTATTTTAAGTAGTTCATATCATTTTGTATTATTCGGCGGTTTCCAGTTCGCCTGTTATTTTTTGAGAATTAATCACTTTGAAATCTTTACTAAAATCGATTCCTTGTCCATTTGAAACTCCCTTTGGATCTGTTAATTTAAATTTTCTTTCGGTAAAAAACCACTCATTTCTTTGATCAAAATAAAGTTGTTCTGTTTCTAAAAGCTGGCCATTTTCAGTAGAAATCCTTACTTTTCCCTGCAAATCAATCACTGTGGTTCCTTTGTAAGAAATGGCATAATTCGATTTGATAAATGTTTTCTTCCCCTTTTTGTCGTACAAAGTAACATCAATTCCTTTTGGAAATTCGGTAAAAGGAAAGTCAACCGTAGCATAATCCAACATTTTTGAGGTGATCAGAATAGAGGTGATTCGTCCTGAATCGGTATATTTCAAATTTACCATATCAGCATCGCTGCTAGGAACAAACTCAGAGAAATTTATTTTTTGTATTTCCTTAAAGTTACTTTCGCACCCCAAAAAAAGCGCAGCGGCAAAAACCGTGATACTTAATTTGATATAATATTTTTTGACTATTGTCATATTGGTTAGGACGAAATAATTTGAAAATGCAATTCTATATATTCTAGTTGAATTTTCTTCTAACAAACCATTGATCGTTTAGAGAAAAACTCACACTTACGTTAGCGTAATTTTCTTGCACTAAATTTGATGCTGTAGTTCCTTTTTTACCTAATTCAAAACCAATATTCACATTAGAAAAAGAACCTGTTAACGGCAATCCAACTCCAAAAGTTAATCCCATATCATCAATGGATTCTGAGTTGATAACCATGCCCGTTTTCTCAAATTTCAAACCACCTCGGTAGGTAATTCTTTTGGCATAACTTGTAAAAGAGTTATACTCAGGAATGAAATAGCCTCCAATACTGTATTTCGAATATTTTTCGTAAGTCACATTTGACATCGAATTGTAATTGTTTGCCAGTGAACTCGCATCTTGAAGTGTCAATCCAACTCCTACAAGCCATTTTCTGGCCTGACCAAAACCTGCTGCTAGGGCTAATTTATTGGGCATTTTCAAATTTACTTCCTCTTTTACATCATCTAACGCATCCACCACAACAATATCAAAATTTGAATTAAAAACTACCGTCGATATGTTTCTATTATTTTTAGACACTAACGTACTTTCAAGTGTATAATTTGCACTACTAAAAAAAGAGATTTTTTTGAATATTTTAGCCTGATACATCATTCCTAAATTGAAATTCACTCCTGATAAATCAATCGTATTCAATTCTCTGGTTCCAACAGGTACGCCAGTGACAAATTCTAAATTATTAGATTCAATTTTTCCAAAATTATAATTCACATCGGCACCTAAACTAAAGTTTGGTGTAACTTTGTATCCAACTCCTAAAAAGGCTTTATTCAAACCACCAGTTCCATTGAAACGCTTGTTAGTAAGCGACGCATCATCAGCGAGAGATTCGATTTTGTAACCCACTGAAGAATATGGAATCAACCCAAAACCCAATCCAAATTTACCAATAGGCAAACCCACGGCCAAATAATCTAAAGTTGTTCTTCTGGCATTTGCAGATTCAGTATCTGTTTTCATATTTGTAGTAGCATAGGTACCACCCAAAGTAAAAGTAGTCAGCTTAAGACTCGCGTAACTCGCAGGATTTTGCAAGTTCATGTGTATGCTATCTTGTTCAATCGCTATTCCTGCCATCGAACGATTTTCCAACGTTCCTTTGAATCTAACATCGCCTATTCCATAAAAAGAATATGGAGATGCTGTTCCTTCTTGAGCAAAAGACATTAAAGACAAAAGCAAACACGCGATTATGACAATTTTTTTAATCATTTTTGGTTTTATGTTGAAATGTTTGGTTTAAACTTTCCAGAAGAAAATTTGAATTGGCAAATATGGTATTTTTTAATCGTTTAGCCAAAAAATCTGTGTCCCCACCCGTTAAAATTATTATAAAATTTAAATAACGTGCTTTATATTCATTAATAAAACCATCAATCTCAAAAACAAAACCATTTACCACTCCAGAATGAATTGATTCTGAAGTTGAATTTCCGATTAGATTATCAGGATTTTTAAATGACAATAAAGGTAGTTTAGCCGTATACTGGTGCAAGGCCTCATAACGTAATCGAAGTCCGGGAGCAATAGCGCCGCCTAAATAATTATCGTCCTGATCTATAAAATCATAAGTAATACATGTTCCTGCATCAATAACCAACCGGTTCTGATTAGGAAACTGAAGCGTTGCTCCTGCGGCAAGAACCATCCGATCTATACCTAAGGTTTGCGGCGTAGCATATTTATTTTGGAACGGGAAGACATCCCTATTTGTAATAAAGTGAACATTTAAAACATTTTCAAAAGCTAAAAACCACTGTTTTCCGAGATCGCCAACAGAACAAACGACCAAATCTGTTGTTTTTTGAAAGTTTTTTAAAATATTTTGAATTTTTTTTTCTGCTTCTATATTGGTAAAAATAAAAACTTCCAAAAGCATAGTGCCCTCAAAAACAGCGGCTTTAATTCTGGTATTTCCTGCATCAACTACTAAAATCATAAATTATTTTTTGCTGTTGCAAAGGTACGAATTGATTTTTTTTAAAAATTGTTTTGGATAAACTAAAAATCATACTATATTTGCACCCGCATTAGCGCGGTACCTTAGCTCAGATGGTAGAGCAATGGACTGAAAATCCATGTGTCCCTGGTTCGATCCCTGGAGGTACCACAAAACCCAAACAGAAATGTTTGGGTTTTTTGTTTATATGCACTTTTTAAAGATCTAAAACTTTAATCAACAAGCATCTCTGGAATTTCAAAATCAATAATTAAGTGAGCTTCAGTAGCTTTTATGATTTCTTCCACTGCAACTCCGGGCGCTCTTTCCGTCAATCTAAAGCCTTCTGGTGTCACTTCTAAAACAGCCAACTCTGTTACTACTTTTTTTACGCAGCCAACACCGGTTAATGGAAGTGTACATTTTTTTAGAATTTTAGATTCTCCTGCCTTGTTTACATGCATCATTGCCACGATAATATTTTCGGCAGACGCGACTAAATCCATCGCGCCTCCCATTCCTTTGACCATTTTTCCGGGAATTTTCCAATTAGCAATATCTCCATTTTCAGAAACTTCCATGGCGCCCAAAATCGTCAAATCTACTTTTTGAGCCCGAATCATTCCAAAACTAAATGCCGAATCAAAGAAACTTGCCCCAGGCAAAGTAGTAATCGTTTGTTTTCCGGCATTAATCACATCTGCATCTTCTTCCCCTTCAAAAGGAAACGGCCCCATTCCTAAAACTCCGTTTTCACTTTGAAATTCCACCGAAAGACCTTCCGGAATAAAATTAGCGACCAAAGTGGGAATACCAATTCCTAAGTTGACAAAAAAACCTTCTTTCACCTCTTTGGCAATTCGTTTTGCTATTTGATTTTTGTCTAAAGCCATGATTAATTTCTTTTACGCGTTGTACGTTGTTCAATTCTCTTTTCAAATTGTGCTCCTTTAAAAATGCGCTGCACCATAATTCCGGGCATGTGAATTTGGTTTGGATCCAATGTTCCCGCAGATACTAATTCCTCCACCTCAGCAATTGTAATTTTAGCTGCTCCCGCCATGCATCCGTTAAAATTTCTCGCGCTTCCTTTAAAAATTAAATTTCCCGCCTCATCTCCTTTCCAAGCTTTTACAATGGCAAAATCTGCTTTATAAGCCAATTCCATTAGATGCATTTTTCCGTTGAACTCGCGGACTTCTTTCCCTTCGGCTACTTCAGTTCCGCAACCTGCAGGAGTAAAAAAAGCAGGTATTCCGGCCTGAGCAGCACGACATTTTTCGGCCAAAGTTCCCTGCGGAGTAAGTTCAACCTCTAATTCACCGGAAAGCATTTGGCGTTCGAATTCGGCATTTTCACCCACATAAGAAGAAATCATTTTTTTGATCTGTTTCTTTTGCAGTAATAAGCCCAATCCAAAATTATCCACACCGGCATTATTTGAAATACAGGTCAAATCAACTGTTCCTTTTTTTACCAATTCGGCGATGCTATTTTCCGGAATTCCGCAAAGGCCAAAACCACCTAACATAAGCGTCATTCCGTTCTCGATTCCTTCGAGAGCTTCCTGAACCGTGTTTACTTTTTTATTTATCATAACTCATCTTGTTTATTATCAATTAGAATTTCAAAAAAAAAATCCATCAAAATTACTCTTGACAGATTTTTTACTAACTAAAGCATAACTAAAAAACCAAACCAAATTTTTATTGAGCGCTCCAACCTCCGTCTAAGGTAAAAGTTGTTCCTGTAATTGTTGTTGCATGATCTGTGGCCAAAAGAAGGGCCATTTCGGCAATAGTCTCAATAGGAATAAACTCTTTGACCGCCTGTTTTTTCAGCATAATCTTATCGATCACCTCCTCTTCCGAAAGATGGTGTGCTTTTGCCTGATCCTTAATTTGGTTTTCCACCAAGGGTGTTTTTACATAACCGGGACAAATTGCATTTGAAGTTATATTGTATGGCGCTCCTTCTAAGGCCATTACTTTTGTCATACCTACAACGCCATGTTTGGCAGTTACATAAGCCAACTTGAACTCAGAAGCTCTAATCCCGTGAACCGAAGAGATATTGATTATACGACCAAATTTTTGCTCTTTCATATGTTTCCAAGCTGCTTTGCCAGCATAAAAAGCAGCATTCATGTTAATCGCTATGATCTTTTCATACATTTCGTTTGGAAAGTCTTCAATTGGCGATACATATTGAATACCAGCGTTATTAATCAGCACATCAATCGAACCCAATTGTATTATTGTATCTTCAACAAGTTGCGTAATTGCTTTAGAATCTAATAAATTAGCATTTGAATAGCCCGTTTTGACCTGATATTTTTTACCGATTTCTGACGCAAGTTCTGCACCATTCTTTTCCAATCCGTGAAGCATGATCTTATAACCATTTTTTGCAAAAACCTCAGCTATTCCCAATCCAATTCCGCTGGTACTTCCTGTGATAAGAACTGATTTATTCATTTTCCAAAAAGTTTAAAATGACTTTATTAAACGCTTCAAATTGATCCATTACAACTCCATGTCTGGAATTAGAAACAATAACCACACTTGCATTCTGCATCCTAGAAGCAAAGCCTTCTTTGTAGGAAACAGGCATATAATCCATGTCAGATCCAACAACTAATGTTTGATGAGAAATAGTTTCCAACTTGTCTCCCAATCCCCAATTCATTAATGTTACAAATGTTTTATAATACACCTCTGGATTATTTTTACTGCAACGTTCTTCAAATTCCTCTTTTAGTTGTTGCTGTTGTGGCTCCGGAAACATATTTTTTGAAATTTCTTTGGCGAGTTCCTGAAGTCCCCTTGTTTTTAAAAAAGAAGTTCTGCTTTGTAAAAGATCTGTGCCAATTTTACCCATATTATCAAAATCAGGACCACTGTTCACAATTATTAACCTGTCAACTATATCCGGATGCGATACCGCCATTTGAAAAGCAACAGCTCCTCCCATGGAAAAACCGACAAAGGAGGCTTTATCAATTTCTAATTTTTGCAACAATTGATAAATATCTTCTGTTAAGAATTCAACTCCAAAATCATCCTTGTTAATCCCTGATTCTCCATGACCTCTAAAATCCGGTATAATTAATCGAAATTTTTTGGACAAGACCGGAATTTGAAAGTTCCAGTCTTTTTGTGTTGAACCCAAACCATGAAGCAAGACCAAGGTTTTTCCTTGACCAACATCTTCATAGTTGATTTCTATTGAGTTAAGCTTTACTTTTGGCATACCAAATTATTTTTAGTTAGCCAATTATTTTTTAGCAAAAAAATCGATATTGTACTTCATCTCTAAATTAAATAAGGTGCTGATTACTGGTGAAGCAACAAACTCTCTCACTTTAGCATTGAACAAATTGGTAAAACTTGCTCCAAACGACAAGCGCTCCGTTGCATAATAACCCACATTCGCATCAACTGTAAAGCCGCCTAATTGTCCGTAGTTCCATGTTCTGCCATTTCTGGCTCCTTCAATTACATCGTTACTTCCATCTCCGTTTAAATCCTGCGTTTTGGCTGCAATATTAATTCCGGAAAAGAAGTCATATTTTTGAACGAATCTTCCATAAATAGCGCCATAAAATTTGCCTTTATTGTAGTGAAGGCCCAAACTCATTTTGTTCGTTGGCGTATTGATTGGCAAATCTGTTTCAGTTACTTTTCCATCTCGATTCCCATCGTTACTGAGGTCATTTGTATCTAGATTTCTTCCAAAATAGGAATAATTAAGTGTTGTTCTAAAAGCATCATCGAAATAGTAATTTAATCCAAGGTCAAACCCATAAGTATCTACTTGTCCAAAATTAGAATAAGTAAGGATAAAAGCACCTGTTGAACCCGGAACTACCTCTCCAATTGGTTTATCTCCAACATGAGTTACCGTTCTTCCATTTGTAGCGATGTTCACTAGCGGACTAATAAATTTATCTGATTGATTATAATAAGCGTTTACATCAATAAAAAGTTTTTTTGAAAGTTTTCCTTTATATCCTACTTCATATGAATTGATGGTTTCTACTTCTAATTTTGCAATTTTGCTTCCATCAGACAAGGTAAAACCTTCCCCATTTCCTAGTACTAAACCGCCAAATAGATTCCCCTTCAGATTCAAAATTGAAGGAACTGCCATTCCTTTTCCGTAAGTAAGACGAAAAGTTCCTGTTTCAAACTTTTTGGTAATTGCTGCTTTAGGAAGTAAATTTGAGCCGTAAAAATCATGATTATCTACACGCAAAGCAGCTAGGAACGCCCATCCTGATTCTGGAGCTTTGTATTCAAATTGCGAATACACTCCCGTTTGTGCAATCTTGATTACGCCGTCTTGGTCTAATAAATAGGTTCCTTTTGAATTTGCCATATCATATTGATATTGAGCTCCAGCAGTTAAGAAAAAATTACTCCAATTGTTGTTATACTGCGCTTCGGCATTGTATCTTCTTGAAGCATCTTTAAATAAGGATCCTCTCTTTAAAGGCACCCCTCCTGAACCAATCGGAAACCATTGCTCTGCGTAAGACCTTCTTAAAGCTTCTTCCTCTGAAAAACCATTATTGATAAAGGAAACATAATTTTGTGTTCTTTGGTTAATCGCATACGTTTCATCCGTTTTACTCCAACTGTAATAAGTATTCAAAAAGAGACGCGGCGAAACATATTTCAATTGCGCTACATCAATAGACCAATCTTTAATTTGATTTCTACCAGCACTTGTTACGCCCAAATTATTATTGTTACTGTGTCCGTAATAACTGCTTACTTCCGAAGTTGCTGTAGGTTTATAAAACAATCCTGCCCCGTATTTTTGAGTGTCGAATTTGCGGTCTAATTCTAACTCTTTATATCCTTTTGTACCAACATAAACAGAATCTGTATAATTGAATTCCGTTCCTTGTGATCTTTCAAAATGAAATTTATAAGCAAATTTATCACTAACTGCCTGGGCATGACGCAAACGCGCAGTTAATACACTTTGATTTCCGCCACCAAGGGCTAAAGTGGTTCCTTGATATTTGAAGGGATTTTTAGTAATGGTATTCACTAAACCATTGTGCGCATTGGGTCCGTATAAAGTTCCGTTTGGTCCTAATAAAATCTCAACTCGTTCTACATCGTCCTTTGTCACGGTTTCCATAGATCCTAAAGGCAATCCTGTTGCTACTAATGAAGACAAACGGTCGTCTGTTATTTGAAGGTTTTTAGAATTGAACGCAGAGTTAAATCCTCTAATATTGATTCCTGTTCCCAAAACTCCTGTTCGAACAAAATCAACTCCTTTTTGTCTCGAGGCCAATTCTCCTAAGTTAAAACTTGAAAATTGCTCAATTTCTTTAGTCTTGATAATGTTCACTGTGGCCGGAACATCAGTCAGTTTTTGTGGTTTTTTATTGGCTGAAACCACTACTTCGTCCAATTGTCCAAAAGATTCCTGCATATTGAGATTCAGTTGTGTGGCCTTACCGGCTTGAATGGTTACCGATTGGGTAAAACTCTCAAATCCTACAAACGACAAAGCTATTTTGTAGCTGCCGGCCGGAACATTGTCAATAACAAACTTTCCATTTGCGTCTGTTACAGTTCCTTTTTTAAGGTTTACGATCTGAACTGTTGCTCCAGAAAGTGGCATACCGTTGGCATCGGTAATTGTTCCGTTTAATGAGCCATTATCCTGAGCATAAATTAACTGAGCAAACAGGAAAAGAAAAAGGTAAAGATGTTTTTTCATGGGATTAAGTATTTGATTAGTGAGTGCAATCTAAAACGAAATCTAAAAGAGCATTCTCACTTTTTACGTTTTTTTGGTGTGACTTTAATAACGACAAAGCCTGAAAAGTATAAATTCTGTAATCCGTACCCTTATTTATGTGGAAAGTTTCAGGTGTGACTTTAATTTTGAAAAGGCCTCAGGAAGGTTTTTTGACAATCGATCAATCACCTGTATCATCAGATTTCTTTCCTTTTCGGAAATGATTATACCTTCTAAGGGCTCTTTAATTTCCTGAAGTAATCGAACTGAATTAATTTTTCCTTCCATATATTTTGACAAGGAAACACTCCAGGCAATCGTAGGCACATAATTGCTGCTTTTTCTGCGATCATTTTCTCGTTCCTGAAGTTTGTATTTTTGAAAAAGCTGCAAAACTTCCTCGTATTTTTCTTTGGTAATCAACACATTAAAATAGGAAGTGAAGAAAAGATGCCAGCGGTGTTTTAAAATTGCTTCTTCATTTTTTCTGAGAAAATGTCGCGCAATATTTTCAGCCTGTAAAAGTTGGTTAAAGTCCGTCAGCAAGCGAATGTGGTAGGAAGTATAACTAATTTTTTGATGGTAATTGTGCGTCAATTCTGAAAGTGCTCTGAAATTTTCCAATAATTCCAATGCTTTTTGAGGCTTGTTATTTTTTATCAAAATAGCCACCAAATTGTTCACATACATCAAGGTATCGTCATTGTTCTGGCGGATGGAAAGAAATCCAAAATACTCCGCTTTTGTCAATTCGTTTTCCTTACTGTGCAGTAAAACTCTATTCGCATAATAATTAGACAACAACCTGCGCGAATACATTTCTCCCCGACTGAAAAAGACATCAATTTGATCAAAAAGTTGTTTTAATTTCTGATTATCGTTATAATTAGTAAACATAAAAGCTAATAGAACAAAGGCCTGATACCTATTTCTTCCATCAATTGTTGTGGTGCTAAAAACTTTAAACAGCCATTTTTCCCAATATTTAGTTTCGTTATTTTTGAGTGTATATTGATTGGTAATCTCCGTGGTTGCCTGATAGAGTTTGTCCTGAATTTTTTTTGCTTTTGTAAAATGAGACGAAAAAAGTTCTAAGAAATTCGCGATAATCTGATGGTCCTTATACCGCATCCGGATCAACAGATAAGCTCTGTATTCCCGAGCCAACTCATAAAGATTCTGAAAGTTGTAATCCGGTTGCTTGTATCCCTGAATGTATTGAAGAAAATGAACTTCTTCCAATGAGGAAATCGTGTCGGTCAGAATTTTCTTTTTATAAAGCATAATCCATTCAGTAATCAGATCGACATCAATGAAAGTCAGCTTTTTTTCCATCCAATTTTTAATGTAATTGAATTTCCTCTTGTCGATATTGTCATCAAAAGAAATGAAAATACTTTCTGAAACTGAATTTTTGACAACCTGATTAAAAATCTGTTGCTTCTCTGGATCCTGAAAATTACTAATCAAAGCGAGGTATTGCGCTTCGTGCGGCAGGATACTTTTGCTGAGTTCAGTGAATTTTTTTAGTTTAATCTTCATCAAATGATCTTATTACTTTTCCTCTAACCAAGTTGTAATGATACGATTTACTTCTTTAGGTTTCTCAAACTGAACAAAATGACCGCTTTCAAAAACAAAATGTAAGCTACTATTTTTGATCTTTTCTTTTGCCACGCCTCCCACCAAAGCTGTAGTCAAGCTCGGATTTAAGTATTTGTTCGGAATCAGATTGTCATTTTCTCCAAAAATCACCAATGTTTGTATAAAGAGCTGATCCAATTGTGTATGAATTGGGTCGTCTAACATTCCTGCGATACTTTTGGCAACAGCAGTACAATATTCCGAAAAATCCGAAGCTTGTTTTATCTTTTTCCGATCAGAAATCATACTTTGAGCTTCTTCTGGCAATTTAAAAAAATTGAGTAGGTAATTCCGATCAATCTGCTCGTTTGTGGTATTAGACACCACTTCTGCAGTCACCGCATTCTTCATCAAAATAGCCTGTTTGTCGCTGAATTCTTCTATTCCCGCCGGAGCAATCAAAATCAGTTTTTGTAGTTTTTTGGGATGATTCAAGGCTACTTTAATCGCCGTTTGCCCGCCCATAGAATGGCCTGCCACAATAACATTTTTCAGTTTTAGTTTATCGATTAACTTCGCTACAATTTCAGCAAAATAAGTCGGCGTATAGGCTGGTGCTCGTTTAGATGATTTTCCAAAACCCGGTAAATCCAGAGCTACACAGATATATTTTTCTTTTAAGTATTCAATATTACGAGACCAGGCATCAGCATTACTGCTTAAACCGTGGATAAAAACTATTGTCTGCTTCCCCTTGCCTTCCTTAACATAAGCAATTTCTTGGTTATCAATGGTAATATAATGAGTGGTAAACGTATAATATGAAGTGATTTTTTTCATGGTTTCAGCTTTTTGAGAAAAAGAAACAGTACTGACGGTAAGACTTAAAAATAAATAAATTCTGATCATGATTTCGGAATTAAAGAGGTGAAATATTCATATAGTTTTTTACGAGAGACTTTCCCTAAACTAGTCAACGGAATTTCGTCTACAATAAAAATGTATTTCGGGTGTTTGTATTCAGCTAAATTCACTTTGAGGAAATCACGAATCTTTTCGACAGTAATTAAAATGTCTTGACAGGTTATAAAAGCAATGCTGCAGGATCCCCATTTTTGATCTTTTACAGGTAAAATCAATGCTTTTTTGATGCCAATTAATTTTTCTATGCAAAACTCCACCTCTTGGGGATAAATATTTTCACCACCGGAAATATACATATCATCTTTTCTTCCTTTCAGATACAAATATCCTTCCAAATCAGAGCAAGCCAAATCACCGGTATGCAGCCATCCGTCTTTAATTTTATCTCTTGTCGCGACGGAGTTGTTCCAATAGCCCGGTGTTATGATATCGCCCTGAATGCACAACTCGCCAATTTCATCTTCTTTGACCTCTTGCCCCTTTTTATCAATAATTTTAATCGAAAGATAAAAGTTAGGTTTGCCAATAGAATTGGGTTTTAACAGCACCATTTCATGATGGAGAGAAGTGATGCTTGGTCCAGCTTCCGTTAAGCCGTAGCCCGGTCTGATGTCAATTCCTTTCTTTGTTTTCCAATGTGAAACCAGTTCGAAACTAATTCTTTCACCACCCGAAATGATGTACCGCAAATCGTCCAATTTTGCCTCTTGGAACACAGCAGTTTTCTGCATCATCATCAACATGGTAGGTAAGGCCATAAACAAGCTTGTTTTATTTTGTTCCAAAAGACCTATAACGCGTTCGGCATCAAATTTTTCTACCATTCCAATATGCGCTCCTTTGTGCAATAATGGGGTAATAAAAATGTTCCAGCCCGAGGTATGATAAGGTGGAAGCGTATTTATGGTAGAATCCCTGAAGGTGATTCCCAGTTGCATGGAGGTATTCAAACTATTCCAAAACAACATTTTATTGGTATACAAAACACCTTTTGGAGCTCCAGTTGTTCCTGAAGTGTAAAAAAGAAATAAGGGATTGGTTTCTTTTATTTCCTTTGTTATACTGAAATCGGGTTGTTCTTCTTTTTTAAAAATAGCAATCAATTCCGAAACGGTACAAAGAGGCATTTTTATTGTATTAAAATCAATTTTTGCTTTCTGAACATTGTTGTAAATCAATAAAGAAGGACGACAATCGTCTATCAAATCCTTAATTTCAGTCTGTGATAAACGATAATTTAAAGGTGTAAGTATAGCGCCCAGGCGCTGACATGCCGAAAAAAGAACCAGATAAAAAGGCCCGTGTTCCGCTAAAACAGCAATCCTGTCTCCTTCCTGAATGTTTAAATTCATCAGATGATTTACCAAATGGTTGGCATATTTATGAAGATCTGCGTAAGTATAACTCTCCTGATCATCAAAAGAGGTTACCGCTATTTTATCAGGCGTATAATCAGCCCATTTAGCAATCCAGTCTAATGCATTCATGTTTTGGAGGTTTTATTCCCAAATATATAAAAAATCATTCCAGTGAATAACGAAATCAAAATTGCAATCGCCGCTGACACTCCCGGATTATTAACCGTTTCTTGCATGTAAGGCGTGATGCGTAAATAATAAATTCCAAAATGTGATACTAAAGCAACTACACTAGCCGTAAATACCGCAATTGTAGGAACTTGTTTGAAAAAGGTACCAAACAAAACCGGAACAAAAGCCGCTGCAAAATAAGCATAAACTCCGTTTTGAGCAAAAATAGCAACACTTAAAGTCGGGTTTTGTATTTGTTGCCAACTTAAAATAAAACTCACAATCGCCAGCAATACAATGACCACTTTATTGATAAAAAAAGATTTTTCTTTTGCTTTTGGAGCCAAAGTACCAATAATATCTGTTGTAATTGTGATCGATAAAGACTGAATCAAACTCTCCAAAGTAGACAAGCCTGCCGAAATAAGTCCGACAACTACCAGTATTCCTGCAGCTACAGAAAATTTAGTAACCACATAAGTAGGAATAATTTCATCCATGGTTAAAGGTTTCCCATTAGCAGTTAAATCCGGAAAAGTAAGCCTTGCATACAAACCCGTAACAACAACTAAAAAGTAAACCGTCATGAAAAATATACTGCTGAACAAGTACATATTTACCTTGGACGGATTTTTTAGCATTAATGATTTAGTTATAATATGGGGCTGGCAAACAATGGCAATCCCAATCACGATCTGCGCAAAAATAATTTCGAAATAATCCCGAAATAGAAAACTAGATTCATTTGTTGTTTGTGTAAGTTTTGAATCAATCGCGTTGAGTTGGTCCAGAAATCCAGAAATACCATTTTCGAAAAAATCCTTCCCGGAAGCAATCATTATTATGGCAACAATAAACATTATTATCGCCTGAATGGTATTGGTGTAAACCATTGAATTTGCTCCTCCAAACATCATGTAACCAAAAACAAAAACGGTAATTCCCAACAATACATAAAACGGATCCGCTTGTAAAGATTTTGAAATCACCTGCGTTAAACCAACATTTATCAAAACAATGAAAGTGATCAGTAAAAGTGCGATTATACCAAAAAAGAATTTATACGAATTACTATTGTAGCGGTTCCCAATCCATTGTGCCATTGTGGTTGCTTTGACCTGACCGCCGTATTTGGCAAATCCTTTAGTAAAAACAACAAGAGAGATAAAGGCGGCTATTGGCATTACAATTCCAAAAGAAATAAATCCGGAAACTCCATATAAAGCAATGAATCCGGGATTAATTACGAAAGTCGCCGCACTAGTCATCGAAGCCGCTAATGACAATCCAACGATCCAAGAAGGGAAACCTATGTTGCCTACTGCATAATCAGAAATACTTTTTGCTTTTAAAGCACCCCTGACCACAAAAAACAAAATAACCAAAGCGTATAAGACTAATATTAGGCTGACATACAGCGTCCAGTTTTCGGAATCCTTCATAATTCTAAAATTTAGTTCTAACAAAAAAATCAAATAATAAGAACAGTTCTGTTCCAGTATTCTAAAAAGAAGGTGTGACTATTTCGTTTTAACATCTAAATTTCACCGCAAACGATATTAAAATCAAAGATATACAAAAGTGTGACTTTTATTTTATTTGGTGTTCAAGGTTTCCAAATAAGGACTTACTCCTGCAAACTGAGAAGCCCTAAATGTCCGAGTTTCTTCCCGACTGAAAAAACCCTCAATTTAGTCAAAAAGCAGTTTTGATTTATGAAAAAACGAATTGTGTAAAAATAAAGCATGATTAAAGAAAACTAAAACAGTTTAAGCCTTAATTACAATACAAAAAAACAGAAAACTGTAATTATTTTTTATGCCCTTTTAATCTAAAAAAAGGTATTTCAAATAGGCAGAACCTATTTTTATTAATCCTAAACAATTACTATATTCTAAAAAATTACTTTGTATGGAAATCATAATCACTAAGTTATAATCATACATTTACCTATAAAAATAGATAGTATGCAAAATAAATCTATTTTTTTTACATAATTCATTTTTAAATTCTTGCTAATTTACTATATTTATGCAAAATTTATATATATGGAGATTTTAAGCTGTCCTAAATGTCAAAACAATCAGATTGTAAAAAGCGGCGTAATCAACAGTAAACAAAGGTATTTATGTAAAAAGTGCAAGTACTATTTTACTGTTAATAAAATAGGAAAAAAGATTGATGATTACTACGTCACCAAGGCCCTACAACTGTATCTAGAAGGACTCAGTTATCGTGAAATTGAGCGCATTCTTGGCGTTTCACATGTCACCGTCAGCAATTGGGTAAAGTCTTTTAATATCAAAAAACCCTCTCTGGCCAACTACCATCCTACGTATAAGATTTTTAATCACTTAGAACTCGTTGAATTCTTAAAAAAGAAAGAATTACTATCCGGTGCAGGGATGATTATTACCGAGCTTGGCGACAAATTTATGCTGATAAAATGGGAACGTTTTAAAGATTAACTATACTAGTTTACATAAAAATATATCAAAATTATTTTTCTAGAAATAAACAACTTCATTTGGTACTTTATTAACCGACCATTTAATAACCAAAATTTTATTTATGAAAAAAATATTTTTTACAGTGGCAGTATTCGTGCTTTCGCTAAAAGGTTTTTCACAAGGCTCCACGGATTATGGATCCGGAATGAAATTCAATTTGAACGAAGATGGTTCAAAATACATGCGTTTTATAGCTTGGAACCAAATTTGGTTTCGATCTAGTCAAATGAATCCAGGTACAATGATTGGAGGAGAACCAGCTTCAACAGGAACTGACATTGGAAACAGACGTTTGCGTTTTCTTGCGTATGCACAAATATCAAAACGATACATGATTGTAACGCACTTTGGTATCAACAACCAGACTTTCACTAATGGTGGTGCAGCAGGAACTTCAGGAACCGGAGGATATGGCGCAGGAAAAAAACCAGGTTTATTTTTTCACGATGCATGGAATGAATATGCCTTGGTTTTGCCTGAAAAAGACAAAAAATTCAGTTTAACGCTAGGTGGCGGATTGCATTACTACATGGGATTATCCAGAGCTACAATGGCTTCTACATTGAATTTCCTTACTATTGACGCACCTATCTTCAACTGGCCTTTAATTGAAAACTCAGATCAGTTTGCCAGACAAATGGGACTTTTCGCTAAAGGGAAATACGGGAAATTTGAATACCGCTTGAGTTACAACAAACCTTTTGCAACAAATTTAGCACCAACTAATGTAACTACAGCAGATAATGCCGTAGCGGTTGACAATAGCGGAAATACAAAATGGTCGAAAGCAGGTTACTTTGAATACCAGTTCTTAGATCAGGAAGCAAATGTATTACCGTACAAAGTAGGGAGCTATTTAGGAACTAAAAAAGTGTTTAACATCGGTGCCGGTTTTTATACTGCTCCAGATGCAACCAAATCTTCGGTAAATAACACTATTGACAAACACAACATCAATCTTTTTGCTGCCGATGTTTTTCTTGATTTACCTATTGGAAAAAAAGAAAACAAAATGGCTGTAACCGGATATAGCGTTTTCTACGATTATGATTTTGGTCCAAATTATTTGCGTAACGTAGCGATCATGAACATTGGTTCTGTTGATCCAAACTTTACAGGAAGCAGAGCATTGGCAGGACCTGGAAATGCACAGGCTACTATTGGATCAGGAAATATCTGGTACACACAAGCGGGGATTTTATTGCCAAGCAAAGTAGACAAACCTAAAGTACGCGTACAACCTTTTGGGGCATTTACCTATAAAAACTTTGACGCTTTAGACAAGTCCAGTACGCAATTTGATCTTGGAACCAACTTTTTCTTAGACGGTCAACACGCGAAAATCACAGCACAATATTCAACAAGACCCGTTTACACAACTCCATCTGCTATCTCAGGATCAAAAGGGGAATTCGTAGTACAGCTTCAAATCTATCTATAACCTAATTTTAAAAAAATATAATTTATGAGTACTAAATCAACAAAAGGAATTTGGAAAGTCATTTCCGCATCCTCAATGGGTACAATGATCGAATGGTATGATTTCTATATCTTCGGAAGTTTAGCCGTTGTAATTTCAACAAAATTTTTCCCTGCAGATAATCCAACAGCAGCCTTTTTGGCGACACTAGCCACTTTTGCAGTTGGTTTTGTAGTTCGTCCGTTCGGAGCACTTTTCTTCGGAAGATTAGGAGATTTAATTGGAAGAAAATATACGTTCATGGTTACCTTACTTTTAATGGGTGGAGCAACATTTCTGATAGGTTGTATCCCAAGTTATGAAACCATTGGATTTATGGCGCCTTTACTGGTATTAGTTTTAAGGATGCTTCAAGGCCTTGCATTAGGAGGCGAGTATGGTGGAGCCGCAACTTATGTGGCAGAACATGCGCCCGTAGGACAAAGAGGTTATTGGACTTCTTGGATTCAAACTACGGCAACGGTAGGTCTATTTATTTCCTTGATGGTCATTTTAGCCACAAGAAACGTTCTGACGCCGGAACAATTTGACGAATGGGGATGGAGAGTTCCGTTCTGGGTTTCTATTATCATGGTTGGAGTTTCCTATTTGATTCGTAAAAACATGGATGAATCTCCCGTTTTTGCTAAAGCGAAAAGCGAAGGAAAAACGAGTACTAATCCATTGAAAGAAAGTTTTGGAAATCGTTACAACTTGAAATTTGTATTGTTGGCATTATTTGGAGCAACTATGGGACAAGGAGTTGTTTGGTATACCGGTCAATTTTACGCGATGAGTTTCTTAAAAACGGTAATGTCAATTGATTCCTCGCAAGTAGATACCTTACTAGGTATTGCTTTAATGCTAGGTACACCTTTTTTCATTCTTTTTGGTTGGCTAAGTGATAAAGTAGGACGTAAATACATCATGATGGGTGGAATGCTGCTAGCTATTGTATTATACAGACCGATATATAAAAGTATGTACGAAACTACATCAATAGCTAATAAAACGGAAATGGTTGAAAAAACCACAGTACTGGCAGAATTAAAAGAGACAAAAAAACAAACTATGGATTCAATCTATACTACTAATAAAGAGTATGTAGATGGAACTACTTTTCAAGAGATAAAAACCGTACATCTAGAAAACGGTATGGCGATGGTTGTAGATGGTAAAGCAAAAGTAGATACTAAAACGACTATCAAAATTAACTCCAGCGACAATTGGGCTTTGATCTTTCTAGTATTTGTACAAGTTATATTTGTAACAATGGTGTATGGTCCAATTGCGGCTTTCCTTGTTGAAATGTTCCCAGTAAAAATTAGATATACTTCAATGTCATTGCCGTACCACGTAGGAAATGGAATTTTTGGAGGATTGCTTCCTGCTATTTCTACCTATTTTGTTATTAATGCAAAAGAAGCCGGAAATCCAGAATTTTACCTAGAAGGACTCTGGTATCCAATTGTTATTGCTGCTGTCAGCTTTGTAGTTGGAATGGTTTACATTAAAAATAAAGACAAAAACGCTCACATTTAAAAAAACAGCTATGAATCAGATAAAAAGAATTTTAGGATTAGTTTGGATTGCATTAGCAGCCGCCGCGGCCTATTTCTGCATCTTCACTTTTGGATTACCCAAATTTGTATCGGGCAAACAAGAAGATTTAGTATTTGGGATTATTATCCTATTTATACTCACACCTTTAATCGTTTTAGGACTAGGAACCTTTGGCTATTATGCCTTGATGGGTGATTATGACGAAAAAAACGATTAATTAAATCCAATCTAAAACAATCTCTGCATTCTTTTGCAGAGATTGTTTATTTTTTACTTTAAAAGCACAGATTCGAATACAGAATCTTTAAAAAACAAAAGCATATTCCGCTGTAAAGCAAACTGCATTTTCTTATGAAAAAGAGACATGAACAAAAGTTGGTTATCCTTTCAATGCTAATGCTATTAGCTTTGAACGTGCCACTCTTGTTGCTATTTGATAGTTCGAAACCCCTTTTTGGATTCCCAATTATATACATTTATATCTTCTCGGCATGGTTGTTTTCAATCGCCATATCGTACCTAATCATAAAAAGATATTATGAATAGCATTGGACTCTTATTAATATTAGTACTTTATTTGTCGATTCTTTTTTACATTGCCTACTGGTCCGAAAAAAGAAGCCATTCTAAATGGACAAATAATCCTTACATCTATTCCTTTTCACTAGCCGTATATTGTACCGCTTGGACCTATTACGGAAGTATTGGTGTTGCTGCAGAATCCGGTTTGAGTTATTTACCCATTTATTTAGGTCCCATATTAATTATCCCAACGTGGATCATTATTCTCAAGAAAATTATCCGAATTTCGAGAGTAAATAAAATTTCCAGCATTGCAGATTTTATTTCTTTACGATACGGAAACAGTAGATTTCTGGGAGCAGTGGTAACCATGATTTGTATTTTTGGAATCTTACCTTATATTTCTTTACAGCTAAAATCAATTTCAGACACTTTTCATATTGTCACCAAAACGCAGGCAAGTTCTAATATTTTCACTGACACCACAACCTATGTTTGCATAGCGCTGGCTTTATTTGCTTCCTATTATGGTACCAAATATGTAGATGCTTCCGAAAAAAGACGCGGAATAGTTACCGCCGTAGCTATGGAATCTATCTTGAAGTTAGTTTTCTTTTTAATCGTGGGGATTTATGTCACCTATTTTGTTTTTGACGGCTTTGATGACATTTATCAAAAAGCGGCTGTCCTTAAAGATTTCGACAAGAAAAATACAATTGGTGGCATCACAAACGGAATCAACTGGTTCTTTCTTTGTATTTTATCGATGTTTGCTATTTTCCTTTTGCCAAGACAATTCCACACTGCAATTGTCGAGAACAATAAAGAAACCCACATCCGAACAGCGATTTGGCTTTTTCCATTGTACCTGCTACTTTTCAACCTTTTTGTTTTTCCAATTGCTTGGGGCGGCAATATCCTTTTTGAAGGAAAAGGGCATAATTCCGATACGTACTCTTTATTAATCCCACAGTTTTTTGACAATAATGTATTGACAGTGATGGTTTTTCTGGGTGGATTTTCGGCAGCGATTTCAATGATTATTGTCTCATCAATTGCACTTGCTACCATGTTAAGCAACAACTTACTGATTCCGTATGGTTTTATTGGTTCACTGGAAAATTCTTCGCAGAAAAAAAATAGCAAACGGATTGTAAACAGCCGAAAAATAGGAATATTTTCTCTTATCATTTTGGCGTACGCCATTTATAGAATATTCATTTTGGACTATTCTTTGGTTTCCATCGGACTGGTTTCCTTTGTCGTTATAGGACAATTGGCTCCTTCCTTTTTCGGTGCATTATTCTGGAAAAGAGGCTCTAAAAACGGTGCTGTAACGGGAATTATTCTTGGTTTTTTAATTTGTTTTTACACGTTGTTAGTTCCGTATGCGATTGGAATCACGAAATCAACCAGCCTGTTTATTCAGGAAGGACCTTGGGGAATTGAATTACTTAAGCCTTTTCAACTTTTTGGTTTGGATTATTTAGAACCCATTCCGCATGCCGTTTTTTGGAGTTTGTTAATTAACATTCTGAGTTATGCTGCGGTTTCCGTGAGTTTCAAAGGCAATTACAGAGAACGCAATTATGCAGAAATGTTTGTGGATATTGACAAATACATCACCAATCACGAAAACGCATTTGTATGGAAAGGAACGGCTTATATTTCTGATATTCAAAAAGTGTTGCAGCGATTTTTGGGAGAAGAAAGAACAAAACGAGCTTTGACTATTTTTAATTTAAAATACAACATTGACAAAGACATTACCACAGCAGATGCCCGATTTATAAAGTTTGCCGAGAATTTATTGACGGGACATATTGGTACGGCTTCCGCCAAAATATTAATATCGAGTGTAATCAAAGAAGACAAAATCAGTTTGCCGGAAGTGTTGCGAATTTTGGAGGAATCCAAAGAAAACATCATCATAAACAAGAAGTTGACGGACACTTCGAATGAATTAAAGAAAATATCCGAACAACTCAAAAATGCGAATCAGGAATTAGTCAATAAAGACATTCAAAAAGATGAATTTCTAGACACCGTTACCCATGAATTGAGAACTCCGATAACTGCCATTCGTGCCGCAAGTGAAATCCTTCACGATGATGACGACATTCCGGAAGAGTTAAGAAAGCAGTTTTTGCAAAACATCATTTCCGAGTCGGACCGATTGAATCGTCTGATTGATAAAATTTTGGATTTAGAAAAATTTGAAACTGGAAAACAAAAGATTTATTTGTCTAAAAACAACATTACAAAAACGATTAAAAACACGTTGGATTCTCTCCAACAATTAATAAAAAATAAAAAAATAAGCATTGAATTTGAGGATGTATCCAAAGAAATAAAAGCTTTTTATGACGAAGAGCGAATCGTTCAGGTCATCCATAATTTAGTTTCAAATGCCATAAAATTTTGTTCGGAAACAAACGGAAAAATAGTGATTTCCATTGCTGAAAATAAAGACAATATTGAAGTCAAAATACACAACAACGGCAAGGGAATTAAAAAAGAAGATTTTGAAGCCATTTTTGATAAATTCTATCAATCTCGAAACCAAAACGTAAAAAAACCAATAGGTAGCGGACTGGGTTTAGCCATTTGTAAACAAATTATTGAACATCATAAAGGTAAAATTTGGGCTGAAGATAATGTAGCTGAAGGAGCCACTCTCATCTTCACATTACCCAATTATAATACAGCAGAAAATAGTTAAAAAATGAAAAAGATTTTAATTGTAGATGACGAACCAAACATTGTAATGTCACTGGAATATACTTTCAAAAAGAACAATTTTGAAGTTTTCATAGCGCGTGACGGTCAGGAAGCACTGGATATTTTACAAAAACAACTTCCGGATGTCATTATTCTGGATGTCATGATGCCCATGGTTGATGGTTTCGCCACATTGGAACAAATAAAAAAAGACGAACGACTGCGGCATTGCAAGGTCATTTTCCTTTCGGCAAAAAACAAGGAAAAAGATATTGAAAAAGGACTTTCATTAGGCGCTAATTTATATGTTGTGAAGCCTTTTTCAGTTAAAAAATTAGTCGATCAAGTTCATGAATTAATTCAATAAGAAACAAATTCAACACAATGACATACAAGCAAATTTATGAGGACAGCATTGCGCATCCAGAAAAATTCTGGACAGAACAAGCTGATGCAATTGAGTGGTACAACAAACCGGAAACGATTTTATCGAAAGATGAAAATGGATATCCGCTTTGGTACAAAGATGGCGAATTGAACATTTGTTATCTGGCGTTAGATAAGCACATTCAGGATGGTTGTGGAGATCAGGTCGCTTTTATTTATGATTCTCCGGTGACACAAACCGTAAAAAAATATACTTTTTCGGAAGTAAAAACCGAAGTCGCAAAACTTGCGGGAGGCATGCAATCATTGGGATTAAAGAAAGGCGATACCGCCATAATTTATATGCCCATGATTCCTCAAACTGCTTTTGCCATGTTGGCTTGCGCGAGAATTGGCGTGATTCATTCGGTTGTTTTTGGAGGTTTTGCGCCGCATGAATTGGCCATCAGAATTGACGACTGCAAACCCAGAGCGATTATTACAGCTTCGTCCGGGATTGAGATCGACCGTATACTTGCTTATAAGCCTTTAGTAGATGAAGCCATTGCATTGGCGAGTCACCGACCAAAAAAGGTAATCGTTTTCAATAGAAAATTAGGCGCCCGAATTCCGTTCAAGAAATATGATGTAGATTACGACGCCTTGGTTTACGGATCAGAAGAAACACCCTGTGTCCCTTTGCTTTCAAATCATCCGTTGTATATATTGTATACATCTGGAACTACAGGAAAACCAAAAGGAATTGTAAGAGATACCGGTGGTTACGCCGTTGCCTTAAAATTTTCTATGAAGTACATCTACAATGTAAAAGAAGACGAGACTTTTTGGGCAGCATCGGATATGGGTTGGGCAGTTGGGCACAGCTATATTTTATACGGACCATTATTAAACCGAAATACCACTATAATTTTTGAAGGAAAACCCATAAAAACTCCCGATGCGAGTACGTTTTGGAGAATAATTTCAGAGCATAAAGTAGGCACGATGTTTACGGCTCCAACCGCCATTAGAGCCATCAAAAAAGAAGATCCTGACGGAGAATTCATCAAAAAATATGATTTAAGCGCTCTTAAAAATCAATTTTTGGCGGGAGAACGTTGTGATAATGCTACACTGGAATGGTACCAACAACACATTCCTATTCCTGTAATTGACCATTGGTGGCAAACAGAATCGGGCTGGCCAATGATTGCCAATTCTCTTGGTATTGAAAAAATGCCAGTAAAATCAGGTTCAGCCACAAAAGCAGTTTGTGGGTATGACATTCGGATTTTTAATGAAAACGGCGACGAATTAAAAGCCAATGAAGAAGGCTTGGTGGTTGTAAAACTACCATTACCTCCAGGAAATATGTTGGGAATTTGGGAAAACGAAGCACGTTTCAAAGCCGGTTATTTCAGCAAATTTGACGGCTATTATTTGTCTGGCGATGGTGGTTATAAAGATGAAGACGGATATATTTTCATCACTGGAAGAACGGACGATGTGATAAATGTAGCGGGACATCGATTGTCAACAGCTGAAATGGAAGAAGTTGTTGCTTCCCACTATTCCGTGGCTGAATGTGCCGTTATTGGGATTCACGATGAGTTGAAAGGGCAAATTCCTTTGGCTTTGGTGGTAACCAAATCAGGAGATGAAATCGAACATTATCAATTGGAACAAGAAATCATTAAACTGGTTCGCCAGCAAATTGGCGCAGTTGCCTCGTTGAGAAATGTTGTAATTGTACAGCGATTACCAAAAACACGCTCGGGAAAAATCCTGAGAAAATTAATGCGCAGTATTGCTGATGGTTCCGAATTTCAAATTCCATCTACCATTGATGATGAAACCATTGTCGAAGAAATTGTTACCTCATTAACAAAATATAAAATAGGAGTTTATAATATTTAAAATTTACCAAAATCATGAGTTACTATAAAATTAATAATCTAGAAGAGTACTTTAAACATTACAAAAAATCAGTTCGTGAACCCAAAAAATTCTGGGACAAAGTGGCGTCTGAAAATTTTACTTGGTACCAAGAATGGGATAAAGTTGTAGACTTTAATATGGCTGAAGCCGATATTAAATGGTTTACCAATGCAAAAGTAAACATTGTAAAAAACTGTATCGACAGGCATCTTGCCAAAAAAGGAGACAAAACAGCTATCATTTTTGAACCAAATGATCCCAACGAAGAGGCATTGCATATTTCGTATAATGAATTGTATGAACGTGTTTGCAAAATGGCGAATGTCTTACAGGAACAAGGCATACAAAAAGGAGATCGCGTTTGTATTTACTTACCAATGATTCCTGAATTAGCAATTACCACTCTGGCCTGCGCCAGAATTGGAGCGATTCACTCGGTTGTTTTTGCAGGATTTTCAGCTTCGGCAGTTGCAGCAAGAATCAACGACAGCGAATGTAAAATGGTCATCACCTCAGATGGTGGATATCGTGGGAACAAAACCATCGATTTGAAAAGTATCGTTGATGAAGCCTTACTAAATTGTCCTTGTGTAGAAAACGTTTTGGTAGCTAAAAGAATCAACTCAACTATCAAGATGAAAGAAGGTCGTGACCAGTGGTTGCAACCCCTTCTAGACCAAGCTTCGGATAATAATGTAGCTGAAATCATGGATGCCGAAGATCCTTTGTTCATCCTTTATACTTCCGGTTCAACAGGAAAACCAAAAGGAATGGTACATACTACAGCGGGTTATATGGTATATTCTGCCTATACGTTTAAGAACGTTTTTAATTATGAAGACAATGATATTTTCTGGTGTACCGCTGATATTGGATGGATTACCGGACATTCGTATATTCTTTATGGGCCGTTATTGAACGGTGCTACGACGGTAATTTTCGAAGGCGTTCCGTCTTATCCTGATTTCAGTCGCTTTTGGCAAACCATCGAAAAGCACAAAGTCACCCAATTTTATACGGCACCAACTGCGATTAGAGCTTTGGCAAAAGAAAGCATCGAATACGTGCAAAGGTACCAATTGACCTCCTTGAAAGTACTTGGATCCGTGGGAGAACCTATCAATGAGGAAGCTTGGCACTGGTATAACAACCACGTAGGAGACAAGAAATGTCCTGTCGTGGATACTTGGTGGCAAACTGAAACAGGAGGAATTATGATTTCGCCAATTGCGTTTGTAACGCCAACAAAACCAACTTATGCTTCATTACCCTTACCGGGAATCCAACCCGTTTTGATGGATGAAAAACGCAACGAAATTGAAGGCAATCAGGTTACAGGAAGTTTATGCATTAAATTTCCTTGGCCAGGAATTGCCAGAACGATTTGGGGCGATCATCAAAGATACAAGGAAACTTATTTTTCTACCTTTCCAGGTAAATATTTCACTGGGGATGGCGCTTTGCGTGACGAAGTTGGGTATTACAGAATCACTGGTCGTGTAGACGATGTGGTTATCGTTTCTGGGCACAATCTGGGAACTGCTCCTATTGAAGATGCCATCAACGAACATCCTGCGGTTGCAGAAAGTGCTATTGTAGGTTTCCCGCATGATATCAAAGGAAATGCTTTGTATGGTTTTGTAATTCTAAAAGAAACCGGAGAATATCGTGATAGAGAAAACCTTAGCAAAGAAATTAACCAACACATATCCGACCATATTGGACCAATCGCCAAATTGGACAAAATCCAGTTTGTTTCCGGTTTACCAAAAACCCGTTCCGGTAAAATCATGCGTAGGATTCTGCGCAAGATTGCTGAAGGTGATTATTCTAATTTTGGCGATACCTCAACATTGTTGAATCCTGAAATTGTGGACGAAATCAAAGACGGTAAAATTTAATATTTAGTTTTAATTGTAGTTAAGAACTGCTTCATCTTTGGAGCAGTTTTTTTTATGCAAAAACGGCTGTCTTTTTAGAGACAGCCGTTTTTGCATGATTCAACGTATTCTTAATTTTTCAACAGTTTCAATACTTTCATTTCATTATTATCATCAAATGTTTTTACGATGTAAAGTCCTTGATTCAAATCACTAACTGGAAACTGAGATCCCGCCGTTTTATTGGCATCAAAACTCTTGACCAATTGTCCTGTGATAGAAAAAATCTGAACTTTTGAAGTTGTTTCATTCAATGTAAAATAATCAGAAGCTGGATTTGGATACAACACAATCGTTGGTGATTTTTCGTAATCGGCTATTGCCAATGAAGCTGTTTTGTTACCGTAAATTCGAAAATCACCTGCCGCAATTGCTATCAGATCATTTACATTGTTAACGGTAATCGTTGTGTTATCCATCAAATTGTACCACGTTCCTGCATACGGAAATCCAGAAGGAACGTTTTGTGTGGTTACATTAAAATTAGCCAAGATCAAAACATCTTTAAGTTGGCTTGACGCCAAAGCACCGTTGGCTATTTTAATATTTGGATATAATGAACTTGAATTGGCCATGCTTGCAGTTCCTGAAAATACAGGTTCTATAGTCTTCATAGTAATCATTTTAGCCCAGTCATCGAAAATTTTACTTCTGCTGGTGTCACCAAGCCAATTACTTGCCCATTGCGGCTGTGGTTTAATATCTAATTTGCAATCGCCAGATAATGCATCCGATGGGGTATTTACCGTACCATTATTACAGGCAAAAATAGAATTTTCCCAACCTAGCTCTCCAAACTGCCAAATCATCTTTGGTCCCGGAACCAATAAAGAAACGGCGCCAAGTGCTGACATACGCGATAAGGCAACATTTAATGTTTTAACATTATGAGCAGAATTGGACGTATTTCCAAATTGTAAATTTTTGTACATCAGTCGTTCCTCATCATGACTTTCGGCATAACCCATGAGTCTGTGAGCCTCAAAACCTCTACTGGAACTATTCATACGAGAAATATTTCCGGTATACCCCATGGATAATTCATTGTATGGATTGGTCATTATTCCCCACATCATAATTCCCTTACTTGGTGTTTCATCCAATTTATAATTAGCCCAAAGTTGCTCTTCATCATTGCTTCCTAAATGTTCAAAAATAGTGTAATGAGTTGGATCTAAACTCCAAGAATAATCTGCATAGCCTTTCAGCACCGCAACGCGATCCTGTTGCAGAATATCTGTGCAGGCACCCTGACCGCCAGAAACATTCGTGGGGCAATTTTGTGTAAATCCTTTGGTTAAATCCCAACGGAAACCATCGATTTTGTATTCTTCAATCCATTGTTTGATAACACGTTGCACATAATTTTGTGTTCTTGGCTGTTGATGATTAAAATCTTCTCCAACACTATAACTGTGCATTGCTGTTGTATTAAAATAAGGATTTTCAGTTGAAGGTGAACCCCAGCCATCACCATCAGGATCATTCATCCACATCCGAAGCATTGGATTTCTTCCAAAAGCATGATTTAAAGCAACATCCAGAATTACAGCAATTCCGTTTTGATGACATAAATCTACAAACTCTTTTAACTTATCCGAAGTACCATAGAATTTATCCAATGCCATGTGAAAAGAGGTATTGTATCCCCAGCTTTCGTTGCCTTCATATTCCATTACAGGCATTAACTCAATCGCATTTATTTTCAAATTTTTGAAATAGTCTATTTTATTAATTAGATCCTGATAACTTCTGTTAGCATCAAAATCACGAACCAATAATTCATAAACAACCAGTTTTTCTTTTTCTGGTTTAACAAAATTTGTAGTGGCACTACTCCAAGAGTAAGCTATTTTCCCGGTTTGCAATACCGTTACCTCACGCTGCTGACCAGCAGGGTATAAAGGAAGGTTAGGATAACTGGAAGCCGGAATATAAGGATCATCATCAGGAGACAATACTAAAGTCGAATATGGATCAGCAGTCTTCACTAACGAAGGCGTTCCTGCAATAGGGGTTGCATCAACTACCCAATATTGGTAGGTGTAATTTGTTCCTGAAACTAATCCGGTTAATTCTAACCAAAACTTTCCCGAAGCTGGATCTTTTTTCATTGCAAAAGAACCCGTAGGCTGCCAATTATTAAAACTTCCCGCTACGTAAATAAAATCTTTGAATGGCGCATCCAAAACCACAGTTGCCTTTGTAGCATCGGAAGAATTATAATTTATTCCGTCTAATAAACCCACAGGCATAACTTCACTAACCACATTTGGATTCACTAAAGCACTAAACTTTTTAGTGATTACCGTTGTTCCTTGAGTAACCTGCAATTCGTAGTTTTGATTCCCTGTAATATTTGTGTGATTAAAAGTATAACTGGAAGTAGCTGTATTTGTGTTTAAAGTTGTCCCGTTTGCCTTTAATACATAACTGGCATTTCCGCCTGTATTAGCAGCTGAAATATTCAAATTTCCACCAGATGCAATAATTGTTGAGCTATTTTCAGCTGGTGCTGAAAGTGTCACTTGATAAGTACCGACTTCAATAAAATTATCTTGCGATTTTTTATCTCCAGTTCCGTCTTTAGCTTTTACAAGGAACCCAATTCTACCAATTCCGTTTCTGTTATAGAAAACATTTGGTGTAAATGTTTTGGTATAGGTATTCGTAGCCGAATTATAAGCAAAACGATTGGCTTCGTTAGACGAAGTCCAAGTTCCATTAGTTGGGCAATCCACACTGTTGGCATCATTGATATCCAGAGACCAAGTCCACATGTACAAAGCATTTCTGGTAATTTCCCAAGCAGCTTCATCAACATTATTGCCAGAGATGGTGATGGTTACGGATGTTGTTTCTTCAAAAGTGGTCGGACTTATTGAATACGGAATGGTTTTTTGCTGCGCAGTAGCTCCAATTGAAAGAAAGAACAATAAAAAAAGTATAGTTTTTTTCATGGTTTACGGTTGGTTAAGTTAAAAGCTAAAAAAAAGGGCTATCCATAGATAGCCCTTAAATTTTTTGAAATAAATTATTCTTGATTAGGAATCATCAAATAACTGCCATCTAAATCATTGAAAAAGATTTTATATTTTGATTTAGATACAGGAATATCAGCTCCACTTGTGCCATTTCCAGGGTATCCAGAAAAGGCCTTGTCGCCTCCCCAACTTACATCCCAAGCATTGTTCGCTCTAAATTTAGCCGCACCATCATTTAAAGATACGCCTAAGGACCAAACATGTGCGTTAAAACTAGATTGTGTCATAGCCGTAGAACCATCCCAACCTAAAGGAGTACTGCTTCCTATAACACCAACCGTTGTGTAAGTCGTAGCAGCAGATGCATTGTAAGCAACCAAAGAAGCTGCTAAAGTTTCTGTATTCATAGTAAAGGTATAATAACCTGCTGTGGCAATAAGAAAAGTTCCAGGATCTCCTTGAGAATCAAGTGATTTTATTGCAATTGAACTATTATCAGCACCTTTACCTAATTGGGGCAACCAACTCCCTAATGTAGAAATAAATTTAAATTCTCCAGCCATAAAATAGCCTGTGAATTTGTATTCCTTAGCATTGGTAGCGCTTCTAAACAAGGGTTGGTGTTTTGTTGTTGTATTATTATCCCATCCACCATAAACAGCACTTCCAATTAAGTACCAATCTGTAAAATCATAAGCAACTAAACCACTGTAGGCGTTGACACTTATAGTAATGAGAGTTTCAGATATCATAACAACCGCTCCTGAAACGCTCGATTTCACTTTAATATCAAAAGGTGTAGCTTCTCCCGGGACAGCGCCTAATTCGATAGCTACTTGGTTTAAATTCTTTACCAAAACGGCAAGTTTATTGGTATCACTTGTTGTACCAAGAGCTATCGCATTCGTAAAATCACCTCCTTTTAGATCCATCAAAACCGTATATTGAACAACTACTGTATTCGAATATTTAGCTTTAGTCCATGTTACTGTATCGGCAACATTTGCAGCATTGGCTTCTGTTAAAACAAAGGCCGTATTATTTTCAGGAGTTACTAACTCAGGAGCACTAATTGACTCAATTACCGGCCTATTATCAACCGCATCAGCAGTACATGAAACTACTAATATCGCTATAAACGCTATTAGAATTTTATTTAAATTTTTCATTTATATGATTTTTAATAATTTAGTAGCCCGTATTTTGTTTCAATGTTGGATTTGCTTGTATTGCAGTGGCTGGAATTGGCATTAAATTGCGGAAGGAAGAAGTAGCAGTTCCATTTTGAACACCACCTTTCCATTGCCAAATTTTATCCCCACCTGAGAATTTACCAAAACGAATTAAATCTGTTCTACGGTGACATTCCCAGTACAACTCTCTACCTCTTTCATCAAGAATAAAGTCAAGAGTTAAATTACCAGCAACAATTGGTGAAGCATTCGCTCTGTTTCTTATTTTATTTACATAAGTAAGAGCAGTAGCTGCATTTCCACTTGTAGCGCCTCTAAGAGTTGCCTCGGCATACATCAAGTAAACATCGGACAATCTAAACATAGGAAAATCAGTGTCAGGCATATCATTTCTTTGTGCCAAAGATCCATCTGAATTTACATTTGAATATTTCGTTAACGCATAACCATTAGTAAAAGTTGCCACATTAGCAATATCCAAAGTTTGACCTGGAGTATAAGTAGAAATACGACTATCAGCCCATGTAATTTGCATTCCTAATAAATCTGGTTTATTGACCGCATTTCCTGTTGGAGCCGCAACCACAACACCATTTGTTGTAATCGTACCATCGGTTAAACTAAACGAATACGTTTTGCTGGAGTCATAACCGGATTGATCTTCTGCTAAATCATTTGAATCAAAAGCCAATCCATTCTCATTGACTAAAATTCCTGTACGAGTAGCTAAATTTTTAGACTTGGTTCTATAAAATTCGAATTCTCCATTTGGCTCTCCAAAACTAGAAACAAACTCTCTTCTGGTTCTGTTTCCTGCCCATCCGCCATCCATTCCTTGTGCGGCTGCATCCATGCTACCGCCAATAGCAGCATGAAGAATAAAACTCATTCCTCCTCCAATGGCTCTGATCGCGTTTCCATCTCCAACTACTGGAAAAATAGTTTCGGTTTGCGCACCATTTCTATTGTTATCCGCAGCAAACAAGAATTCGTAAGGAACCTCTGCAAATGTATATCCGGAAGCGGTAATAATTTCATTACTTAAGGTAGCTGATTCCGTATATTTTTTGTTTCCAGTGTACACTTCTGAATTTAAATAAATTTGTGCTAATAAAAATTTAGCAGCTGTTTTATCAATTCTTCCATACTCATTAGATTTAGAAGCAGCTAAATCAGCATCAATAGCAATTAATTCGCTTTCAATATAAGCAAATACTTCTGCTCTGGTTTTTTGTTCTGGATAATAAAATCCTACTGCATCGTTTTCGGTAGTGATTGGTACATTCCCAAACAAGTCCATCAGTTGCGTATAAGAAAAAGCTCTTAAAAATCGAGCTTCGGCTCTAAAAGTAGCAATTTCTGTCTTTAGAGAAGCATCAACACCTCTTGCCGTTAATTTTTCCTCTGTGGTTTGTCTTAAAAACTCATTGGCAATACTAATTTCATAAAAAGCTCTTGAATAAATTCCGTATAAAAACTCATTATTAGACGACCACTTTTGCGTGTTCATCGTAGGCAATGCTCCATCAGCCCAACCAATAATTGCTTCATCAGTAGTAACTTCCTGCATTATAAACAGCAATCGTAAATAGCTGCTAAAATCACCACCAATACCTGAAATATCAGCATTTCCATCACCATCGTTTCCTCCCACATATAGGCCGGAATATAATTTAGCTAATACCTGTTTGTAAGAAGCTGGATCCGAAAAGAAGGTTTCAGACAAAAACTCATCATCATCTTTGGGTGTTACCTCTAAGTCTTGCGTACAAGATATAAGGGTCATATTTAATCCTAAAATTAATAGGAGAAAATAAGATATATATTTAAATGATATTTTCATTTTGTTTAATTTTTAAATTTTGTTTTCAATATAATATTCCGACTTAAAAGTTTGCATTTACCCCAAACAAAAAAGTTCTTGCTCTTGGGTAAATATTCCCATCGATCCCATTAAATTTTTCAGGATCTAAACCGTCATACTTGGTTAAAGTCAACACATTTTGAACCCCTGCTGAAAATCGTAGTGAAACTGCTTTTAGAATTGATTTATCTAGTGTGTACCCAATGGTAACATTATCTAATTTGATGAAAGAAGCATCTTTTACAAAATAATCAGAATAATACCGTTGTGTTCCGTTATCTTCAAATGTAAATCCAGTATTATAATAATCTGTAGTGATATTTGCTAAATCGGTGTCTCTTCTTAGAGCTTCATCTAAATAGCCTTTGGAAGAACTTACATTATCAAAAATGTAGTTTCCTAAATTAGCTCTCCAGTTCATAACAAAATCAAGATTCTTGTAGTTAAACGTACTGAATAATCCAAAAGAGTAATCAGCTGCTGGTTTGTTAAATCGGTAACGGTCTGAATTATCGATAGTTCCATCCCCATTTCGATCTACATAAGCACCTTGAATTGGTCTTTTGTTCGCATCATATAACTGTTCGTAAACGTAGAATGAATTTGGAGCAAATCCCACGGAGTTTATTAAAACTTTGTTTCCGGTTCCTCCTACAATATTATCACCAGTAAGGTAACCTTCAAATCCCGGAACTGTAATTCCTAAATCAGAAACTTTCTGGTTGATGTAGGTTGTATTAAATGCTAAATTCCAATTTAAATTTTCGGTTTTAACAATATCTGATTCGATACTAAATTCAACACCTTTGGTTAACACACTTCCAATATTTGCAAAACCTGCATTTCTTAAATTGGCTCCATCAGGATAAGCGATAAAGGCAAGAAGATCATTGGATTTTTTATTAAAATAGTTTACAGAACCTGTAATTCTATCGTTAAATAAACCGTAATCTAGACCAATATTCGTTTCTGTTATTTCTTCCCATTTTACATTTTCATTGTACCCTTCCGTTCTGGCCACTGGATAAATAGTGTTTCCAAAAATATACTGCGAATTAATAGTTCCCAGGGTTACTCTTCTTAAATAATCATAGGAAGCATCAATATCTTGTTGTCCAGTTTGACCATAACCTACTCTTAATTTCAGATTCGATAAAGTATTGTTATCTTTTAGAAAAGATTCTTCTGAAACATTCCATGCTAAAGCTGCTCCTGAGAAATCAGCCCATCTGTTTTCTTTAGAAAAACGGGAAGATCCATCGCGTCTGTGATTAATAGTCAACAAATACTTGCTATCAAAATTTAAAATCAATCGACCAAAATACGATTGTAAATTGATATCCGGATCCGTTTGCACATCTTCTAAAGGAGTTGGTCTTCTGGTGTCTCCACTTACATAACCTTCTCTTTGAAATAATTGGTAGTTATAACCTGCGGTTGCATCTACTTTAAACTTCCCTACCTCTTTAACATAATTAAAATAAGCATTTAAGTTTTTGTTTTGGCGTGCATCGGTATAACTTTTATAATCTCCAAGGTTAGACCAGTTGCCTGTACTAAAACTACTTGGTTGAAACCCTGTAATACTTGCTGTGCTAACATCTGTAAAACCGCTTCCGTCAAATCGATCAATCCCTAATTCAACTACAGCTCTTAAATCTTCAAAGAAATGCAATTTATAATCCAATCTTACATTTCCCCATTTTCTTGTTGAAGTCGATCTGTTATTAGTTTGATTCAATAAAGCAACTGGATTTTTGGCCGCTAATAAATTCACATTTCCGTTAGGTTCCAGCCATTCAAAATAGCCTCCATAACGAGAACCCTCTTGATAAACGGATTGCGTAGGATCAAAACCTACTGCAGCACCAATAACTCGACCTTCATCTTGAAATCTATTTTTACCAAAGGACAAATTTCCACTGATGTCAATTTTCAAATGATTATCAAGGAAAACAGGATTCAAAGACAAGGAAACAGTTGATCTTTCAAAACTGGTGTTATTCAATATTCCTGGATTGCTAGTGTTTCCTACCGAAATTCTAGCTGGTAACTTATTAAATAAAGAACCACTTGCAGATATATTGTTATTTGTAGTCAAAACAGTACTGAAAATCTCGTCTTGCCAATTGGTATTAGCCGTTCCTAATTTCGCTTTTTGAGCATCGTTTCCCTTTTCATTAACTAAGGCACGAAATTGATCAGCACTTAATGCGTCAATCTTTCTATCAATCGTATTTACACCTACTTGGGAGTTAAACGAAACTTTAACGCCACCTCTGGCTCCTTTTTTGGTAGTAATAACAATTACACCATTAGCCGCTCTGGAACCATAAATAGCAGCCGCAGAAGCATCTTTAAGAACCGTGAAAGACTCAATATCACTAGGATTTATTGTAGATAAAACACTGGTAGCCCCATTTGGAGTGGCATTACTCAAAGGAAGTCCATCTATAACAATCAAAGGATCGTTAGAAGCACTTAAAGAAGATCCACCTCGAATACGAATATCTGCTTTTGCTCCAGGAGCACCACCGCCTGTTACATTAACACCCGCAATACGACCGTTAATTAAACTTTCAGGAGTAACTGTCAACCCTTGATTAAAATCTTTTGTAGAAATTACCGCTACAGCTCCTGTGGCATCTTTTTTCTTAACAGTACCGTAACCCACTTGAACCACAACTTCTTGCAATTGGTTAGCATCTTCTTCTAAAGATACGTTTAATACATTTTGAGTACTATAACTCACCATCACATCTTTGTATCCAATATAAGAGAATACGATTTTGTTGCCACTTTTTACATTAGACAACTGAAATTTACCATCAAAATCAGTAGAAACACCATTGGCAGTGCCTTGTACATTTATGTTAACTCCCGGGATTGGCTGTCCTGACACTTTGTCAACAACGGTTCCGCCAACAGTATTCTGAGCCAGAACACTGAAAGGAATCAACAGTACTAAAATTAACAACTTTTTATAAATTGTTTTCATACGTTTTGTTTAATTTAATTGAATTTTTCTTGAATTTTCAAGTGTAACTATTACTTCGAATGTTAAATTTATGTAAATTTTGGCACTCCCGACAATAGGTCTTTTTAATTGGGTTACGAAAACGTAATAGTGTTGAAAACTTTCTGTTTTATTTAAATTTTAACGCGTTTAATTACCATTTGTAAAATTAAATTTTACCTTTATTACGAAATAAATTTTTACCACTTCTGTACATGAAAAGGAAAATAACGCTTAAACAAATTGCAAAAGAATTAGACGTTTCTATTTCTACCGTTTCAAAATCTCTTCGAAACAGCCTCGAAATAGGGGAAGAAACCAGACTTAAAGTGCAGGCTTTCGCCAAATTTTATAACTACAAGCCCAATAATATTGCACTAAGCCTAAAAAACCGAAAAACCAAAACCATAGGAATCATCATTCCGGAAATTGTACATCACTTTTTCTCGACGGTCATTAATGGAATTGAACAAGTGGCTAATGAAAACGGATACAGCGTAATCATTTGTTTGTCAGACGACTCCTTTGATAAAGAAGTCCTAAACATGGAGATGCTGGCTAACGGCAGTATTGACGGCTTTATCATGTCGCTCTCTAAAGAAACACAATTCAAAGGCGATTTTCACCATATTACAGAAGTCATCAATCAAGGAATGCCTGTTGTCATGTTTGATAGAGTTACTAACGATATCCTTTGCGACAAAGTCATCATAGACGATCAATCTGCAGCGTATGAAGCCGTTCAAAGTTTGATTGACAAGGGAAGAAAAAAAATTGCCTTAGTGACCACCGTTGATTACGTAAGTGTAGGAAAACTTCGCACTGACGGCTACACAAAAGCACTTCTGGACAACGGAATACCTTTTAATGAAAACCTTATCATCAAAATTGAAGACATTGATACCTGTGAAATTACCATTGGAAAACTGTTGGAAGACAAAGCAATTGATGCTGTTTTTGCAGTAAACGAACTTTTTGCAGTGACGATAATTAAAACCGCCAGTAAAATAGGATTAAATGTCCCTAAAGACCTTGCCGTTATAGCCTTTACAGATGGTATAATCTCTAAATATTCTACACCTAGTATAACCACCGTCAGTCAAAACGGTATCAAAATGGGAAATAAAGCGGCAAAAATGTTAATTGACCGACTCGAATCTAAAGAAGATGAAGAAGATGAAAATTACAAAACCGAAGTCATTGAAACGCATTTGATAGAAAGAGAATCTACAAATTAGATTTTATAAGTTTTCAGTTGGCTTAAGAAAAGTGCGACTGAAAACTACGGCTAATTTTAAAAATAACTGTATTATATTCAGTACTACAACCTTGTAGTGAAAAAAGTTCTAGAATATTTCTTTCTCAAAAACAAAAGTTTGAAATATATTTTTATATTTACCCCTCAAAACTTTAACTTTTACTTCGAAAAATAAGATGAGTTTTGATAAGCATAGCGCTTATCGTATTAATATTTAAATTACGATAATGGAAAAGCGTAGATTAAGTTTCTGGCAAATCTGGAACATGAGTTTTGGTTTCTTAGGAATACAAATGGGTTTTGCACTGCAAAATGCTAATGCCAGTAGAATCCTCCAGATTTTTGGCGCCGATGTTCATGAATTATCCTGGTTTTGGATCATTGCACCGTTGATGGGACTTATTGTACAACCCATTATAGGTCATTATAGTGATAAAACGTGGGGCAAATTCGGAAGAAGAAAACCATTCTTTTTAGTGGGCGCTTTATTAGCCTCTATTGGTTTAATACTAATGCCTCAAGCCGAGATTTTCATTGCTTTTCTGCCTGCTTTATGGGTTGGTGCTGGAATGCTGATGATTATGGATGCTTCTTTCAACATTGCCATGGAACCTTTCAGGGCTTTAGTGGGAGATAATTTAAGAACGGACCAAAGAACCCTTGGATTTAGCGTTCAAACTGCATTAATTGGTTTTGGTGCCGTTATTGGTTCATTATTACCTTATGTATTAACGAATTATTTTGGCGTTTCAAATAGAGATGAGAATGGCGGTGTACCTATGCACCTGATTTTATCCTTTATAATTGGAGCTGCAATTCTGATAGGTTCTATCTTGGTTTCCATCTTTACAACAAAAGAGTATTCGCCAGAAGAATTACTACAATTTGAGGACGAAATGGCGCATCAGAAAACTAAAGTGACGGATGCAAAACCAAAAGAATCCAGTTTACTGGACATTTTTGATGATTTCAGAAAAATGCCTACCACGATGCGACAATTAAGCTGGGTGCAATTTTTCTCTTGGTTTGGCCTTTTCGGAATGTGGGTTTTTACCACTCCAGCCATAGCCCACCATATTTATGGCTTACCTATTAGTGATAGCAAAAGTGAGGGTTATCAAAACGCAGGGGACTGGGTTGGAGTACTGTTTGGTATTTACAATTTAGTATCTGCTTTCTACGCCTTTGCCTTACCCTACATTGCAAAAAAATTCGGAAGAAAATTAACGCACTCCATCTCACTCATTATTGGAGGTCTTGGTTTAATCTCGATCTATTTTGTACCCAATGAAGACTGGCTTATCTTATCGATGGTTGCTGTTGGTATTGCTTGGGCAAGTATTTTATCTATGCCGTATGCCATATTAGCAGGATCAATATCTCCTATGAAAATGGGCGTTTACATGGGTATTTTCAACTTCTTTATCGTTATCCCACAAATTATCAATGCCTTAATTGGCGGACCATTAGTTAAATATGTATACAATGACAATGCCATATTTGCATTAGTCACTAGTGGCGTCAGTTTCTTGATTGCAGCTATTTTAGTAGTAAAAGTACAAGATGTTGACGACCAAATAAAAAAATAACAATGAACACAAAAGCATTTATATTCGACCTAGACGGAGTGATTGTTGACACGGCTAAATACCATTATTTAGCATGGCAAAAAATCGCAAATGAATTGAATATCGAATTTACACTCGAAAACAACGAATTATTAAAAGGAGTAAGCCGGGTGCGCTCCTTAGATATCATATTAGAATTAGGAAAAGTAACCGCATCACAAGAAGACAAAAACAAATGGCTGATTCAGAAAAATGAAGAATACCTGACGTATTTGGTAGACATGGATCAAAGCGAACTACTGCCCGGCGTTCTAACGATGTTGCAGTATTTAAAAGAAAAAAACCAACCCATCGCTTTGGGTTCAGCCAGCAAAAATGCACGTCCTATTTTGGAAAAAACGGGAATCAGACATTATTTTGATGCTGTTGTAGATGGAAATGATGTGACCAATGCCAAACCGGATCCTGAAGTATTCCTGATGGCTGCAAAATTATTGAACACTACTCCAGAAAATTCAATCGTTTTTGAAGATTCAGTGGCGGGAGTTCAAGCGGCGAATATTGGTAATATGACCAGCATAGGAATTGGTGAAGCATCAACTTTGCATGAAGCAAAATACATATTTAAAGACTTTACCGCTATAAATACCCAATTCATAGAAGAATTAATTAGCAAATAAAAAGAAACAAGAAAAAAGAGATTAAATAAGCTGTGATAATTTGCAACAATTTTAAACCTCTAAAACGTTAAACTTTTTAAACTTTAAACAAAAGCAAAGAATGAATCAAGATTATATAAAACCAGATAATTGGTCCATCATAGAAGAAGGTTTTGATGCCGAACGCGTTAAATCATCTGAAAGTCTGTTCAGCATTGGCAACGGCGCTATGGGACAACGTGCTAATTTTGAAGAAAATTATAGCGGCGAAACATTTCAGGGAAGTTACATTGCCGGAATCTATTATCCTGACAAAACCAAAGTGGGCTGGTGGAAAAATGGATATCCAGAATATTTTGCCAAAGTTTTGAATGCACCCAACTGGATTGGTATCGACATTGAAATCAATGGTGAAAAACTGGATTTGAATACTTGTTCCGAAGTCAAAAATTTTCGTCGTGAATTGAATATGAAAGAAGGTTGGTACCATCGTTCTTTTGAAGCTACTTTAAAAAACGGGACTGAAATTGCAGTGAGCATTCGCCGGTTTCTTTCTATCGTCTTAGACGAAGTTGGGGTTATCAATTATGAAATCACTCCTTTAAACAAAGATTCCAAAATTGTATACAAACCCTATGTCGATGCTGGTGTAACGAATGAAGATGCGAACTGGGAGGAAAAATTCTGGGAACCTCTTGATGTAAAAAAATCAGGAAATGAAGCATTTGTAACGGCTCAAACGTTCAAAACACATTTCAAGGCTACCACTTTTATGCAAAACACCATTTTAAGAAATGGTGAGAAAACAGGAATTTCTCCTTCTAATATTGATGCAACTACTGATAAAATTCAGTTTAGCTATGATGTAATTGTGGCTCAAGGCCAAAAATCTTCTATACAAAAAATTGGAGGTTACACGGTTTCCTTAAACCATGAAAACACCATTACTGCTGCCGAAAAAGTGATTCAATCCGCTTTATCAGTAGGATATGACCAAATGTTACAGGACCAGATTGATGCTTGGGCAAAAATTTGGGAAATGTCAGATATTACAATCGATGGCGACGTCAAAGCACAACAAGGAATTCGTTTCAATATTTTCCAGTTGAACCAAACGTATTTAGGAAAAGATTCCCGATTGAATATTGGACCAAAAGGATTCACTGGCGAAAAATACGGCGGATCTACCTATTGGGATACTGAAGCGTATTGCATTCCGTTTTACATGGCGACGAAAGACCAAGAAGTGGCTCGAAACTTACTGACGTACCGCTACAATCAATTGGACAAAGCCATTGAAAATGCTGCTAAATTAGGATTTACTAATGGCGCTGCTTTGTATCCAATGGTAACCATGAATGGCGAAGAATGTCATAACGAATGGGAGATTACTTTTGAAGAAATTCATAGAAACGGAGCCATTGCATTTGCCATTTATAACTTTTACAGATACACAGGAGATTACAGCTACATTCCTGAAAAAGGGTTGGAAGTATTAATAGGAATTGCGCGTTTTTGGCATCAAAGAGCGAATTTTTCTACTAATTTGAACCAATACGTAATTCTTGGAGTTACGGGTCCAAACGAATACGAGAACAACGTAAACAATAATTTCTACACCAATTATATTGCAAAATGGTGTTTGGAATATACCTACGAACAAATTCAGAAAGTATCCCTGGAATATCCTGTTGACCACAAAAGAATTACCGAAAAAGTAAAAATCTCAGATTCCGAATTACAATCTTGGAAAAAAGTTTCAGATCATATGTACTTCCCTTTTTCAGAAGAACACAATGTATATTTACAGCAAGACGGTTTCTTGGATAAGGATTTAGTTCGCGTAGCTGATTTGGACAAAAGCCAAAGACCAATCAATCAAAAATGGTCTTGGGATAGAATTTTGCGTTCGCCTTATATCAAACAAGCCGATGTTTTACAATGTTTCTATTTCTTCGAAAATCATTTTTCGAAAGAAGAATTGAAAAATAATTTTGAATTTTATGAATCCTTTACGGTTCATGAGAGTTCCCTTTCACCTTGTGTACACTCCATTCAAGCCGCTTTATTGGACAAAATGGATATGGCCTATACTTTCTATTTGAGAACGTCGCGTTTGGATTTAGATGACTATAATAAGGAAGTCGAAGAAGGCTGTCATATTACCTCTATGGCTGGAACCTGGATGAGCATTGTAGAAGGTTTTGGCGGAATGAGAATCAAGGACGACACACTTCATTTTTCTCCAAAAATTCCAAAAGAATGGGAAGGGTATTCCTTTAAAATCAATTTCAGAAATCAAATTTTGAAAGTAGCGATTAATCCTAAAGAAACTACATTCTCAATTGTTGGGGATAAAGAACTACAAATCGTAGTAAATGGCAAGAATGTTGTTGTGACTACTAAAAACGTAGTCACCATAAACTAAACATTTGCTAGAACTTGTAGTTAATTCTAACATTTGAACACAAGCCTTACTCGGCTAACTGACAATCCCGATATTTATTGGGATTGTTCAATTGATACCTACTCCTACATTAAAAAAGAGTGGCTATCAAATTACTAAAACAGTCATTTCTAAACATAAATTAGCTTCATTTGAAGCTTACAAAAAATGAAATGACACAAAAAAAATAGTTACAATGAATAAAACAGATCAATTTCCGTTCATAAGCAGGAGCTTTCTAAAAAAAATAACCTTATTCCTTTTTTTTATGTCTTTAACTGTAAACGCTCAAATCGACAAAATTGAACCGCCTTTTTGGTATGCAGGAATGCACAATCCAGAACTGCAAATTCTTTTTTATGGCAAAGACATTGCTCAAAATCAGGTTACGGTTTCTAATGGCATAAAAATAACCAACGTAAAAAGAACAGAAAACCCCAACTATATTTTTGTTACAATCGACACTAAAAAAGTAGCAGCATCTGATTTAGTGTTTACTTTTAAAAGTAAAAACAAAGAAACCTTTACACATAAATATTCTTTACGAAAAAGAAGAGAAAACTCAGCGCTACGCAAAAGCTTTGACTCTTCGGATATGATGTATTTGCTGATGCCCGATCGCTTTGCCAATGGAAACAGAACCAACGACAGTCAAAATTCAACACAAGAAAAATACAACAGAGAATTACCCGGAGGGAGACACGGTGGCGATATTGAAGGAATTATAAAAAATCTGGATTACATAGCAGAACTAGGCGCAACAACCATTTGGAGTACTCCGCTTTGTGAGGATAACGATGCTAAGTATTCGTATCATACCTACGGCCAATCTGATGTGTATAAAATAGATCCCCGTTTTGGAACTAATGCTGATTATGTTCGATTAGCAGCTGAAATGCATAAAAGAGACCTAAAACTAGTGATGGATTATGTGACAAATCATTGGGGAATTGAACATTGGATGATGAAAGATTTACCTACAAAAGAATGGATCAATCAATTTGAAACCTACACGCAAACCAATCATAAAAGATCGGTTATACATGATACAAATGCTTCAGAAATTGACAAAAAAATCACGATAGACGGTTGGTTTGTTCCATCGATGCCCGATTTAAATTTAAAAAATCCTTTGACTTTAAAATATTTGATTCAAAACGCCATTTGGTGGATTGAGTACGCTGACTTAGACGGTTTCAGAGTTGACACCTATAACTATTCAGACCCGCAAGGAATCGCAAAATGGACCAAATCAGTGACAGATGAATACCCAAATTTTAATATTGTAGGTGAAGTCTGGATGCAAAGTCAAGCACAAATGGCATATTGGCAAAAAGACAGTAAAATTGCTGCAATACAAGATTACAATTCGTATTTGCCCAGCGTTATGGATTTTACATTATATGAGGCAGCCACGAAGGTTTTCAATGAAGATGATGGCTCTTGGGACAAAGGGTTGGTAAAACTCTATGATAATTTTACCAATGATTTTTTGTATCCAAACAGCAATAATTTATTGATTTTTGTCGAAAATCATGATACCAATCGAATCAATCAAACCTACGGCAACGACATCAGAAAATACAAAATGGCCATGACTTTGATGGCGACCACTCGTGGAATCCCACAATTGTATTACGGCAGCGAAATAGGCATGGCTGGTGACAAGGACAAAGGTGATGCAGCTATTCGGCTTGATTTCCCTGGCGGCTGGGAAGGCGACAAAAACAATGCTTTTACGAAGGAAGGAAGAACTCCGGGACAAAATGAGTATTTTGATTTTACCGCTAAATTGTTCCAATGGAGAAAAACAAAAGCGGCGATTCATTCCGGAAAAATGACCCATTACATTCCAGAGAATAATACTTATATATATTTTAGATACAACGCAAATGAAACGGTAATGGTTTTGATGAACAACAGCAACGAGACCAAAACGGTAAACACCAAACGTTTCAAAGAAAACATCAAAGACTTTAAGACTGGAAAAGATGTCATTTCTGAACTCACCTTTGATGTGACGAACGAAATAATAATCGAACCTAAATCTGTTTTAATTTTAGAGCTAAAGTAATTCCCGCTCTAAAATACAAGAATCCAGAGAACTCACTGAAAAGAATGGCAGATACATTTCGTGTTATTGAAAACTAGTCACCGCATATAATAATTATTCGATTTAGAAAAAATGAAAAAAAACTCCTTGTTATTAATTTTGTCCGTACTCGCTTTTTGTGTGAGTTGTTCAGGAAATAAAGCTGTTACGGACAGCAGCAAACCAATAAAAAAGACAAGAAAAGCACCCTTTATCTGGGAAGGTGCCACGGTCTATTTTTTGATGACAGATCGCTTTAATAATGGAGATCGTTCCAATGATATTACTTTAAACAGAACTAAAAATACAGGAAAACTTCGTGGTTTTGAAGGAGGAGATATCAAAGGAATTACAAAAAAAATAGAAAACGGCTATTTTGACAAATTAGGAATTAATGCCATTTGGTTTACTCCTATTGTAGAACAAATTCATGATGCTGTAGATGAAGGAACTGGTTTGAGTTATGGCTATCATGGCTATTGGGCAAGAGATTGGACGACTTTAGATCCCAATTTTGGAACTAAAAAAGAATTAGCCCTATTAGTAAAAAAAGCACATGCGCGAGGAATCAGAATCATCCTCGACGGTGTCATTAATCACACCGGCCCAGTGACTGAAATAGATTCTGTTTGGCCAAATTACTGGGTTCGCACCAATCCGGTTTGTGATTATAAAAATTATCAAAACACAACAGACTGCACTTTGGTGGCCAATCTTCCAGACATCAGAACTGAAAGCACCCAGAATGTAGACTTACCGCCTTTTCTTGTCGAAAAATGGAAAAAAGAAGGTCGATATGAGCAGGAAATGAAAGAGTTAGACGCTTTTTTTGCTCGAACGGGCTATCCAAAAACTCCAAGATATTACATCATCAAATGGCTAACGGATTACGTTACTGATTATGGTATAGACGGCTACAGAGGAGATACCGTAAAACATACAGACGAAACCGTCTGGGCAGATTTCAAAACGCAATGTGACTATTCTTTTAAAACTTGGAAGAAAAAAAACCCAACAAAAGTATTGGATAACAATTCCTTTTACACCATTGCCGAAGTCTATAATTATGGCATCAGCGGCGGACAGTATTTTGATTTTGGAGACAAAAAAATAAACTATTTTAAAAATGGTTTCAACAACATGATCAATTTTGAGTTCAAATGGGATGCCCAAAAAGACTATGAATTCATATTCTCAAAATATTCGGACAAGCTCAACACCGATTTAAAAGGATACAGTGTTTTAAACTATTTATCCTCGCATGATGACGGTGCTCCTTTTGATGCAAAACGCACCAAAAGCATCGAAGCCGGTACAAAATTATTGTTGAGTCCAGGACTTTCTCAAGTCTATTATGGCGATGAGAGTGCGCGTCCCTTAGTCATTGAAGGGACAAACGGCGATGCTACCTTGCGTTCCTTTATGAATTGGGAAGACATAAAATCTAATCCAGAAACTAAAAAAACACTGACACATTGGAGAAAATTAGGAAAATTCAGAAAGAACCATCCTGCTGTGGGAGCTGGAATTCACACTATGATTTCGGACACGCCCTACACTTTTTCAAGAACATTCACTAAAGGAACTTTTACGGACAAAGTAGTGGTTGGTCTGGATCTGTCTACTGGTAAAAAAGAGCTTATTGTAGCCACTGTTTTTAAAGATGGATCTAAAGTAAGAGATGCCTATTCCGGAAAAGAAGCTAAAGTTTCAAAAGGGAAAGTAAAAATTCGAACCGACTTTGATATTGTTTTATTAGAATTGAAGAAATAAATGTCCTCTCCCCAGCCCTTTCCAAAAGAAAGGGAGACGAAACCAAAAAAATTAAACTGAGTTTGAGTTTACTTTTTAAATCCAAACGCCTTTAGAAATGAAGGCGTTTTTTTTATGTTTACCTTTACCCAAAATAAAAAGGCAATGCTCAAAATTGGACATCGTGGCGCAAAAGGATATGAACCGGAAAACACTCTTGTTTCGTTTCAAAAAGCAATAGACCTGCAAGTGGACGGCATTGAACTCGACGTGCATTTGAGTGCTGATGGGGAAATAATCGTTATTCACGACGAAACTATTGACCGTACGACCAATGGAAAAGGTTTTGTAAAAGCATTATCTTTGCACAAATTAAAAGCATTTCGAATAGAAGGTAAATACCAAATTCCAACCTTACACGAGGTTTTTGATTTGGTAAACCAAGATTGTTTGATCAACATTGAGCTCAAAAGTTTTGAAGCAACAGATAAAGTGGTTTCACTGATTGAAAAATACGTTACTAAAAAAGGGTGGAAATACGATCGTTTTTTAGTTTCCAGTTTTGATTGGAATGCGCTGCAACAAGTGGCGTTTTTAAATGATAAAATTCCGATTGGCGTTTTAACGGAAACCGATTTAGACTTGGCTTTGGCTTTCGCCAAATTCATTCAGGCAAAATCCATTCATCCGCATTTTAAGTTATTGACAAAAGAAAACACAGGAAAAATACAGGAAAAAGGATTGCAGGTGTTTACTTGGACTGTTAATGAAGCAGAAGACATTCAAAAAATAAAAACATTCAACGTAAACGGAATCATCACTGATTTCCCAAATAGAATATGAACCAGAATTTCGATATAATAATAGTAGGCGGTGGCGCAGCCGGATTTTTTACAGCGATCAATATTGTGGAGAAAAATTCAAGACTGAAAGTCGCAATTTTAGAGCGAGGTGCAGAAGTACTGCAAAAAGTTCGCATTTCCGGCGGTGGAAGATGCAACGTGACGCACGCTATTTTTGAACCGAATGAATTGGTGAAATTTTATCCGCGTGGCGAAAAAGAATTACGCGGTCCTTTTCATCAGTTTTGCTCTGGGGATACGATTGAATGGTTTGATAATCATGGCGTAGAACTCAAAATTGAAGCGGACGGACGCATGTTTCCCATTTCGAATTCCTCACAAACGATTATTGATTGTTTCCTAAAAGCAACACAAAAACTGGGAATTGCAGTACTTACGGGACAAAGTGTACAATCTATTTTCAAAAAAGAAAACGAATGGAAAATCGAAACACAAACTGAAAATTATCTTGCCGAAAAGCTGATTCTAGCTACTGGAAGCAATCCTAAAGTTTGGGAAATGTTGCAGAATTTTGGTCATGCAGTTGTAAGCCCAGTTCCTTCCCTATTCACTTTCAACATCAAAGATTCGAGAATAAAAGAATTACCCGGAGTTGCGGCACAAGTAACCGTAAAGGTAAAAGACACCAAACTCACATCGACAGGACCTTTGTTAATTACGCATTGGGGAATGAGTGGCCCAGCGATTTTGAAACTCTCCGCTTGGGGTGCCCGAATCTTGCATGACAAAAATTATCAGTTTACCATTTTTGTGAATTGGTTGAATGATGCTGACAAAGAAGATGTCGAGAAAAAGCTAAAAGAATTAAAACAGGAACACGCGAAAAAATCAGTTTCCAAGAAATCCCCTTTTGAAATCACCAATAGATTATGGGAAAGTTTAGTGCTCGCTTCCGGAATTGAAGTGGAAACTAAATGGGCTGATTTGTCTAAAACACAATTGCAAACTTTAGCGAATCAATTGACAAATGCCACATTCCAAGTCAACGGAAAAAGCACGTTTAAAGAAGAGTTTGTGACTGCCGGTGGAATCGATTTAAAAGAAATCAACTTCAAAACCATGGAAAGTAAGCTTCATAAAAACCTATATTTTGCCGGAGAAATCGTCAATATTGATGCCATTACAGGCGGATTTAACTTTCAGAATGCGTGGACAAGCGGGTTTATTGTGGCAAATGCTATATAAAACCAAAGTCATTACAGTTCAATACTTTAATTAAGATAACTTTAGTTTTAGATTAACAAGACTTTACCATACTGTTTTCATTTTCATGAAACGATTTGAATATTTTTGTAGTCAGATAACTACGAATGATTAAAAACTACTTTTTTCCTTTCTTACTATTATTTGTACTTCAATCTGGTTTCTCACAAACCGAAAAAATAATCAGCGGAAAAGTTTTACACGAACGATTTCCTGTTGAAAAAGTTGACGTTGTTAATTTCATTTCTAAAAAAGTCACCATTACAAACGCAGCCGGCGAATTTTCTATTTTGGCAAAAGCGGGTGACGAACTCATTTTTATTTCAAAAAACCATGATATCAAAAAAATAGTTTTGGATGAAAAGACCATTGATAAAAACAACCTTCTTATTTCATTAATACTTAAACCAGAAGAATTAAAAGAAGTCGTAATTACAAAAATGCCGTCAATTCAATGGAAAAAAGACACAAAATGGGAAAAGGAAAAAATTAGTCAATATGCAGTAGAGAAAGCTGCAATCACTCAAAAGGTAATAGGGATCAACACTGGGACTATAGAGAATGGAATTTCGAAGATTAAAAGATTGTATAACCGAACTAAGGAAACTCCTCAAATTGAATTCAAACAAGTGGCAAAAAGCATCTGTGATCAAAAGTTTTATCTTCAAACTTTGAAATTAAAACCAGACCAAATAGAGCTTTTCCTGCAGTTTTGTGATGCTGACCCAAAATCGACAATACTACTAGAAAATAGTAATGTTTTATCGATGATGGATTTTTTATCTAGCAAGAGTATTGAATTTAAAAAACTATGAAGTTATTCAAAAATAATAGAACTTTTTCATGACGCAAACTGATCACTAAAAAACTGAATAATGAACACTATCCTTTATTCAACCACCAGATACTTCCATTTAAAACCGCTGCAAAACTTACCCAAGCTAAATACGGAATGAATAAATAACCAGCAATTTTATTGATTTTGGAAAACTGAATGTAAGTTTCAAAAATCATTAACCACAGTACAATAATTTCTAATCCGGCTAACATGGGGTTGTGTAATCCAAAGAATAAATACGACCACAAAGCGTTTAGTGCCAATTGTATTGCAAAGAAAACCAAGGCTTTTTTTACGGCTTCTTTTTCTGATTCAATTCTATCCCAAACTAAACCTGCCGCAACACCAATCATTACGTACAACATACTCCAAACTGGTGCAAAAACCCAATTAGGAGGATTAAAACTTGGTTTTATTAAGGTTGGATACCAAGTGGTAATAGCAGAACGAGTAACCGATCCAGAGAAATATCCAATGGCAAGACACGTAACAACAACAGCTAATATTCGGGTGATTTTATTCATTTTTAATTTTTTGAAATGTACTATTTTATTGAAACATATAAGCGATTTGAAATATTGAAATTTCATCAAAAATAACTTAACTGTTTTTTCTGCCACTGATTCACAGATTTTTTTTGAATTCCCTTCTAAAAAGAAACAAACTACAAAATTTATAAATAGTGCATTTTAAATCAGTGAATCAATGGCAGATTTAAAAAAATCGTTGGAGCGTGGTACAAACCACAAAATTTATTTAAAAAATATCTGTTTTTTGATTCTCGTATTCAATCTACAGTTTTGAACCATTAAGAAATGAAGAAAAATTAAGCTCAATTCTTAATAAAACTTAATTCTTAAACGGTCAAAAAAACCTTGTTGTAGATTTATGACTACTTATATGGTGCAAAATTACTCAAATCTTTGGAGGATTAACCATCTAATCGAATAAACAAATAACGTAAAAAAAGTATATTTGCGTAAATTTATACATTCATGATTTCAGCAAACGATTTTATTCCATCACAATATACACATTCAGTTGAAAAGGGAAATTTTCAATGGAGCGCACCCAGCAACATTGCCCTTGTTAAATATTGGGGAAAAAAAGACAATCAAATTCCAGCGAATCCTTCGGTGAGTTTTACGTTGAATAATTGTAAAACGATTACTAAATTGGCTTTCGCCAAAAGAACCCTTTCGACTGCGCTCAATGTGGCGGATAATAATTTCTCTTTTGATTTACTTTTTGAAGGAAAACCAAAAGAAGATTTCAAACCGAAAATCCAAAAATTCCTGGAGCGAATTGAAATCTATTTGCCATTTTTAAAAGAGTATCATTTTACGATCGATACGGAAAATACCTTTCCGCACAGCTCCGGAATTGCTTCATCAGCATCTGGAATGGCTGCTTTAGCAATGAACTTAATGAGTTTAGAAAGAGCTTTAAATCCTGAAATGACTGAGGAATATTTCTATCAAAAAGCGTCTTTATTAGCGCGATTAGGTTCCGGAAGCGCCTGCAGAAGTGTAAAAGGTCAAGTGGTAGTTTGGGGAAATCACGCCAATATCTCCGGAAGTTCGGACTTATTTGGAGTTGAATTTCCAAATGCGATTCATCCACATTTTAAGAATTTTCAAGATACCATTTTATTGGTAGACAAAGGAGAAAAACAAGTTTCAAGTACCATTGGACATGATTTAATGCACAACCATCCTTTTGCAGAAAGGCGATTTGCACAAGCGCATGAAAATTTGGATGTCTTAATTTCAATTTTTGAAAGTGGAAATCTGGACGAATTCATCAAAATTGTAGAGAGTGAAGCCTTGACGTTGCATGCCATGATGATGACCTCGATGCCGTATTTTATATTAATGAAACCGAATACTTTGGAAATTATAAATGCGATTTGGAAATTTAGAAATGAGACTAAACTTCCAGTTTGTTTCACGCTGGATGCCGGTGCAAATGTCCATGTTTTATATCCGGAAAATGTTGCCGAAACAGTTTTACAATTTATTAAGAACGAATTAGTTGGCTATTGTCAAAATGGTCAGTACATTTGTGATCAAATTGGAAATGGGGCGGTTTTGATTTAATTTGTTTTTTCCCTATCTTTATTTTTTTAAAGAGCTAAAAATATGGACATTCAATCCGAGAAATTAGAATTGATAAAATTGTTGTTAGAAACTGACGACACAGCCATAATCGAGGCTGTAAAAAATATTTTTAAATCCGAAAAAAAAGAAGTTTGGAAACAATTATCTCCTGAACAGCAAGAAGAAATTGATTCTGAAATTCTGGAAGCAAATCGCGGAGATCAACTCGAATTATAACAAATTGCTCACTAAAAAACTTTGATTTCCAAGCTTATATCGTTAACCTACAACTTCATATGAAAGGACCTTTGTTTTACTCAAAAATATTACTCTTTGGAGAATACGGAATTATTCGTGACTCAAAAGGGCTTTCAATTCCATATAATTTTTACAATGGTGCGCTCAAAAGAGAAGCGAATCCAACGGAAGAAGCCATCAAATCAAATGGTCACCTAAGACGTTTTTTGACGTACTTAGAAGCCTTACAAATCGAACAACCGGAATTGGTCACATTTGATTTAGACTTGTTGAAAAACGATGTGGAAACCGGAATGTATTTTGATTCCAGCATTCCTCAAGGATATGGCGTAGGCAGCAGTGGCGCTCTTGTAGCAGCTATTTATGACAAATATGCACAAAATAAAATTACGGTTCTAGAGAATTTGACCCGTGAAAAATTATTGAAGCTAAAAAATATATTTTCTCAAATGGAGAGTTTTTTCCACGGAAAAAGTTCCGGATTAGATCCTTTAAACAGCTATTTGAGTATTCCAATTCTAATCAATTCTAAAGATAATATTCAAGCAACTGGCATTCCTAATCAAAGTTTTGACGGAAAAGGGGCTGTGTTTTTATTGGACTCCGGAATTGTGGGTGAAACGGCTCCAATGGTCAGTATTTTTATGGAAAGTCTTAAAGACAAAGGTTTCCGTGCGATGTTAAAAAATCAATTTGTTAAATATACGGATGCTTGTGTTGAAAATTTCCTTGGCGGAGACATGAAATCATTGTTCATGAATACCAAGAAATTATCAAAAGTAGTGTTGAATAATTTTAAACCAATGATTCCGGAACAATTTCATGGTATTTGGCAACAAGGAATTGACAGCAATGATTACTATTTAAAATTGTGTGGTTCTGGCGGTGGCGGTTACATCTTAGGTTTCACCGAAGATTTAGAAAAAGCCAAAGCATCGCTGAAAGATTACAAACTAGAAGTGGTATATCAGTTTTAGCCCCTAACCCCTAAAGGGGAATTTAAAAATTAAATTATACTTCTATAATGTTAAGCAGGCAGCACAAACTTCTCCTAATGAAAATTGCAAGTTTGTTCTCTGTCGTTAGAGGTTATAACATACCGGTAATTATTTTGGCGCAATACCTTTCGGCAATATTTATTCTGGCCCCGGAAAAAAGAGCCCTTGATATTTTACTGGACTTCAATTTATTCATTCTGGTTTTTGCATCATCACTTACGATTGCTTCCGGATATATCATCAACAATTTTTATGATAGTCAGAAAGATTTAATCAATCGGCCAAACAAGTCGATGCTGGATCGATTGGTGAGTCAAAAAACAAAACTGAGCGTCTATTTTACACTGAATTTTATAGTCGCCTTAATTGCCTTGTTCATTTCCTGGCGGGCTTTTTTATTCTTTTCCCTTTATATTTTCGTTATTTGGTTTTATTCCCATAAAATAAAAAAATATCCTATAATAGGAAATCTGACGGCCGCTTTATTAGCTGTGATTCCATTTTTTGCCATACTGTTGTACTACTATAATCAAATTCCGTTTGAAGAAATTGAAAACTATAAAAGACAGCTTGGGGTAATCTTTGTGCATGCCTCTTTTTTGTTTTTATTGCTGCTGATTCGCGAAATGCTTAAGGATTTAGAAAATCTAAAAGGCGACTTAGTTACTGATTACAAAACGATTCCTGTAGTTTATGGCGAAGAAATTTCAAAAAAAATCATTACCGTTCTGACTGTTCTGACTGTTTTTCCGGTCTATGTTCTAATCGAAATTTACGACGTAGGCTACATGGATATTTATTTTTACAGCACTTTGATTATCCTTATTTTTTCTATGCTATATTTATGGAAGTCAAATGCAAAACCTCAATTTTTATTACTTCACAATGTACTCAAATTCCTTATTGTTTCTGGAGTATTTTGTATTGTGCTCATTGATCCAAGTGTTTTATGGCACGGCAAAAGGCTCTTGATGACATTCTAATTTTGCTTGTTATTCCCTATACTAAGATTCAAAAACATTTTCATAAAACATCAAAATATCTCCTTTGGCTTAGCCCCGATAGCAGCGGCATCCTTTTACTTTTTTCTTTAAAAAGTAAAAGATATAGCGAATAGCGGGAAATAGCTCCTGATTACCCTATTTCTTACAATGACTTTTCAAACAAATCATTTATATTTGCAGTTCAGTTACAAGACAATTTTTAATATCAATTATATACATAAAATGAGACATACAAAAGTTAAAGACTTACTAAACAGCACGACAACGCTTCATGAAGTGAATGCAAAAGGATGGGTGAGAACTTTTAGAAACAATCAATTTATTGCCTTAAACGATGGTTCGACCATTGATAATATACAATGTGTTGTCGATTTTGAGAACACGCCGGACGAAACCTTGAAGCGAATTACGACTGGAGCAGCCATATCTGTGACGGGAACTTTAGTGGAAAGTAAAGGTGCCGGACAAAAATTTGAAATTCAAGTAGCAAAACTGGAAATCCTTGGCGATTCAGATGCGGAGAAATTCCCAATACAACCAAAAAACAAACCGAGCTTGGATTTCTTGCGTGAAAATGCGCATTTAAGAGTTCGTACCAATATGTTTGGAGCGATTATGAGAGTACGCTCCGTATTATCGTATGCGGTTCACAGTTATTTTCAAGAGAAAGGTTTTGTGTATGTGAATACGCCAATCATCACAGGTTCAGATGCTGAAGGTGCTGGCGAAATGTTTAAAGTTACCGCTTTGCCATTTGACGGAACGCCAAGAACCGAAGACGGAAAAGTGAATTACAAAGAAGATTTCTTCGGGAAAGAAACGAACCTCACGGTATCGGGACAGTTAGAAGGAGAAACTTTTGCAATGGCTTTGGGCCAAATTTATACTTTTGGACCAACCTTTAGAGCCGAGAATTCGAATACTTCACGTCACCTTGCTGAATTTTGGATGATTGAGCCGGAAGTGGCTTTCAATGATTTGAATGATAACATGGATTTGGCCGAAGATTTTATTCAGTATGTAATCAAATACACTGTGGACAAATGTCCGGAAGATTTGAAATTCTTAGAAACGCGATTATTGGATGAAGAGAAATCAAAACCCGTTGCGGAAAGAAGTGAAATGCCACTTTTAGAAAAACTAAACTTTGTTTTAGAAAACAATTTCAAACGAGTTTCGTACACGGAAGCAATTGATATTTTAAGAGATTGTACACCAAATAAAAAGAAAAAATTCAATTATATCATTAACGAATGGGGCGCTGATTTACAATCAGAACACGAGCGTTACTTAGTGGAAAAACACTTTAAATGTCCGGTAATCTTGTTTGATTACCCAGCGAATATCAAAGCATTTTACATGCGTTTGAACGAAGACGGAAAAACAGTTCGTGCGATGGATATCCTTTTCCCAGGAATTGGAGAAATCGTGGGAGGTTCTCAAAGAGAAGAGCGTTTTGATGTTTTGGTTGAAAAAATGAAAGCCTTAGGAATTGATGAGGAAGAATTGTGGTGGTATCTTGATACCCGAAGATTTGGCTCAGCGGTTCACTCTGGTTTTGGACTTGGGTTCGAAAGATTGGTATTATTTGTAACAGGAATGACTAACATTCGTGACGTAATTCCTTTTCCTAGAACGCCAATGAATGCGGAGTTTTAAAAAAAGTTCATTCGGTTAATCGATTATTCGGTTAATCGATTAAACAGATAAACGATTAATCGATTAAACAAATAGATGCTAAAGCAATTTCTAAATTTAAAGTTATCACAGAAATTATCTCCTCAGCAAATTCAGCTGATGAAGTTAATTCAATTGCCTACGCAAGCTTTCGAACAACGTTTATTGGAAGAAATGAACGAAAATCCAGCTTTGGAAGCTGGAAAAGAAGAAGATGAATTCGAGAAAGACGAGTTTGAAAACGAAGATTATGATGATTATGATGATGCCGAATCAGAGCGCATTGACGCGGAAGACATCAACATTGACGAATATTTAAGCAATGATGAAATTCCAGACTATAAAACACAAGCCAACAATTACAGTGACGACGATGAAGATCGTGAAACACCCTTTGCTGCGCCAGTGAGTTTTCATCAGGATTTAATCAATCAGCTGAATACGTTCATTCTGAATGATGAAGAACGCGATATTGCCGAATTCCTTGTGGGAAGTATTGATGATATGGGTTATATTCGTCGTAGTATTGCTGATATGGTTGACGATATGGCATTTACACAAGGTCTTTACACCGACGAAAAAATGGTGGAAAAAATGTTGCAGGTGATACATGAGTTGGAACCATCTGGTGTGGGCGCACAAGATTTGCAAGAATGTTTGTTGCTACAATTGAAGCATAAAACACCATCGGAATCCGTGGAACTGGCTACTGATATCATCGAAAATCAATTTGATGCGTTTACCAAAAAACATTACGATAAGCTATTACAAAAGTACAATGTTTCGAATGAGCAACTGAAAAAAGCTATACACGAAATAGAAAAACTGAATCCAAAACCAGGTGGATCTTTTACCGGAAACAATAAAATAACAGAAAATGTAGTCCCTGATTTTGCGATCAGAATTGTGGACGGTGAACTGGAACTGACCTTAAACGGACGAAATGCTCCTTCGCTGCACGTTTCTAAGGATTATCAGGAAATGATGCAAACGTACAAGGATTCGAGAGATAAATCAGCACAGCAAAAAGATGCCGTGCAGTTTATTAAGCAAAAACTAGATTCGGCTAAGTGGTTTATCGATGCGATACGCCAACGTCAGGAAACGCTTTTTGTGACCATGAATGCGATCATGCATTATCAGGAAGAGTTCTTTTTAGATGGTGATGAAACCAAACTGAAACCGATGATTTTGAAAGATATTGCCGATTTAGTAGGTCTTGATATTTCGACAATTTCACGTGTGGCCAACAGCAAATATGTGGAAACCCCTTATGGGACGAAACTGATTAAAGAATTCTTCTCGGAATCGATGAAAAATGATCAGGGTGAAGATGTTTCTACACTAGAAATCAAGAAAATTCTTCAAAATACAATCGAGGAAGAGGACAAGAAAAAACCACTTCCGGACGATCAGCTAGCCGATATTCTTAAGGAAAAAGGCTATCCAATTGCAAGAAGAACGATTGCAAAATACAGAGAACAACTCGATATTCCGGTAGCGAGAATGAGGAAGAAGATGTAATAATGTTGATTTTAGATTGCTGATTAACGATTTGAGATTTAGTGTTGCTAAGCAAAATAATTTTATAAAAAAGACAAACCCTTTCCGAGTTTTAAACTCCGAAAGGGTTTGTCTTTTTTAATACTTTTATATTTCAATCCTGTTTCGGCTCCCTTTCCTTCGGAGAGGGTTGGGCAGAGGATTTATTTTTCATCCTCATCTTTATGCATCGCATGATAGTACGCGGCGCGACTCAACGGTTCGTATTCTTCGGTTTCTCCTAACATAACGAGTTTGTCATTGTCAGTTTTACGGAAGCTGTAATTGGCGAGATTTCCGGTGCGGGTACATACGGCATGCACTTTGGTAACATATTCGGCAGTTGCCATTAATGCGGGCATCGGACCAAAAGGATTCCCTTTAAAATCCATATCTAATCCGGCAACAATTACCCGAATTCCTTGGTTTGCCAAATCATTACAAATTTTTACAATTTCGTCATCAAAAAACTGTGCTTCGTCAATTCCTACCACATCGCAGCCTTGCGCCAAAATAGCAATATTTGCAGCGGCGGGAACAGGCGTGGAACGAATTTCATTAGCATCGTGAGAGACCACCATTTCATCATCATAGCGCGTATCAATTGCCGGTTTAAAAATCTCGACTTTTTGCTTGGCGAACTGCGCTCTTCTCAAACGGCGGATTAATTCTTCCGTTTTACCTGAAAACATCGAGCCACAAATGACTTCAATCCAACCAAATTGTTCTTTATGATTAACTGTATTTTCGAGAAACATTTTGTATTTTTCTAACTTAAAAAATGAATAGTTTTTATTACTTTGTAAAATATAAACAAGCTTATAAATTGCATACTTTTACACCGTTTCAAAAGTATAAAATTTATATCATATTGATGATTTACGAGCACTTATTTAGAAAAAATAAATTACCCTTCTAAAGACTCCTTTTTTTGGGATGATATAAAAAAAACAAAAACACATCAACAAAGACCTGCCTAACGCCCTATAATTTTAACAGTTATGAAAAAAAAATTGGAAGCCGATTTAATCAGTATTGCACACAGAATATTACAGCTAAAAAATAAATCTGACATCAATCAATTGTACCTGGAAACGCAAAAGTTATATGAAAAACTCTCTGTCTTACGATTTGTAGACGAACATTTCAGTGAAGCAAGACCAACCATTGGTACTGCGGAAATCAGCAAAGCGATAGAATCTATTTTTGACACAACCGAGTCGTTTCAACCATTAGCAGCAATTGTAATTAAAGAAACAGTTGTTGAAAAAAAAGCTGAAACAATTTTAGAACTAGCCGAAGAAACGACCTCTTCAAATGAACAAGAAATTGTTGAAACAGAAGAAGAAGAAACTACAATAGAAGAGCAGGAAACGCTAGCCGAAGAAAAAGAAGTAGAAGAAATAGTTGTCAAGGAAACCATTACTGCAGAAACTATCGAAATATCAGCGAAACCATCGGAAGAACTAGTTGATGGTACAAAAAAGGAAGAAGTAGCAATAATTGTGACTGATGAAGTAGAAATCGACGATGAAACTGCAGAATCCGAAGCCCCTTTTGCTCCTGCTTTTGAATTATCACAAGAAACAGAACTACAAATTGAACTGGAAATGCCAAAAAAAGTAGAAGCAGTTCAAATCTCTTTTGAAGATTTATTAGGAGGAAATTACCACGACACGCTTTTTGTTAAAAAACAACAAATAGAAAATATTCCGACTGCCATAGTTATTGAAACTCCAAAAAACTTTGTAGAACCTGAAATACTACAAATAGAAAGTAGTCCAAAAGAGTCAGTCGCGAAAACGGAGCCAAAAATAGTTTCTTTAAATGATAAATTGGCTAAAGGAATCAACATCGATTTGAATGACCGTTTGGCGTTTATAAAACATCTATTTGGAAATAGTAGCGAAGATTACAATCGCGTTTTAAGTCAACTTATTACGTTTGACACCTTTTATGAAACTCGTGATTTTATTCAGGAAATGGTAAAACCGGACTATAACAATTGGCAAGGAAAACAAGATTATGAGGATCGTTTCATGGATATTATTGAGAAAAAATTCTTGTAACTTTTTTTAAAAATGCATTTGAACAAATACAAACTTTATTTAAATTTTGTGTTTAATTACTTTATTTATGTCAAAATTATATATTGTTCCTACGCCTATCGGCAATCTTGAAGATATGACTTTTCGAGCCATTCGCATCCTTAAAGAAGTCGATTTGATCCTCGCTGAAGACACGCGTACGAGCGGAAAATTATTGAAGCATTTCGAAATTGGCACACACATGTACAGCCATCACATGCACAACGAACACAAAACCGTTGAGAATTTAATTTCAAGATTGAAAGCTGGAGAAAACATCGCATTAATCTCAGATGCGGGAACGCCTGCTATTTCAGACCCAGGATTTTTATTGACCCGCGCTTGTGTTGAAAATGGCGTTGAAGTAGAATGTTTGCCTGGAGCAACAGCATTTGTTCCTGCATTAGTCAACAGTGGTTTACCCAATGACAAATTTATTTTCGAAGGCTTTTTGCCGGACAAAAAAGGGAAACAAACTCGTTATTTGGCTTTAGCCGAAGAAACCAGAACAATGATTTTGTATGTTTCTCCACATAAATTATTAAAAACTTTAGCGGAATTCATTACTTATTTTGGAGAAGCCAGACCAATTTGTGTTTGTAGAGAATTATCAAAATTACACGAAGAAAATGTTCGTGGAACGGTTCGGGAAGTTTTGACTCACTTTGAAAAAACAGCTCCGAGAGGAGAAATTGTTGTGGTTGTAGGTGGAAAACCAATAACAAAAGAGCCTAAAAAATCTAAATTCTCAGCTGAAGAATAATCATGAAAAAGGAAAAAGTTATTGTAATCGGTGCTGGACTTTGTGGTTTATACACCGCTGTTTTACTTCAAAAAAAAGGAATAGAAGTTCTAATATTGGAAGCTAATACCAGAATTGGAGGTCGCATAAAAACCCTAACAGGCACAACAACGGTCACAATGGAAATGGGCGCGACTTGGTTTGGAAACCAACATCCGCATCTTTTAGAAGTACTTCACGCTTTAGAACTCCCTTATTTTAAACAATATATAAAAGGTATTTCATTATTTGAAACGATGTCTTTTGTGCCGCCGCAAAAATTTGAAATCTCGGATTCCGAAGAACCTTCATTTCGTATCGAAGGCGGATCAGCAACACTAATTGAAAAATTAGCTTCTGAGATTGGTATGGAACACATTAAAACACAAACCAAAATAGTCGCAATAAAAGAGGAAAACAACCAATTAATAGTAACGGATGCCAATGGAAACAGTTATTCAGCCAATAAAGTAATTAGTACTATCCCACCTAATTTATTGGTGAATTCTGTTGTTTTCGAACCCAATTTGCCTGACAATTTCATACAACTAGCAAAGAAAACGCATACTTGGATGGGTGAATCTATAAAATTTGCTGTTGAATATAAAACTCCTTTTTGGAAACAAAATAACTATTCTGGAACATTATTCAGTCAAGCCAGTATAATTCAGGAAATGTACGATCATAGTACTGCGGATGATTCTGCTTTTGCGGTGAAAGGTTTCCTAAATGGTGGAACCGCAGTCCTGTCTTTGGAAGAACGAAAAGAAAAAGTAATTGCACAACTTAACACTTTTTTTGGACCAGAAGCTACTGATTATGTTTATTATTATGAAAACGTTTGGAGGGAAGAGCCACTTACATTTCAGCCGTATGAGCAACTCGTTCTAGCGCACCAAAACAACGGACATTCCCTTTTCAAAACACCATTACTAAACGATAAATTATATGTTTCCGGAGCAGAAACAGCCACTCAAAACCCTGGTTATATGGATGGCGCTATTTTTGCTGCGAAAACAATTGCCTCACAATTCTAAACAATGAAAATCAACATGACTATAGCCGCTTTCTTAGAAAAATTAAAACAAACTCCTGAAGTAATAGTATTTTCAGAAACCATTGCAACTATCGAAGAAAACTACGACTTTACACCCACAGCATTTGAAAACGGTTTGCAACACAATGCGGCAGCAGAAAATTCAGGATCTTGTAAACTATTTGCTTTTGCAGAGATACAAAACCTGTCTGAAACTGCCACGCTGGCTTGTTTTGGAACCTATTATTATGAAGATGTTATGCAAAATCCAAACGGAACTGATCATCAAAACATTCGTAATTTCATGAAAACCGGATGGGACGGAATTGCCTTTTACGGAAGTGCTTTAGTGTTGAAATAAAAATTAAAATTCGCTGTCAGGTCGAGCGCAGTTGAGGCAAATCAGTTAGTCTCTACTGCGCTCGACCTGACAAAATTCCTAACCCAATTCTATAATTCCAAATCACTATGCGTTGGACCTTAAAACCAAAACCTTCCGAGGAGACTGTACAACATTTGGCGAAAGCGTTGAATGTAGAAGATTTTGTGGCCACTTTATTAGTGCAACGCGGTATTGAAACATTTGAAGATGCCAGACGGTTTTTTCGCCCGAGTTTAGAGGATTTGCACGATCCATATTTGATGAAAGATATGGAAAAAGCAGTCGCCCGAATTGAAAAAGCAATTGAAAATGAGGAAAATATTCTCGTTTTTGGTGATTATGATGTCGATGGAACCACGGCAGTTTCACTCGTTTCTTCCTATCTAAAAACCTATTATCCGAACGTGGCGACCTATATTCCGGATCGTTATGATGAAGGCTATGGAATTTCATTTAAAGGAATTGACTTTGCTGATGACAATGGATTTTCGCTTATTATTGCTTTGGATTGTGGTATAAAATCTATTGATCATGTGGGGTACGCAAAAGCAAAAAACATCGATTTTATCATTTGTGACCATCATAGACCCGGAGAATTCTTACCTGAAGCCATTGCCGTTCTCGACCCAAAACGAGACGATTGTACGTATCCTTATGATGAATTGTGCGGTTGTGGAATAGGCTTCAAGCTGATTCAGGCTTTGGGCCAAAACCGAAATGAAACTATTGATGATTTGATTCCGTATTTGGATTTAGTTTCAGCTGCGATTGCTGCTGATATCGTCCCGATGACCGGAGAAAATCGGGTGCTGGCTTATTTTGGATTGCAAGTCATCAATACTGACCCAAGACCGGGAATAAAAGCCATCATTCATCAAATAAAAAAACAAACTCTTGATATTACCGATGTTGTTTTCATCATAGCTCCCAGAATAAATGCCGCCGGACGCATTAAACACGGGAATCATGCAGTGGAATTATTAACCGAATTTGATTTTGAGCAAGCCCAACAATTTGCTTCTGAAATCGAGGCTTATAATTCGGAACGAAAAGATTTAGACAAATTAATCACCAAAGAAGCCTTACAACAAATTGAGGAAAACAATGAAAAAGAACGTTTTACTTCCGTAGTTTTTCAAGAAAATTGGCATAAAGGCGTGATTGGAATCGTTGCTTCCCGATTGATTGAAACCTACTATCGTCCAACCTTGGTTTTTACAAAAAGCGGTGATAAATATGCTGCTTCGGCACGCTCTGTAAAAGGATTTGATGTGTATAATGCACTCGAGGCGTGTACCGAGCATTTGGAGCAATTTGGTGGTCACATGTATGCAGCGGGAATGACATTGAAGCAAGAAAACTACCAAATCTTCAAAAATGCTTTCGAAAAGGAAGTTGAAAGAACTATTCATCCCGATATGTTGACACCCGAAATTGTGGTTGATGCCGAAATCGATTTTGCCGATATTACACCAAAATTAATTCGAATACTGAAACAATTTGAACCGTACGGACCTCAAAATATGACTCCTGTTTTCTTGACCAAAAACATCAAAGACACTGGTTATGGAAAACCGCTTGGACAAGAAGAGGAACACTTAAAACTTTTTGTCAAACAAAATAACTCCGAAGGTCTTGCAGCTATTGGTTTTAATTTGGGAAACAAAATCGAACTTACTACCCACCAAAAATCTTTTCAAGCCGTATACTGTATTGATGAAAATGAGTGGAAAGGCAAATTAAGTTTACAATTGCGATTACGAGATATTACGAAATAAAGAGTGGTATTATGAATAAATGATTCATATAACGCGCTGCATCAAAAGGAATTCAATATTCTGGACTATCAAAAAGATATTGAGGAATACGAAAAGAGCGAGTGATTAATAGATATTTTTAGAAAAAATACTTTCTATAACCAGTCGGTAAAATAATCTTGAGATTACTTACCGACTTTTTCATGTCTTTTTTATATTTTATTATTTAGAACTAATATAAATAACTTATATTTGCTTCAAACTAATCGCAAATGCAAGAAATAAAACAAATACATCACAACAATTTAGGCACCTCTTTTTACTGGAGAAAGGACAATGATGTATACTTAGACAAAGTTCAGCTGGTATTTAGAGAAATGGGATTTTATTTTACTCAACAGCAACTGCAACTATTTAAGCACTGTATTGAAGATAGCTATATCCAAAATAAATCCTGCGACGATTGTAAACTAAAAAACAAATGTCATAAATTTTTACTAAAAACACCTTGTTCCCAAATTGACTTAGCCGTTTCCATGGAAGAATTAGATGCCGTAAAAGATTTGGTGGAAGGTACTTTGTTTAAAATAAATTTGGATGATTATTTGTTTGGTGTGGGAATGAATTAGAGATTAGATTCTATGATAATTCCAAAAAATGCCATGGGTATCCATTTCTATAATTATTAGTTTTTAATTTGATTACTATGTTTCTCGTTTTGTATTCTAAAAAACGAAATGATGAAAAACACGACTGCAATGATTATTTTGGAATATGATTTTTTATTATATTCGAATGAAAAATCATCCAAATCAACAGATAATAAACCCACCGTCAGCAATATAGTGCCTGAATAAATAAAAAATTTCGTTACTTTATTTTCGGTTTTCATAATTTAATTTTTAGCAGATAATTACTTGGTCAAACTACACCAAATATATGGAAAGTAACCAATAATACGCTAGTAATTACTATTTATAAGTATGATATCTTATAACAAACAGATACTTAAGAAGAATATCTTAAAAACATTTAATACTTTTTGATTTCGAAATTCTCGCCATCAAAAACGCCAAAAGTAAAATACGTAATCCAGTCACCCAGATTCACATATTCGGCATTTTCTCCTACTTTTACTTTCATAGGCAAATGGCGGTGGCCAAAAATAAGGTAATTATAGTGTTTGGTTTCCAGTTTTCTTTTGGAATACAGAATTAGCCATTCGTTGTCTTCACCAAGAAAAGTAATATCTTCATCACCAGAAATTAATTTGTTTTTTACGGAAAGGTATTGCGCCAGTTTTACGCCAATATCCGGATGAAGCCATCTAAAAAGCCATTTGAAAAACGGGTTTGTAAATATCTTTTTCATGCGTTTGTATCCTAAATCTCCGGGACCTTTTCCGTCACCGTGGCCAATAAGGAATGTTTTATTTCCAAAAGTATATTCTTGATTGTCATGAAATACTGGAATATTCAGTTCTTTCTGGAAGTAATCTTCCATCCATAAATCATGGTTTCCTACAAAAAAATAGATTGGAATTCCGCTGTCTCGGATTTCGGCGAGCTTGCCTAAAACACGAACAAACCCTTTTGGAACTACAGTTTTATATTCGAACCAAAAATCAAATAAATCACCCAATAGAAAAATAGCTTCTGCATCGTCTTTTATTTCGTCAAGCCAAGCTACAAATTTTTGTTCTCTCGGAAAACTCAATTCGGGTGTTGGTGCGCCAAAATGCTGATCAGAAGCGAAATATATTTTTTTGTTGTTGGGTAAATGCATGAATTTATAGTATGGATTTTACATTATCGCTGGCATACCATTCGGCGAAAGAAGACTCAGTTTCTTGTAACTTTAACGAAAAAAGAGTAATTTCTTGTGGTAATCTGTTGATGATTCTTTGAGAAAAATCTACTACCATATTTTCACTTGTTGGCTGGTACTCCACCAAAATAACATGGTGTCCGCGAATTAATAATTCGTTTGCTAATTCAATATGCGGTGTTGTTCCGTTGAAAACTGTCGCATGATCAAATTGATCCACAATTTCTTCTTTTACAATTTTCTTTAAATCCGTAAAATCAATCACCATTCCAAATTTAGCATTGGAACGATCCGTAATTGGCGTTCCAATTACCGTTACTGACAATTTGTAACTATGTCCGTGAACATTTTTACATTTCCCATCATATCCATATAAGGCATGTCCGGTTTCGAAACTAAATTGTTTTGTAATTCTGATATTGCTCATTGGGATTTAATTTTGATGCAAATTTAGCAAATTGATATTAGAAATGAGATGTAAATGCGGGACAAACTATTTTCCGTGATTGAAAATCTCTTTATCATAAAAAATACAAATAATCAACCATTAAAAAATTAAGTCAAGACCTTTATGAAACTTAGCTCTTACTTGGTTAAAAAATAAAGTAGATGAGTTACAAATTTATTCTAATGTCATTGAAGCCTAGCCCTGATAGTAGTGAAAATCCTTTTATTTTTTGCCTCAAAAAATAAAAGATTGCAACGGATAGCAGGAAATAGCTCCTGAAATAAATCCTAAGAAGATTATTTTTTGAATTGAGACAATGCTTTCTTTGTAAAATCAGACAACACTAGTTTGCCCGAAATTGCGGCGCGTTCCAGCAGCAATGTGTCCCAATGTTGTGTTTCTTCCCACAAAATCTTTTTCATTTCAAGTAGAGCTTCAGGATTATAACTTGCTAATTTAGTGCTGAAATCCGCTATTGCGTTATCGAGTTCTGTGATGGTTTCAAAAGTATTGGCATACAATCCTTTACTTTTAGCCCACTCAGCAGTTTTCCATTCCTGGGCTGAAAGTGTCATTTCGGCCATTGCCGTCTTTCCTATTTTCTTAGAAACTGCAGGCTCAATCACGAAAGGACCAATTCCGATGGCCAATTCTGATAACTTTATGGAAGCATTTTTTGTAGCCAATGTATAATCGCAGGCAGAAGCAATTCCTACGCCACCACCAACTGCTTTTCCATGAACGCGACCTACAATCAGCTTAGAACACAATCGCATTGCGTTGATTAAGTGTGCAAATCCAGAGAAAAACTCAGTGCCTTCTGACTCATTAGAAACCGCTAAAAGCTCATCAAAAGAAGCACCTGCACAAAAAGCTCCCGAGCCTTCGCTTTGAATAACGATCACCAAAACAGTTGGATCAGCACTTAAATTATTAAATTCAGTGGTGAGCTGGTCTAATAATGCTCTTGGAAAAGAATTGCTCGAAGGATGACCAAATATAAGGGTTGCAATTTTGTTTTCTATTGTTATATCTAGTGAACCGCTTGGTTTTCCTAATGCCATAATACTGATTTTGATGTAAAGTTAGAAAAAGTAAAACAAGATTTGACTTTTTTTAAATAGAATAAATTTGTATTTTCAAATTTGCTTTATGGAATATTTATATGTTATATTTGCGTTGTAAATTGGGGGATTAGCTCATTTGGCTAGAGTGCTTGCCTGGCAGGCAAGAGGTGATCGGTTCGAATCCGATATTCTCCACCACTAAAATCAAGCCTTACAGCAATGTGAGGCTTTTTTTATGGAATCTAAGTGTACTAATGAGTGTGCTTTTGATAGAATGAGTGTGAAAAATGAAGTTCCACTTATTAATACTTAATTCTTTTTTACTTCTGTTACGATTTCAAGAAATTTTTTATTGAATAGTTTTTATCCAAATCCCATTAAGCACTAACATTCCATAAAGATTTAGTTCTACTGATTATTTATAATATGATTTACATATATTTGAGAAGATAAATAACACGAAACAAACCTTCGTTTATACACCCAATTACGGGTAGATTGGCGAAGGTTTGTTTCGCATATAGACAAGTTGTCATACAGTTTAGAGAACCGAAACAGAAATAACGAAAAATATGAACGAAGAAGATAAGATACTTATAGAAAAACTTATTTCTAAATTTAAGCAGTTTCCGAATAATGAAGTTCACAAAGATTCATTTGCTACTATGGTTGAAGACCCTAAAAAAAGAAGTTTTATTTTAAACATATTAGTAAATGAATTAAAGCTAATTGATGATATAGATACTCAACTTTATAGGATAAATCTAAAAGGCTTAAATTTCACTTCATTTAAAGAAATTGAAGAAAAAGAATTAGCCAAAGCAAAAGCCGTTTCAGAAAAAGAGAAACTTGAAATTGATTTGGCTAAATCAAATATTGACGCAAATATTCTAAATAGAGAAGTTGCTGAAAGAAACTTTAAAAGCGAGCGTTTTAATAAAAAAATGTCGATTCTAAATTTCATTTTTATTATTTGTAACTTCTGTATACTAATATGGCAAATAATAACATCTGTGAAATAGCAAGAAACACTTGACTTTCAAATAATGTTGGTTGTCTTAATTTTATCTTTAGTTTCATTTATTTTTGTTTTAGTAAGGTTCCGAAGAACCGATGATTAGTAATCTAAAAATTATGATTTTGTTTAAAAAAATATTATTGTTAATAGAAAAAAAGTCCGTTTTATTTAATGTTTTACTTATCGTTTTTTCTTTTTTTTATGTTTTTGTAATTGCAAACATAACTGTAGATAAAAACGTATTAAACTTGCATTTTTTTAACAGCTTTAACGAAACAATGTTATTTCGGGGGTTATTTACCTTTACATTTATAATTATTCTATGGACGTTTCAGATAAAAGACGGGAAATTAACCATGAAATACGATAAGCAACGGACTTAATAATTAACATAAATTTTTAAAATAATAAATATGAACAATGAAAAACTAGAACCTCTTAAAACAAAAATTGTCTTTAAAATGAACAGTGATATTTTACATATTCACAATCGACAACATTTTGATGATTTAAACATTGCCACCATACCTTATGATAGCTCTCAGTTAATAAGAGTAAATCAAGAAGTGATAATTGAAAATAATAAATACAAAGTAACAGAAGTCTATTTTAAACTTGAAAAAGACACGATAAATATTAGAAGTTCTAGTAATTTAGAAAAAGAACAAGCTATGAGCTATAATAGCCAGGTTGTCGTTCTACTTGAGCCCTTATTCTAGCTTTTTCTTTATTGACATAATCTAAAACTTTTCTTCCGATAACTTTAACCAAATCTTCTTCTTCTAAACGTTCATCAGGAGCAGAAATCCTAAGTAGTTTTATCAGAAAGGAAGTGTCAAAAGGAGTATCTTGCGTGAAATCAAACATTTGTTTTGCATCAATTAAAATGTTTTCAGGATTGTTTTTATTTGCGTCTGCTGAAATTTCCAGACAACGAAGTTTTATATTTTCTGTCATTGTGTTGAAGTGTTAACCGATTCTCAATCCAAAATGGAGAGAAAACCGATATGACAACAGTGGCTTCAAGATATTTGGGTATTGGGCTTGATTTAATTATGGTTTTGTGCTTTTGTTTTTAGTCTTCAACCGAAATATAAATCTTAATTTAATCCCAAACATCGTGAAAGCCACGAGACGTCAGGCTGTGAAAAAACCTCCTTTTCTTATAATTCTACAAATAATACGTACACCTAAACTACACTATAGTCCTCCTACGGCAAGCTGTTTTTTAGGCCGCAAATTGTAGCTCCTTTTTAATAAGGTCTTTAAAAAGCCTAAAATAGTTCGTTATACTGACCAAACAAGCTTTTGCCTTGTAGGGTGAGTTCCATTTTTTGAGTTTGACAATTAAATCAGACACGCCAAGTATATTGATCGAGCGTTTAATGTTGTATACCAGCATAATTAAACTGTGTTCCCCATTTACTTTTTCGAGTCCCGTTAAATTAGTGTGATTATAACCCCATTGTCTTTTTATAGTACCAAATATATGCTCGTTTATTTCTTGTCGTGTTCGGTATAACTGTGGGTTTTCCTGATAGCGTTTATTATTTTCTTCAACGGCTTGCGCGTAGTGGCTCCGATCGATTTCTCTTCCTGCTGGCCTAGCCGTACAAAGATGTTTTACCAGACATTCCCGACAGGCTGGGGTTCGGTATTTTTTAAATTGATAACCGCTTTGCTCTGTTCGCCCACTTTTTTTATGCCATCTTCCTGTTGTTTTTAAAGTTTCTCCTTGGGGACAAGTATAGCTGTCATTTTCTGCATTGTATTTAAATTTGGCCACCAAATAATCGGGTTGCGTGACGCTTTCTTTGCTACTTCCTGGCGTAGGATGTGCCACAATGGTGCTGATGTTATGGTCTATGCATTGGGCAATTTCCCTTCCATTATGGTAGCCTTTATCCACCAAAACGGTAAA